>JANXTU010000045.1 GCA_025352235.1 Fimbriiglobus sp.
TCAAATCGAACGTCTGTTCAATCGGCTCAAGAACTGTCGACGCGTGGCGACTCGTTACGAGAAATCCGCCCGCAACTTCTTGGCCATGCTCCAACTCGCCGGCACCATGCTCTGGCTCGCATAAATGTCAACAGTGCCTACACCTTTCACGCTGGGCATCCTTATTTATTTAAAAACTACAAAAGTTCGCTTCCGACGCGAACCCTGACTCATCCCCACTCCGTCACTGCGAGGTCTGCGACATGATGATGACTCACTGGCTGAAGCAGCTCGCCGCACCGCACCGCACCGCACGGAGCAGCAAGCTCCGGCTGGAATCTCTCGAAGATCGAACGACGCCCACGCAGCTCGCATACGGACTCTTTGACACCGCCGTGGATGGCACGGGCGCGATCTTGACCAGCGGGGTCGATACCCACTACACGATTACCGGGAACCCAGACGGGAGCGGCCCCGACGCCGACATCACCAGTCGTTTCGGCACCGGCTACATCTCCCCGAATGCGAGCGGACTCGTCGGCAGCGGTGGCCACTATCTGTATGAGACCACGTTCACCATACCGGTCGGAACGACCCTAACTGGGGCCACTTTGTCCGGTCTAATCACCGCATCTATAATCGTTCACGGCATCCGCATCGACGGTGTCTCGGCCGCTTCGACGCCCTCTCTGCCAGTCTATGTGGGCTACGCCCCGGCGAAACCGTTCAGCGTCGGCATTTCCGGACTTTCCACCGGTAGCCACACTCTAACCTTCGTCATCGCCAACCCGGTGGGCGGCAGTGAGGAGCTGAAGGTGTCGAACCTCGTGCTGAACGTCGCCCCGCGGGCCGATGCTGCGGCTCCCCCGGTGCTCACGGGCAGCGGTTCCGTGACGAGTGCGCTCGCCGGCGGTGCTGGGATCGCGGTCGATCCGAATCTCACGATCACCGGTGCCACCGGGAACCTCGCGTCCGCTTCGGTCGCGATCACCAGGAACCTCGACGTCACGGAAGACCGGCTCCTGTTCACGAATCAAAACGGCATCACCGGCAGCTACAACACGGCCAACGGCGTCCTCACTCTGACCGGCACCGCTACCGTCGCCCAATACGAAACCGCTCTCCGCTCGGTGCAGTACCAGAACATCGACGGTGCGAACCCGAGTTTCACCGCCCGCATGATCACGTTCTCCTTCGTGCCGCCGGGCGCCTACGTCGACCCGACGAGCGGCCACTTCTATGAATTCGTCTCCGCTCCGAGCATCAACTGGGGCGCGGCCGAAGCGGCCGCATCGGGGCGTACTATCTTCGGCCTCCAGGGCTACTTGGCGACTCTTCGCTCGGACGCCGAGAACAGCTTCGCGGCCACGAAAGCGGGCGCCGCAGACGCCTGGATCGGGGCCAGCGATGCGGCCAGCGAAGGGGTTTGGCAGTGGGCGACCGGGCCGGACGCGGGGATCCAGTTCTGGCAGGGTCTCAGCGGCGGGTCTACTGTCGGTGGCGAATATAACAACTGGACCAGCACCCAACCGAACGACAGCGGCGGACAGGACTACGCCCACCTCCGGCCGAATGCGCGGTGGAACGACTTAGTCCAAACCGAATCCGTCGCAGGGTATGTCGTCGAGTACGGCGGCTCGGTCAACGATCCGTCGCTCCAACTGACTTCGGACGCGTTTGTCGTAGTGGTCGGCCCGTCGGTCACCAGTCCGGCCACCGCGACGTCGGTCAACGCCGCGACGTTCTCCATCACCGGGGCGGCCGAGGCCGGCAGCTTGGTGCAGATCTACCTCGACGTGAACAACAACGGCGTCATCGACGTCGGCGACACGGTGGTGAGCCAGCAGCAGCTCGGCACCGGCACGGCCTTCAATATTGTCACGCCCTTGACGCAGGACGCCGCCAACAACTTCCTCGTCACCGCGACAAGCGCCGGCGATGCCATGAGCCCACCGACCGAGAGCGCACCGACCGACGTGCCGACGATCACCGAAGACTCGATCGCACCGGTCGACCCGACGGTCACCAGTCCGGCCACCGCGACTTCGGTCAACGCCGCGACGTTCCCCATCACCGGGACGGCCGAGGCCGGAAGCCTGGTGCGCGTCTACATCGACGTGAACATCAACGACGTCATCGACGCCGGCGACACGGTGGTGAGCCAGCAGCAGCTCAGCGCCGGCGCCACGGCCTTCAGCGTCGCCACACCCCTGACGCAGGACGCCGCCAACAACTTCCTCGTCACCGCGACGGATGCGGTGAACAACCAGTCGACGCCGGTGGCTGTGTCGACGATCACCGAAGATTCGATCACACCGGTCGGTCCCACGGTCACCAGTCCGGCCGCCGCGACTTCGGTCAACGCCGCGACGTTCCCCATCACCGGGACGGCCGAGGCCGGAAGCCTGGTGCGCGTCTACATCGATGTCAACAACAACGGCGTCATCGACGCCGGCGACACGGTGGTGAGCCAGCAGCAACTCGGCGTCGGCGCCACGGCCTTCAGCGTCACCACGCCGTTGACGCAGGACGCCGCCAACAACTTCCTCGTTAGGGCGACGGATGCGGCGAACAACCAGTCGACGCCGGTCGACGTTCCGACGATCACCGAAGATTCGATCACACCGGTCGGTCCCACGGTCACCAGTCCGGCCACCGCGACGTCGGTCAACGCCGACTCATTCCCCATCACCGGGACGGCCGAGGCCGGCAGCTTGGTGCAGATCTACCTCGACGTGAACAACAACGGCGTCATCGACGGCGGCGACACGGTGGTGAGCCAGCAGCAACTCGGCGCCGCTGCGACCGCCTTCAATATCGCCACGCTCTTGACGCAGGACGCCGCCAACAACTTCCTGGTCACCGCGACGGACGCCGCCGGGAACGAGTCGCTCGCGACCGATGTCCCGACGATCACGGAGAACTCGTCGCCGCTCACCGGCGTGGTGTTCGTCGATGCGAACGCGGACGGCGTCCAGAACCCCGGCGAACGAGGCTTCCCGGGCGAAGACGTCTTCTTCGACACGAATTCGAACGGACGACTCGATCCGGGCGAGCCGGTCGCCACCACCGACGCCGCGGGCCGCTACACGTTCCCGACGGTGCAGGTCGGGACATCGGGCGCCGTCGAAAGGCGACCGTCGTTCGCGAGCACCGATTCGACTCCCCGCGACGGCAACTTCGCCGCTGTGCCGGTCAGCCCCGTGGTGCCGGTCTTCCCGCAGCGGGACCTCTATCGTCAATCCAGTTCGGACGCGAACGAGAACTACGTCCGCGGACTCTACCGGACGATCCTCGGCCGCGAAGCGAGCGGACTGAATGTCGACGGCAGCGCCGAATTCACGACCTACACGCGGTTGCTGCCCGTCCTCGACTCGACCAACGCGGAAGCGCACGAAGCGGCCCGCCGCCAAGTCGCCCTGCTGATCTGGAACTCCGCAGAACACCGCAACTTGCAGGTCGATAGCTACTACCGCCAACTCCTCGGCCGCGAGCGGGCCGGCGAAGCGGCGAGCCAGGGTCACGTGGACGCCCTGCTGGCCGGAGTCGGCGAACTCGATGTCGTAGGCGGCATCCTGCAGTCGGCGGAATTCCTGAACCGCTTCTCCGACGCCGGAGAGCGGCTCCGCTTCCTCTTCGCCAACCTGCTCGGCGAGAGCCGGCCGAGGGATTTCGAACTCCATACGAACGGCATCGCATTCGATGCGGCCGCGCCTGGGACATCGCCGGAGGGAGTGATCCGCAGCGTGGTCTTCTCCGACGAATCGGTGTTCCGCCAGATCAATGGCATGTACCTCGCCTTCCTCCAGCGCGAAGTCGACGAGGTCGGACTCCAGACGTGGTCCGACCTCGAGCGCTTGACCGATTCGCCGACGCTTCCCGGCGCGTATATCCTCGCCAACCCGGAGTTCTTCCTCAAAGTCAACGGCTCCGCCTGAGCGGGAGCCGAACGGTGAAATGGCGAACGCGGGTCGAACTCTCGGCCCGCGTTTTTTCGTTTCTCCCGCGGCGCACCGGCACCATTACGGACGCAGACGGGTGTTGATGAATTCGACCAAGACGGCGAAGGCCATGGCGAAGTAGATGTAGCCTTTGTCGATGTGCTGCCCCAACCCTTCGGCGACGAGCAGCACGCCGATGAGGATGAGGAAGCTGAGCGCCAGGATTTTCACGGTCGGGTACTTCTCGACGAACCGGCTGATCGGTTCCGCGAAGGCGAGCATGATGAGCACCGCGATGACCATGGCCGTGACCATGACCCAGAGCTGATCGACCATACCGACGGCGGTGATGACGGAATCGAGCGAGAAGACGATGTCGATGATGGCGATCTGGACGATGACCGACGCGAAGCTCGCGGCGGTTTTCACCGCCGACGATTCGGTTTGCTTGGCGTCCTTCACTTTTTCGTGCATCTCGAAGGTGCTCTTCCCGATCAAGAACGTCCCGCCGACGAGCAGGATCAGGTCGCGCCACGAAATCCCGCGTGCCTCGTGATTGTCGAAGAAGGGCAACTCGGGCAATTCGAACAGCGGCTTGGTCAACCCGAGCAAGAACGACAGCGTCGCGAGCAGCGCCAGCCTTGTGACGAGCGCGGCGCCTAATCCAATGCGCCGGCCCATACGCTGCTGCTCGGCCGGGAGCTTGCCGGAGATGATCGCGAGGAAAATGACGTTGTCGATGCCGAGGACGACTTCCATGAGCGTGAGCGTGACGAGGCCGACGATCGCGGCGAGCAGGCTGAAATCGCCGGGCTTGGAGAATTTGACTTTCAACCCGGTTGCGAGGGGCAATTGCCGGATTTCCGCGCCGTCCTGGACGGGGAGTTGGGCCGTGAGCAACTGCCCGTGGAAGAGATGGCCGTCGTTGAGTTCGATGGTGGCGCTGACGGTGTCGCCTTCGACTTTGTCGATGGTGAGTTGTTTCATTTTGGCCGTGTCGAACTCGACGAGTCCGTAGTTCGGCTTGAGCTTCACCGAGGCGAACATCGGCTCGCCCTCGAACTTGGCCGGCGAGGCCCCCTCGGGCATGTCCACTTTCGCGCGGACGCCTTCGACGACGCCGAGTTTAGGAAGGAGCACCGGATCGGGTTCCGGGATCGCCCGAACGCGGCCTGTGACGACCCACCCCGCGAGGAGGGCGAGGCTGAGGAGCAGCACGAAGCGGCGCGGGGAGAACATCGTCGCGGATCCTCGGGGTTCGATTCCTGCTTGGCAATTGTTGTACCGACGGCGGGGAAAGCCCGCAACGCCGCGGCGGGGCGGTTCCGTATGATGACGGCATGACACCCATCGCATCCTACCCGCTGGCCGAGTATCTCGAAACCGCCGTCGAGGCCGCGAAAATCGGCGCGGCGATCCTCGAAGACTGGCGCAGCAAGTTCCACGTCACCGAGAAGGAACGCAACAACCTCGTGACCGAGGCGGACATCGCGTCGCAGAAGGCGGTGCGGGCGCACTTGCTCGGGAAGTATCCGGATCACGCCTTCGTCGGTGAAGAGGATCACTTCGGCCACAGCATCGAAAGCACCCGGCCCACCGGCGACGCGCCGGCGTGGATCGTCGACCCACTCGACGGCACTTGCAATTACGTCCACGATCTCCCGGCGTACTGCGTTTCCATCGGTCTGTGGCTCCATGGCGAGCCGGTCGTCGGCGTCATCCTCGACCCGCGCATGAAGGAAATCTTCACTTGCGCCAAGGGGCACGGGGCGTTCCTGAACGGCCAGCCGATGCGGGTGAGCCAAACGGCGATGCTCGGCGACTCGCTGCTGTGCACGGGCTTCCCGTCGAACTACGAGACGCAACTGCGGAACCTCGAAGCGTGGAAGCGAGTCGCCAAGCATTCGCAATCGATCCGCCGCACCGGTTCGACGGCCCTCAACTTGGCCTACGTCGCTTGCGGTCGGCTCGACGGCTACTGGGCCTACGACAACTGGAGCTGGGATGTCGCGGCCGGGGCGGCGCTGGTGCTCGAAGCGGGCGGGGCGATGAACGCGGCCGACGGGGCGCCGTTCGACCCCTTCCGCATGGACTGCTGCGCGACCAACGGGCGGGTGCAGGCGGAGTTGCTCGCGGCGCTGCGGGGCGAAGGGGCAGATCGATGACACCCGCCGAACAACCTTGGTTCCAAGACGGGCTGCGCTTCGAGTGCACGCAGTGTGGGAAGTGCTGCACCGGCGAGCCGGGGTTCGTCTGGGTGAACGACGAGGAGATTGACAAGCTGGCCAAATTCCGCGGCGATGTCCGGCACGAGTTCATCGCGCTGTACACCAAGAAGTCGCGCGGCAAGGTGACACTGCGCGAAAAGGCCGACGGGGCCTGCGTCTTCTACGATGCCGAGCGTGGCTGCACCGTCTACTCGGTGCGGCCCCGCCAGTGCCGGACGTGGCCGTTTTGGGAGAGCAACCTCGAATCGCCCGAGGCGTGGGACCGCACCGAGGGCGACTGCCCCGGCTCCGGTCGCGGCGAACTGATCCCCGTCGAAGAGATTCTGCGCCGCGTCAAAGTCATCAAAATCTGATGGACCCCGAACTGCGAACCCGGGTGCTGGAGGTGTACGCCGAGGTCGATGCGGCCGTGGCCGCTGCGAAGCCGCGCTGCGATGCGTCGGGCCGCTGTTGCCGGTTCACCGAATACGGTCACACGCTGTTCCTCAGCCAATTCGAAGCGGACATCTTGCTGGAGACCGCCCCGGCTTACTCCAAGCCCGTGAGCCGGGACTTCTGCCCCTTCCAAGTGCAGGGACTTTGCACCGCCCGCGAATCGCGCCCGCTCGGTTGCCGGATTTACTTCTGCGATCCGACTTTCCAAGAGCCGCAACACGCGATCACCGAAGCCGCCGTGGCGAAGTTGAAGGCCATCGCCGACGAATATGATACGGGTTGGAACTACGCCCCGCTGCATACGATGCTGAATGCGGCTGAGCGCGCAGTCGGCGCGCCGGTATCGAATGCACGGATGCCGTTGAGCGTCTTGACTGATGTCTAACATTCGACCGCTGATATCTGTTTAAAAATTAACTTCCTCGACAACAGTCATCAGTTGTCAGGCTTCAGTTTTCAGTTCGAACAGGAGAACCTCATCATGCGTCGGCTTCTCGCACTCGTTTGCATGTCCGCATCCCTCCCGGCGTTCGCCGCGGATTGGCCGCAGTTCCTCGGGGCGAATCGCGATTCGACCTCGGCCGAAATCGTGCCGGCGTGGAAGGACAAACCGAAGGAAGTCTGGAGCGTCGCCGTCGGGGAAGCGCACAGCTCGCCGGTGGTCGCCAAGGGGATCGTCTACGCGTTTTATAAGCCGGCGAAGAAGGACGCCGATGCGCTCGCCGCGTTCGACGCCAAGACGGGCGAACGGCTCTGGGAGTCGAGCTATGAGCGGGCCAAGTTCCAGCCGCTCTTCGGCGAGGGGCCGCGCGGCACGCCGACGGTCGACGGGGATCGCGTTTACACCCTCGGCAACACCGGCGTGCTCGCCTGTTGGAACATCGCCAAGAAGGGCGAAGTCGTCTGGACGGTCGATACCCTCAAAGATTTCAAGGCCAAGAACCTCGTCTTCGGGGCGAGCACCAGTCCGACGGTCGTCGGGGCGCACGTGATCATCATGGTCGGCGGCCAAGACGCGGGGATCGTCGGTTTCGACAAAGCCACCGGCAAAGTCGCGTGGCAATCGACCGGGGACACCCCGAGTTACGCATCGCCCATCACCGGGGGCACCGGCGACAAAACCGAATTGATCTTCCTCACGAATTCGCACATCCGCAGCCTGAACGCGGGCGATGGCAAGGAACTCTGGAAGTTCCCATTCGTCGACAAACTGCTCGAGAGTTCGACGACGCCGGTGAAGGTCGGCGACCTCTACGTCGCGGGTTCGGTCATGTCCGGTTCGGTCGGGATCAAAATCGTCGACGGCGTGCCAAAGCAGGTTTGGAAGAACGACAAGCTAACGTGCTACTTCTCGACGCCCGTGGCCGTGGGCGAGTACCTTTACATGGTCAACGGCAAAGCCACCCTGACGAACGCCGCGATCACGCTGCGGTGCGTCGAAGCCAAGACAGGCAAGATCGCTTGGGAAAAGGGGAACGTCGGCAAGTATCACGCTGCCCTCGTGAAGACCGGCGACGGCAAACTCCTGTTCCTCGACGACGGCGGCCACCTCATGCTGCTCGAGCCGAACGCCAGAGAATACAAAGAGCTCGCCCGGGCTAAGGTGTGCGGCGAGACTTGGGCCCACCCGGCCCTCAGCGATGGGAAGTTGTACCTGCGCGACGATCAGAAATTGATCGGCTTGCAAGTCGGGGAGTGACTGGCGTAAGGGCGGGTGGGAGGCTTCGGAACCCGCCCTTACCATACCAATCAATTCCGGCTGCGCTCCGGGAAATCGCGGACCGGGGGCACCACGGTGCTCGGCAGCGTCCGCAATGGGAGCATCGGCGCGGCACCGTCGAACTTGCCGTGCTCGGCCGGGATCACCGGAATCACGCCGATCATCGGCAGCGGCGCCGGGGCTACGGAAATCGAGGCCGCTTCCTGCGAGACATTCGGAATCGGGTCTTTGGCCGGGGAAATCGGGGCGGGCATCGGCATCGGCAACGGCAACGGGGTACTCGGCGTGGGCATCGGCATCGGGGTAGTCGGCGCCGTTTCCACGATGATCGGGCTCGGCAAAATTGCAGCGTATCCGATGCCAGTGGGGCACGCTTCGTCCCAACGCCGCCATTTGGTCGGGGAGAAGCCGTAGGAGGTCCCGGGATTCAAGGTCGGCCCACAGTACTTACTGATGTACTTCCAATCCGAGATCGGGTACGTTTTGGTCGCGCAGCGCGGGGAGTTCGCGTCCGGGTAGCGGGCGAGGTGCTTATTCGGCGCGAAGAGCGCCCCGGTGCCGAAGAGCGGGCTGTGGCCGCAGCCACCCGGCGTATCGCACCCTTGGGCGAAGGCGCCGCCGGCCCCAGCGGTGGCGACTGCACCGACCGCCAATAATCGTAGCGCAAACATCGTACGAATCCTTGCGTGTTCGGAATGGAAAGGAATGCAATGCGAATCAACGGCGGCCGGCGGGACGTGTGGGGCCGAAGCCGAAGGGTACGGGGCCGAAGGGTGCGGGGCCGAAGCCACTGCCACTGCCGCCGCCGGCCCTGCCGCCGCCGGCACTACTCGTGCTAGGAATCCGACCCCACGCCGATACTGAGGGTGTGGGGACGAAGGCACTGCCGGCGGCGGCCCTACCGACGGCGCCGAGCGGCCGGTTGAACCCGACGACCGAACTACCGCCCCCGGCACTGATGCCCGGAATGCGGTTGAAATAGCCGCCGGTGCTGTTGGAGACGGAGACGTTCCCCGTCGGCGGCAGTAACGACTCGTCCGAAGCTTCGTTGGCTTGGTTGGCTTGGTTGATCAACTGGCTCTGCTGCGTGACCTGCTGCTGGAGTTGGCCGAGCTGCTGGTTCAACTCCTGCTGCGGCCGGACGATGCCCAAATAATTGAAGGCCGGGCTGCGTCCGCCGCCGAGGAGGTTCAAGTACGGGCTGAACGTCGGGCGCGAGATCCCACCGCCGGGGGCTTGCGGTTGCGCCGACGCGGTCGGGGGGTCGCCGGCGAGGGCGAACAAGAGCGCGGCCGAGGTGGTTAAGAAGAATCGGTTCATCGGAATTCCCTTTCTGCAGGTGCGGGTCATCGGGGGTGGCACTCCAGAATAATCTTTTATTCCGCGCACCGCATTCCGAATTCCGCACGTCGATGCCCGTTCTGGGCTACTCAATGAATCGACGGCGGGCCGGGTTCCCATGAACCCGGCCCGCCGTCGGAATGATGTTTCGTCGATCTTTGAAACGGTAGCCGCGGTGCAATCCCTGCGGGCGGAGCTTCCGCCGTTACCGACCCCCGCCCCCGCCGCCCAAGATGCTCCCGGTCTGGGTCGAGCGGACGAGGCCGTACCCGAGCAACGAGAAGCCGAAGATCCGTTCCGCCGGGTTGAGGATCTTGGACACTTGCGAGTCGAGCTTGTTCAGCGGATTCCCCATGATGAACACCCGGTCGCCCGGCAGGACTTGGTAGTTCGTCCGGCTTTGAGCCCGGCGCGAGACCCCTCTCCAATCGACCGGCAAAATCTGATCCTGCGTACTCCCGGCCGGGGCCGGGCGGGCAATCCAGATCTTCTTGGACGACACCGCCGAGAGGCCGCCGATCTGGCTGATGGCGTCGAGGACGAGCTCGTTGCCCGTGATGGGCAGCCGCACCACTTGCTCGCCGCTGCCAGCGAAGTCGGTGATGACGTAATACCATTTGCTGTTGAACGCCCCGACGTCGACGGACACTTCCGGCCGCAACAGCTTCTGCGACAAGGCTTGTTCGATGGCGACCTTCACTTGGGGCAGGGTCATCCCGGCGACGTACACGCTGCCGTAGCTGCCGAGGCCGACGGTGCCGTCGGGGCGGACGAGGTGCTCGCCCCGGACCTGTTGAACCCCCTTCGATTGGGCCAACGAGACCGACGGTGTCGTTTCTTTGTTGAATTTGATGAGGTGCTTGGCCAGCGACTTTTCGACCTCTTGGGCGGTGACGTCGGCGACTTTGAAACTCCCGCCGTAGGTCGGGCCGAGGTTGATGGTGCCGTCCGGATCGACCGGGTACAACCCGTTGATCGGCGTCGATTCGGGGGCTTTGGGGTCGTACAAGTACAGGACATCGAGCGGCTCGATTTTATACGGCGGGAGCGGGATCAGTCGTTGGGCATCGATGCGCAGGATATCCGGGGCTTCGACCGTATACGAGGGCATCGTGATCTTGTCCAACTCTTTGGGCACTTCCGTGGTGGCTTGGAGGTCGGCGTGCTTGGGCGTGCCCGCTTGGCAACCGAGGCCGGCCAGCGCCGCGGTGGCGCCGACGTAAAGAGTGGTCAATCGTAACGCACGTCCCAGATTGATGGACATGGCGGAGCCTCTGGAGTTCGACTGGGTCAGATGGTTCGCGGACGCTGGCGAATCGGCTCCAAAACCGATTCGACCGCAACAGCCGTTCCTATCCATCCCATCGGCATACCCCGACCCCGCTGTTGATCGAAAAACCCCGCCGTTGCGACTTTTTCGAGGTTTCACAATTTTAGGCGCAATCACCCGATCCGAGTTGTCGAAGTCTCGTAAAATATTCGACATGGGCGACCGCGTAAGATACATTGTGTGGGGGATCACAGAGTCCGTAAATTTCAAGCAGCGGGTTTTCGGGCGATATCCCGAAATCGGCGCAAATTTGCGGACGGCTTAAAGTTCGGCTCGGCACCGGTTTGCAATCTTGCGAGCTAATTTTTATTGCTCTGGGATTCCATCCCGTTGTGCGATTTCGTTTAATATCTCTGCGTTCTCGACTTTGCATCGTTCGAGATTCGCATCCGTTGGATCGGGTCGTCCGTCGACCCTCGGAAATTACCCATGACTCTTCCCAATCCGGGTAATTCGTTGTCGTCCGCTCCGTCCGCGGTGGCTGCGGTGGCCGGCCTGGCGTCGCAGCCGACTCTGGCCGAGTTGTTCAGTTCGTTCAAGCGTCGCTGGGTGCTCGGCGTGCTCATCGGGGGCATCGTCGCCTCGGTGATCGTCGCGGCCATTTGGATTGTCATGCCGTCCGGCAAGCACCAAGTCCGTGCGATCATTTACATGCGGGCGACCGCCGCCAAAGGCGGGGCGAACAACTACAACAACGACGCGTTCGATCGGTTCAAGGAGAACCAGCTCGCCAACATGAAGTCGCGGGCTTTCTTGGCCCGCGTCGGCAACCTCCCGGGAGTCGGCAACCTCCCGATGATGGTAGGCGACAAAGCCGGCGTCTACGAAAGTTTGCTCGTGATCAAATTCGATTCTCCCGAAATGCTGCATGTGATAATGAACGGCGACGACAAAGAGCAACTCCGAACGTTGCTGTCGGCCTTCGTGCAGCACTACGTCTTGGAAGCCAAAGAAGAGGAGCAGTCGGGGCTGGAGCGGCAGCGTAAACAACTCAGCGATGCGAAAGACGAAGCCAATAAAAAAATCATCTCGATCAATACCCAACTCCAGCTCGATGTGAATAGGAACGGCGTCGGCGAAGTGGGACTGCAGAAACAATTGATCGTGACCGAGATCAACCGTTTGACCGGAGAAATCGGTCGCCTCGAAAGCGAAGACGTCCGCCTAACCGCCGAGCTTTCGCAAATCGAGGGCGAATTGAAAGGCGAAGTGGCGATCGACCCCGGATCAATCGTGAAAGTCGTCGAGCTTAGCGACCGCGTCCGCTTGCAAGTGGATGCGGTCGCTAAGCTCCAAGCGGCCTATGACAAATACGGCAAGCAAGTTCAGCCCGGTAATCTGAAGCTGAAATTAATGCGAGAGGAACTCGATGCCGCAAAGCTCGCGCTCGATGTCGAACGCAAAACCGTGAGTCCGGAACTTCTCAAGGAGATCCGCGACGATCGCCGCAAAGAATTGCTCGTCAGCAAACAGCGTTTCACCCAAGCCATCGTGCCGATCCGCGCGCAGTTGAAAGCCCAAAAAGAGGCCAAAGTGTCCCAAGAGGGGCAGTTCAAGAACCTCGGCCAAGGGGTCGGGAACGTCGCCGCCAACACCGCCGTCGCCAACACCGAACTCGCGCCGACTATCGTGCTGCGGGATAAATTGGCCACACAGCTGAGCGAGACCGAAAGCATCCTGAGCAGCCAAGAGCCCCGCGTCAGCATCCAAGAAGACGCCATCATCGCCGAAAACTATAATCTCAAGCAAAAGGTGATCTTTGCCACCGGGGCCGCGGGCGCTGCCATGCTCGGCATCTTGCTGACCATCTCGTACCTCGAATGGCGCCACCGCCGGGTTGACGGCGTCGACCAGGTCGTCACCGAACTCGGGATGCGCGTCATCGGAACGATCCCCGCTTTCCCGAGCCGGGCCAGCCTGCGTTCGGGCGAGGCGAGCCAAAAACAGAGCTGGCGCTTCATCTTGAACGAGTCGGTGAACAGCACGCGGACGATGCTGCTGCACACGGCCAAGACCCAGCAAATGCAGATCATCCTCGTGACGAGCGCCATGCAGGGGGAAGGCAAAACTTCGGTGTCGAGCCAGCTCGCCACGAGCATGGCGACTGCCGGCCTGCGAACGCTGATCCTCGATTGCGACCTCCGCAACCCGAGCATGCACAAGCTGTTCGACATTCCCATCGCCCCTGGCTGCTCCGAGATTCTGCTCCAAGAGATTGACATCGCCGACGCGGTGCAATCGACGAGTGTGCCGAACCTCTGGATCATCCCGGCCGGGCAATGCAACCACCGCGTGATCGCGGCCTTGGCCCAAGGGCAATCGCTCGAAGCGGTGTTCAACCGCCTCCGCGGCCAGTTCGACATCATCGTCGTCGATAGCTGCCCGATCCTGCCGGTGGCCGACACGCTGCTGGTCGCCCAGCACGTCGACGGCGTCGTCTTCAGCATCCTGCAAGGCGTCAGCCAACTGCCGAAGGTTCAAGACGCCTCCGAGCGGATGACCCAACTTAACATCCCGCTGATTGGGGCGGTGGTGAACGGTATCAAATCGGACATCCCAGCCTACGGCAACTACGCCAAGCAGTTGCCGGCGTGATGGCTCCGGCGGGGCGACCAGTTTCCAACTTGTCGCCGAGTCGATCCCGAATTCGGTTATTTGATATTGGCCGAGAATGCAAGTGTCGACGAGTTGGAACTTGTCGACACGACAGAACTATATTAGCCGATGTCCGGCAAAATCACCATCGCGGCTTTGTTCGCCGGGGTTAGGGTTGGAAGCGCCCTGCGACCCCGGGCGGCGGAGTCCGAACCGCCCGCCGCGGCGAACGACCGCTTGATGGGCATTCTGAACCGTATGGGCGATTGGACGGGGCCCGAAACCCGCCGACGACTTCTTGGAGCCGTTTCTGAGCGAGTTGAAAACGGCCCTCGGGGCCCCGCGGCCGTGAACCGACCACCCCCTACGCCTCCGGATTTATGGTCATTCTGCCGACGAATTCCGAAGCCCGCGTTCCCGAGTTGTGGACGGAAGCCGACTGCATCAGTCCGCGCGTTCGCCTTCGGCTCCCGGTGAACGCTGGAGATTGGTACGTCGCCATGAAGCCGGCGGTCGATTTCCTCGTGGCCCTCGCGTTGCTCGTGCCGATCCTCCCCGCCGTCGCCCTCGCTTGGGCGCTGGTCAAACTGACCTCGCGCGGCCCCGGCTTCTACGCGCAAACCCGCACCGGCCGCGGCGGCTTGCCGTACCGCATCTTCAAGATCCGTTCGATGCACCACCGGGTCGAAGAAGCGACGGGCGGGCCGAAGTGGTCGCCGGTCGGCGACGACCGCATCTTCGGAATGGGGAAATTTCTGCGGAAGACGCACCTCGACGAACTGCCGCAATTGCTCAACGTCCTCCGCGGCGAGATGAGCCTCGTCGGCCCCCGGCCCGAGCGGCCCGAGGTGATCGCGTCGAAGGGCCTGTGCGACGAAATCCCGGGGTACGACGTCCGCATGGTGGCCAAGCCCGGCATCACCGGGCTGGCCCAAGTGCAGATGCCGGCCGATTCGGACCTCCTCAGTGTCCGCCGGAAAGTCTATTACGACCTCTATTACATCGCGAACCGGAGCCTCTGGTTCGACGCCCGCATCTGTATGGCCACGGTGGCGAAAGCCGCCGGCATAGGCCCGACCTGGCTGCGGCGGCTCTTCTTCCTCCCGGCGCCGGACGCCGTCCTGCGCCAGTTCTTGGCGGTCGCCCGGCCGGCGCGCCTGGATCGCCCCAGCTCCGTCCGTTTGCAACCGGTCCATTCGTGATGGACCCGAAACCCCGCGTGCTCTACCTCGCGCACCGGGTGCCGTACCCGCCCGATAAGGGCGACCGCATTCGCAATTATCACGTGCTCCGGGAGCTGGCGAAGGTCGCCCGTGTCACGCTCGTCGCCCTCGCAGACGAACCGGTGGTCGCCGCGACCGAAGCCGTCCTGCGGGGCCTTTGCGAAGCCGTGGAAATCGTTCCGGCCTCGGGGACGGGCCGCTGGCTCCGGGCTGGCCGGAGTTTGCTGACGGGCGGGAGCCTGTCCGAAGGCCTCTTCGCGGAACCGAAACTCGACGCGGCGATCCGCCGGTTGTCCGCGGCGCAAACATGGGATGCGTCCCTCGTCTCGGCCTCGAGCTTGGCCCCGTACCTCCAGCGCCACGGATTGCCGAACCGGCCGCGCTTCGTCGATCTCGTCGATGTCGATTCGCAGAAATGGTTCGATTACGCCGATGCCGCGAGCGGGCCGAAGCACTGGCTCTACACGCTGGAAGGACACCGCGTCCGCCGGTTGGAGCAATGGATCGCCGAATGGGCGACCGCGGTCACGATCGTCAGCCCGGCGGAGTGCGCGGTCTTCGACGGCTTCACTCGCCCCGGCGCCGGCACCGTCGCCACCAACGGCGTCGACCTCGACTACTTCCGACCGCAGCCGGACATCGACACGGTCGAAGCCTGCGCGTTCGTCGGGGCGCTCGATTACGTCCCGAATATCGATGCGGCCCTCTGGTTCGCGCGCGACATCTGGCCCGCGATCCGGGCCCGCCGCCCCGCCGCCGAGTTCTGGATCATCGGCCGCAAACCGACGGCGGCCGTGCTCGAACTCGGCGCCCTCGACGGCGTGACGGTCGTCGGCCCGGTTCCGGACGTGCGGCCGCACGTGGCGAAGGCGTCCGTGGCGGTCTGTCCGATCCGCATCGCCCGGGGCCTGCAAAACAAGGTGCTCGAAGCGATGGCGCTGGCGAAACCGACCGTCGCCGCCCCGGCCGCGATCCGCGCGTTGCAGGCCGTGCCGGGGGAACACTTGCTGTCGCCGACCACCGAAGAAGAATGGATTTCGACCGTCTGCGAATTGCTGACTGACGCCGATCGGCAATGGGAACTCGGCCTCGCGGCCCGGCGCTTCGTCGAATGGCACCATCGCTGGGACCGCTGTTTGCGACCGCTGATCGACGCGATGTTCCCCGCCGCGTGAGAGGTGCCCGCGTGACACTCCGATTCCCCCGGCCGTTGCCGGTCGTCTTCGATACCCGCGTCGTCACCGGCTCCGGCGGCGGCCCGGACAAAACGATCTTGAACTCGCCGCGGTTCCTGACTCCCCTCGGGTACCGGATGCTCTGCGGCTACCTGACGCCGCCGAACGACCCCGGCTATGCCGACATCGAACGCAAAGCCGCGAAGTACGGGGCCCCGCTGATCACGATCCCGGATCGCGGGGCCACCGATTGGCGCGTCGTGCCGAAGCTGCTGAAGGTGTGCCGCGACGAGAACGTCTCGATCTGGCACGGACACGATTACAAGACGAACGCGCTCGGCTTGCTCTTGAACCGATTTTGGCCGATGCGGTTGGTGACGACCCTGCACGGCTGGGTGAAGAACACGGCCCGCACGCCGCTGTACTACCGCATCGACCGGCTCTGCTTGCCGCGCTACGAACGCGTCTTCTGCGTCTCGGAGGATCTCTACGACGCCGCGCGGCGGAGCGGCGTCGCCCGGAGCAAATGCGTCCTGCTCGAAAATGGAATCGACACCGCCGAGTATACCAGCTCGCGGACGACCGCCGAAGCGAAGTCGCTGCTCGGCGTGCCCGCGGGCGAGTTCCTGATCGGCGCCGTCGGCCGGCTCTCGCCCGAGAAAGGATTCGACCTGTTGATCCGGTCCGTCAAGTTTCTGCGCGATGCGGGCCATCCGGTTCGACTGCGGATCGTCGGCGAAGGGGACGACCGCCCGCGCCTCGAAGCGCTGCGGGCCGAACTCGGCTCGGGGGACTACGTGTCGCTGCCCGGCTGGCGCGCGGATGTCCGGGGCGAATTCGAAGCGATGGACCTCTTTGCGCTCAGCAGTTTGCGGGAAGGTTTGCCCAACGTGGTGCTCGAAGCGATGGCGCTGGGGGTGCCGTGTCTCGCCACGCGGATCGCCGGCGTGCCGAAGTTGATCGACCACGGCGTGTCCGGGGAACTCGTCCCACCGGGGGACGGTTCCGCATTGACCGCAGGAATATTGCGCCTGCTCGGCGATTCTGAGCTACGGTTGCGATACGCGGAGGCAGGTCGCGCTGCAATCGTGGCCCGCTACGACTTCGCCGGGCGGATGACGCGCCTGGCCCGCGCCTACGATGAACTCCTTGAGCGAGCGCCGGATCGATGATTCGCCCTATGACTTCGACCGATTTGCCCGCCGTGACCGTCTGGGTTCTTCCGCACGCGCGTTTGGCCGCGCGCCTGCCCGACTTGACGGCCTTCGCCATGGCGGGCGACACCGCCCCATTGAGCCGGCACCCGGCTTGGTTGAACGTGCTGCATGCGGGGTTGAAGCAAGATGTTTTCGCCATCGAAGCCCGGTCGCACGGCGAGACGTGCGGCTTCCTCCCGCTCGCGTTCGTGAACACCCTGCTGTTCGGCCGGTTCCTCGTGAGCCTGCCCTACCTCAACAGCAACGGCGTGATCGCCGCATCGCCGGACGTGCAATCGGCGCTGATCGACCGGGCCGCCGACCTCGCCGACGAACTCGACGTCCGGCATTTGGAGCTCCGGCACGAAACCCCGCTGGAACACCCGGCTCTCGAAGGGACGATGGCGAGCAAAGTCCACATGCGGCTGGCTCTGCCCGCGTCGAAGGACGCGTTGTGGAATGAATTCGGCTCGAAGCTCCGCAACCAAGTCCGCAAAGGGGAGAAGAACGGCTTCGACTTGGCGTGGGGCGGAATCGAATTGCTGGAGCCCTTCTACGCGGTGCTGAGCGAAAATATGCGCGACCTCGGCACCCCCGTTTACGGCCGCGATTTATTTCGGGCGATCTTGAATGCATTCCCGCGCGACGCGGAAATCGCCGTCGTGCGCGCCGGGGAGAAACCGATCGCGTGCGCACTATTACTCCACGGTCGCCGTTGGACCGAAGTGCCGACGGCGTCGTCGCTGCGGGAATACAATTCGACCTGCGTCAATATGTTCTTGTATCGCCAATTATTGGACCGCGCGATCGAACGCGGGCAATCCCTATTCGATTTCGGCCGATCGACGGTCGGCGGCCCGACGTACAAATTCAAGGCGCAATGGGGCGCCGAACCGACCGCGGCGACTTGGCAATATTCCATGCGGACCGGCGAAATCGGGGCGATGCGGCCCGACAATCCGCGCTATGGACGGATGATTTGTCTCTGGCAAAAACTGCCGGTTCGGCTGACGCAATATCTCGGGCCTTCCATCGTCCGGGGAATTCCCTGATCGAGTCCATTTCAACTTGACACCGGGTTAAGATGTAAATGTGACGCGAGAAATGCCGAAAAGTACGATTCCGATTTGCACGACGGCGATGTATCCATTACATTACAGATGCCGTAAGGGCGATTGACAACCGCCCGATCATCCGGCAACCGGCCTCCCCCTCCCGGCCATCTTTTCGCCCCCGGCGATCCCCGTCCCAGGCTCGGCCTGCCACCCTCATTCCGGTCCGGACGATGTCCGATTCGGTTCCGCGCCCGTTGCGCCGGGAGTCACCCATGCAGTTCACGCGTCGGATGCTGTTGATCGGGACGGATACCCGATTTTCGCAATTGGTTCAAACCCACATCCACAAGAGCTTCCTACTCACGACCCCGGCCGCGCGGTTCGAGGACCTCGCCAACCTCGTTCGTCGCGACACGGACGGCGTGCTGCTGTTCCTCGCCTCGGAACCCGCCGACGTCGACCGGATCGAAGTGGCCGTCCGCGAACTGCGCTTGCAGCAATTGCCGCCGCGGTTGGCCATCCTCTCCGCGGAGCACTTCGCGGCATCGCGGCGGCTCGACGCGCTCGCCCCGCAGCTCGACGCCAACTTCGTCTGGCCGGGCCACCTCCGCGAGTTCAACGGCTGGATCCGCCGCGCCGTCGTGCCGGGCACGCCGTTTCCGGACTGGCAGACCGAGAGTTCGGTGCAGCGGATCCGCGGTCGTTTGCTACCGCTCACGCCCTCGTTGGCGCCGCTGGCCGAGCAATTGGAAATCGCCGCGGCCCACGACGTGACGGTGCTGATCGAGGGGGAAACCGGGACGGGCAAAACGCATTTGGCGAAGTTGATCCACGACGGCTCGCGCCGGGCCGCGCAGCGCTTCCTCGCGGTGTCGTGCGGGTCGCTGCCGGGGAGCCTCGCGGCCGAGGAATTCTTCGGCCGCGCCGGGGGGCCGTCCGAGGCGAAGCTCGGGAAGTTCGAAGCGGCGGGGGGCGGCACGCTGATGATCGACGAGATCGACGCCCTCGGGCTGGATCAGCAGGCGAATTTGCTGCGGGTCATCGAATCCGGGGAGTTCGAACCGGTCGGTGGCCACGACATGCGCCGCAGCGAGGCGCGGATCATCGCGTCGTCGAATGGGAGCTTGGCCGACGCCGTCGGGCGCGGCACCTTCCGCAACGACCTGTACTACCGGTTGAACGTGCTCGCGTTCCGGTTGCCGCCGCTGCGCGAACGGCCGAACGACGTGTCGCCCCTCGTGCGCGGCATGGTGGCCCGGTACAACGCGCGGTTCTCCAAACGCATCGGGGGCATCCAGAATGAAGCCATGCGGGCGCTCGAACTGTTCCCGTGGCCCGGCAACATCCGCCAATTGGAGAACGTCGTCCAGCAGGCCGTACTCGTGTGTACCGGGGACGAGTTGCGGTTGCAGCACCTGCCCCTGCCCCCGATCATCCATACTCTGAGGTCCGAAACGGCGACGCCGCTACCGGCCCACGGGCCCGGCCCGGCGGGATCGTTGGCCCACAACCGCGAGACGACCGAGCGCGCGGCCATCTCGCGGGCCTTGGAAAAAGTGTCGTTCAGCCGGACCCGCGCCGCAGAACTTCTCGGCGTCAGCCGGGTGACTTTGTACAAAAAGATGAAGAAATACGGCTTGTTCGGCAAGCCGACCGGGAGCGAGGCCCCGGTTTTCGCCCGCATGGGCGGATCGTGATCACCCCGAGAGCGATCCCCGCATGATGCCCGACCCCGAATTGCACTATTTCTATAAGCCGACTGCGGCCGGGCCATTGCCGGCCGGAGTCGAGTTCCTTGCGGTGCCGGAGTTCCTCGCGGACGAGACCGCGTGCAAGACGCTCTGGGAACTCCTCGACACGCAGTTCCGCACACGCTCGAAATTCCTTTCCATCTGGCCGTCGGTGCGGTTCGTCTGTCTCCACCGCGACGGCGACGGGGCGGCCGACGGTTTTCTCCTCGTCACGGCCCCCGTCAATTGGCAAATCGATTACGTCGTCGTGCGGCCCGATTCGCGCGGCCAGGGGATCGCCGGGACGATCGTGAAAGCGGCGCTCGGCCAGGCGTATCTGCACAGTGCGCCCTACGTGATGCTGACCTGCAAGGACACGCTGCGCTCGCTCTACGAGAGCTGCGGATTCAACGTCATTTCCGCTGGCTCCCCGATTCAGGTGCCAGCGTAATCACAAGCGGAAATCGGACGTAAGTCGTTGCCGCGCTAAGGTCGTTCCGAAAGTCGGACGTCATTCCACGATTGGGTGGGTGGGTGGACGTCGGAATGACGAAATCGAGCCGACACCCAGAACCCGGAACTCGGAACTCAACTATGTGCGGCATCATCGGATTCACCGGCCAACGCGAAGCGGCCCCGATCCTCGTCCACGGCCTCACACGACTCGAATACCGCGGTTACGACAGCGCCGGGTTGATCACCGGTACCGGCGGAAGCCACCTGCACCTGCGCAAGAAAGCGGGGCGGATCGCCGAACTGGCGAAGGTGTTGGTCACGCACCCCGCACCCGGTACCTACGGCATCAGCCACACGCGCTGGGCGACCCACGGCGGGGCCACCGACACCAACGCCCACCCGCACCTCAGCACCTGCGCGAAGTTCGCCGTCGTCCACAACGGCGTTATCGAGAACTACCAAACGCTGAAGCACCAGTTGCAGGCCGACGGGGTGAAGTTTGTCTCCGACACCGATACCGAAGTCCTCGCGCATTTGATCCAACACTTCTACCAAGGCGACTTGTTGCAAGCGGTGCGGGCGACGGTCGAACTCGTGAAGGGAACCTATGGCCTGGCGGTGATGTGCCAGCAAGAACCGGGCGTCCTTGTCGGCGCCCGCCTCGGCAGCCCGCTCGTCATCGGCTTGGGCGCCGACGGGAATTACCTCGCGTCCGATGCCAATGCGCTATCCGGATATGCCGACAAAGTCGTCTACCTCAACGACCGCCAGATTTGCCAACTCGACGGTGAAAGCTGGGTCATCCGCAACATGGACTTCGATACCGTCGACGTCCCCGTGGAAGACATCCGCCATTACCTCGGCGACTTCGAAGCTGAGAAAGGCGACTTCGCCCACTTCATGCTGAAGGAAATCTACGAGCAGCCCGAGGCCATCGCCAACGCGATGCGCGGCCGGCTCGACGACGACAGCGCCACGGCCCACTTCGGCGGCTTGAACCTGAGCCCGCAGCAGCTCCGCAGCACCGAGCGGATCATCATGACCGCGTGCGGGACCAGCTACCATGCGGGCCTCGTCGGCGAGTATCTGTTCGAAGAACTGGCGCGCATGCCGGTGGAAGTGGAGTACGCCAGCGAGCTGCGCTACCGCAACCCGCCGATGGACCAGAAGACCATCGTGCTCGGCCTGACGCAATCCGGGGAGACGGCGGACACGCTGGCCGCGATCAAGGAAGCCAAGCGGATGGGCCACCCGACGCTGGCGATCTGCAACGTCGTCGGCAGCAGCATCGCCCGCGAAGCGGACGGCGGCGTTTATCTGCATGCCGGGCCGGAGATCGGCGTCGCCAGCACAAAGGCCTTCACCAGCCAAGCGACGGTGCTCGCGATGCTCGCGCTGTTCTACGGGCGGATGCGCCACCTCTCGGCTCCGCAGGGCCGCAAGATCATTGAGGAACTGCGTTCGTTGCCCGATATCGTCCGCAAAACGTTGGAATGCCACGACAAGGTGAAGCAGTTGGCCAACCGCTACGGCGACATGCACAACTGCCTGTATTTGGGCCGGCAGTACCTCTACCCGACGGCGCTCGAGGGGGCGTTGAAGCTGAAGGAAATCAGCTACATCCACGCCGAAGGTTACCCGGCCGCGGAGATGAAACACGGGCCGATCGCACTCGTGGATGCCGACACGCCGAGCGTGTTCCTCGTGCCGCGCGGCAACGTCTTCGACAAAGTCATGTCGAACATGCAGGAGATCAAAGCCCGCGGCGGCCCGGTGATCGCCGTGTGCAGCGAGGGGGACCGGGAGGTCGCCGCCATCGCCGACGACGTGATCACGGTGCCCGACGTGCCGGACTATTTGCAGCCCATCATCTGCAGCATCCCGCTGCAACTCTTCGCCTACGAAGTCGCCGTGCGGCGGGGCTGCGATGTGGACAAACCGAGGAACTTGGCGAAGAGCGTGACGGTGGAGTAATCTGTTCGCATGGGAGACACCACCGACCACGACCAGTTGTTCAAGGAAGTGATCCGGGAGTTCTTCCCAGACTTCCTCCGGCTATTCTTCCCCGACCAAGCCGCGCGGTTCGACTTGGACCGCGTGACTTGGCTCGACAAAGAACTGTTCGCCGATCCGCCCGACGGGCCCAAGCACGTCCTCGACCTCGTCGCCGAGTTAACCGACCTCGGCGGCGTCGATTCGACGCTGGCCCTGATCCATATCGAAATCGAATCGGCCGAGTCGGTCACGGATATCGAGCGGCGATTGCCCGACTACTACTTCTACCTGCGCCGCGCGAAGCGCAAGACCGTGCTGCCGGTGGTGGTATTCCTCAAGGTCGGCTTGGACGGAATCGGTGTCCGCGAGATCCGCGACCCGGCCGCGGGCGACCCGACCCTGATTTTCTTCTATCGGTACGTCGGCTTGCCCGCGCTGCCGGCCGCGGAGTACTTGCGGGGCGACAACTGGCTGGGCGTGGCGTTGTCGGCGCTGATGAAAGCGGGGAACGAGCAGCGGGTGCCGTTCGGAATCGAAGCGATGCGGCGCTTGGGAGAGTCGCCGCTCACCGACGGCAAGAAGTCGCTGTTGGGCGACTGCGTCGAGACGTACATCGATATTCCGGATGCGGATTCGGACCGTTTTCAGGATATACTGGAAGTCAACGCCACGGGGAGGGTTCCGGCCATGCACAAAACACGCGTCCAAGTCGCCCACGAAAAAGGCATCGAGCAAGGCATTGAACGCGGCATTGAACGCGGCATTGTGCGAGGGCGGGAAGAAGGCATCGAGCAAGGACTCGAAGAAGGGCAACTCCGGGGGCTGCGCGCCGCGATCACGGAACTGTTCGAAGCCCGGTTCGGGTCGGTGCCAGCGGGTTTCGCCGATTGGATCCGGTCGATCCCCGAACCTTCCTCACTCCGGCGGATCTTGATCGCTGCCGGCACCGTGGCCTCGGTGGAGGAGTTCCAAACTTCGACCGGGTGGGCCGGTTGACATGCCCAAACGCGTCTGCCGGCAGTGCGACGTCTCGACCATCGTCTCGCCGAAGTCGGGCCGGGGCCGTGCAAATTATCGCGGGATCCGTTTCCCTCGCCGTGGGCGGGTTCGGCATCCTCCGCGATAGGATCCGGAAGTAGCCATCACGCGGCCGGCGACTCCAACATCGCTTCAATGTCCTTCTCGATGGCCGCGGGTTTGGTCGCGGTGCCGATGCGTTTCACTACGTTCCCGGATCGATCCACCAAGAACTTCGCGAAGTTCCATTTGATCCAACCCGTGCCGAGCGTCCCCGGCTTCGCCTTCTTCAGATAGCGATACAGTGGATGGGCGTTCGACCCGTTCACGTCGATCTTGGCGAAGACGGGGAACGTCACCCCGAAGTTGACGGTGCAGAATTGCTGGATGCTGGCGTCGTCGCCCGATTCTTGCTTCAGGAATTGATTGCACGGGAAACCGAGGACGGTCAAGCCACGCTCGTGGTACTTTTTGTAGAGCGTTTCGAGGCCCGCGTACTGGTCGGTGAAGCCGCACTTACTGGCGACGTTGACGATGAGTAAGACCCGCCCGCGGTGTTCCGCGAGCGTCGTCTCGGCGCCGTCGGCTTTGCGGATGGGGATGTCGAACAGTTTCGGGTTCATAGTGGAAAGTCTACGGAGCTTTGCGAATTCGAAGAGAATCTCGTGTTGCGACGCAGAACTCACCGAGCAATTCCGAACCGTGTTGACTCACGACTCGCGATACCGGATCGCACTTCTCGAATTCCGTCAACCCTTCAAGGCGAACGAGCCGCACTCCGGCGTGTGGCAGTCGATGCCGGTACTCCAATTCACCGAAATCTTGGTCGGCGGTCAACAACACAATATTCTCGGCGACGGCCAGCGACAACACCGCGGGATCCGCAATGCCGGCGACAACTCCGCAATAGCCGCAACGTCGTGGCCGTCGAGTCGCAATCTCTCGTCGATCATCGGCCCTATCGGCCACGGAAGGAATCCGACTGGATCTTTCGGATGTCGAAGATTTCATTTCGCGCGCGTAAGTCAGATTGTTAGAGATCGAAGGAACGCTTATGAGCGAGTAATTGTCGCTCGAGTGTTGCGCTCGTCGGGACGTAGATCGACGACCCGAATGAGGTCATTCGCAAGCAAGCCCGCGCCGCACTGGCGGCGTTCGGGACGAGCGAGAAATAACGTCGGTGCCAACGGGAGCAAGGACGAAATCGTGTTTCAGAAACTACGGCCGGTGCCATTCGGCGGGAGGATGGAAGCCGCCAAGACGTGGGTGAACTTTTTCGGCAAGGACTACGGCGGGGCGACGATCCACTGCAGGAACGGGGCCACTGTATTTCGTTTCCAGCGCGAGCAATTTTGACTGTTCGTTCACGTTCTCGGCGCGGCTTTGCCGGAATGAGCGCGGATCTGCGTGTCCCATCACCGATAATAGTCCGGGCAGAGTCCGGGCTCGCGGGGGATCGCAGATGCGCGGCGGGTTGTATTTCGTGTTCGCCGTCAGCGCGATCTTCTCGCTGACGGGCCTCGGGTTGAGCGCGGCGTGGTTCGCGGCCGATCCGCGCTTCCTGCTCGGCGATACCGGCGCGCCCCCCGACCCGGCCGAGTTCGACCGCGTCGAGCTGGAACTCCGCGACGGCATCGCCACGGACGACCGCGCGATCCGGCAGTTGAAAGAGAACCTTTTCGATCTCCCCGCGGACTCTCCGGCCGTCCAACGGAGCGCCTACGAAACGCGGGTGAAAGACGCCGAGGCCCGGCGGGAAAAGTCTTCCGAGATGTTATCGCTGGTCGAATCCAGCTTGGCCGATGCGCGGGATCGCTACGCGGCCCGCGTCCATAACGCCCGCGAATCGACCCTCATTCGAGGCCTCTTTTTGGTCTTCATCGGGATCGTCGGCATGGTGCGATTCCGTGAAGCGCTCACGGGCGCGTCCGTGGCGTGATCCCGTATTCGTACACCTCGCCTCTTCGTTCCCTTTCGGGGAGTGATCCGTTGGCCTCGCTCATCTTGGTCGCGGCGGTTAAGGCCCACGCCGCCGGCCGAGATCAAAACGACCACATCGCCCGGCTCTGCTTCGGCCGCTTGGATGCGGTGTAGCGAAGGACGCCGACCGCTCGCGATGCGACGGGTGTCGCAACGATTCTTGGAGGTGGCTGGAACTGGGCTGGGCCTGGGGCATCGAGCGCGGATGCGGTATTTGCGAGATCGTCTCGTCGTGCTTCTGGGAGGCGTTCCCGGCATACGTCCAAAAGCGATTGTTCCAAAGGCGATTGTTCCAACACCCCGCTTCTGTCGGCTCGGGGACTTCTTCAACTTTCATGACGCAAGTCATTGCTGAACAAGAGGATCGGCCACAGGGACCGTTTCGGCTCCGATTCTTCCAATTCTTTTAAATGGTTCCAGAGTGGGGTGTCACACACTCTGTTGGAAGCAATTTCCCGAGGTGTTTTCGATGCGCAGCGACGTCGCGCCAAGAGTCACCTCCGAACACCGCCGGCGAGGACCACCTCCAAGAATCGTTGCCACACTCGATGCGACCCCGAGCTTGTACCTTCGGGCGGATTGCAGATAATGACTCTCTCTCGAGTTTGCCCGGAGGCGTCGATGGTGGGTCCGTTCCGGTGCGTCTGCGGCTACGATCCCGGGGAAGCGACCCTGAACCCCGACGAGCGCGCGCAGTGCCCCGGCTGTGGCGGACGCTTCCAACCGGTGCTCCCCGAACCCGAAGCTATCGCCCGGCACTTCGATTCCGCCGCCGATCCCGATCCGACCGATTTCTACCTCGACCCCGTCGGGTCGGCCGTCGATCCCGGCGCCCCGCCGTCGACTTCGGCCCCGCGCAGCCGGGTCATCGTGCGGCCGGTCGTCCCCGGTTACGAAATCCTCGGCGAACTCGGCCGCGGCGGCATGGGGATCGTGTTCAAAGCCCGCCAAACCAGTTTGAATCGCATCGTCGCCTTAAAAATGATCCTCGCCGGGATCCATGCCAGCGATGTCGAACGCGAGCGCTTCCGCAAGGAAGCCGAGGCCGTGGCGGCGCTCTTGCACCCCGGCATCGTCCAGATTTACGAGATCGGCGATCATGGCGGGCAGCCGTACTTGGCGCTCGAGTTCGTCGACGGCGGGAGCTTGGCGCAAGCGCTCGCCAAACGGACCGACCTGATGCCCGCGCGCGAGTGCGCCCGCTTGGTCGAACATTTGTCCCGCTCGATGCACCACGCCCACGCCCTCGGCGTCGTCCATCGCGATTTGAAACCGGCCAACGTGCTGCTGGGCGGCCCCGGCGAACGCGGCTCGGAAACCACCGAGAAATTGTCGCCGTCGGGAACGTCGCCCAAGTCCGGCATCCGCGCGCCGGAAGCGATTCCGAAAATCACCGACTTCGGCTTGGCCAAACGGCTCGACGAAACCCTCGGCAGCGGGGCGACCAAAACCGGCGCCGTGATGGGGACGCCGAGCTACATCGCCCCGGAGCAAGCGAGCGGGCGCGCGTCGAAGATCACGCCGCTGGCGGACGTCTATTCCCTCGGCGCGATCCTCTACGAAACGCTCACGGGCCGGCCGCCCTTCAAAGGGGACACCCCGCTCGACACCGTGCTGCAGGTGATCCACGACGACCCGATCGCGCCGAGTCAGTTGCGGCCGAAGCTGCCGCGCGACCTCGAAACCATTTGCTTGAAGTGCTTGGCGAAAGACCCGGCGAAACGGTACGAGAGCGCCGAAGCGCTGGCCGACGACCTCGGGCGATTCCAGCGCCGCGAGGCCATTTGGGCGAAGCCGCAATCGTCGGTGGTCCGCGGCGCCAAATGGGCGCGGCGCCACCCGGCCTTCAGCGTCTTCTCGGTGATGGTGATCTTGGCCGTCGCCACCGTCGTCGGGGTGCTCGCGACGGCCTACGCCGAGGTCCGCGAGGCGGTGAACCAGAAGGATCAGGAGATGGCCTCGGCGACCGCCGCCAAAGAGAAAGCCGAAGCCGAGCGGATGCGGGCCGACCGGAACGCCACCGATGTCAACGAACTGGCCGACCTCTTGGCCAACGAACTGTTGAAGAGCCAAGAGACGACCGAGAAACTGCTGATCAACGAGGAGTTGAACGAGCGCTCGCTGTACGCGTTGCAGTTGTCCAAGGCCGCAGCGGTCTGCGAGCGCGATCCGAAACTCGCCCTCGAACTCCTCGATAGCCCCGAGCGTTGCCCGGTCGCGCTGCGCGATTTCTCGTGGCGGTATTTGCGCCGGCTTTGTCAACGCGAGGAGTGGGCCAACCGCGCGCACGCCGCGCCGATCTTGGCCGTCTCGGCGTCCCCGGACGGGTCGCTGGTGGCTACGGCCGACGCCGATGGCCAAGTACGCATCTGGAGCCCGCAGACGCGCCTCACCTACGGCGTGTTGACCGGGCATGCCGGCCGGGTGAACGGCGTCGCTTTCAACGCCGCCGGGGACACCGTGGCCACCGCCGGGGAAGACGGCACGGTGCGAATTTGGGATCTCAGCCCGACGTTTCTCGCCGTCGTCCGCGAAGCCAATCGCCTGTTGCCGAACGCGACCAGCCTCCCCGGCGGCGTCGCTTCGGGCAATTTGAAACCGGCGCTGACGCTGCAAGCTTTCCGCCACCGCGCCCGCTGCGTGGCGTTTTCGCCGAACGGCCGGACCCTCGCCGCCGGCGGGTCGGAGACCGACGGGGGCGACGGCATCGTGAAGACCTGGGATCTCGCCGGCCGCGCGGTCTCGCGCCCCGCCGGCGCGCTCGTCTCGGCGGCGGCGGCTTCCGTCCCGTTCCTGCAAGCCCGGCCGACCGGGGGCGAGGTCCTCAAACCGGGCCGGGTCATCCGCGATCACCTGCGCCCCGTGGTCGCGCTCGCCTTTTCCCCGGACGGCCAACTCCTCGCCAGCGGCAGCGAAGATGCCAGTGTTCAGCTCACGCCGATGTCCGGATTCGCCCGGCCGCAGTTGCTGAAAATCCACGGCGACACCGTGTACGCGCTCGCCTTCGCGCCGGACGGCAAAACGCTGGCGACGGTGAACAACTCCGCCGATCCGAACATTTGTCTCTGGGAACTAACCGGCCGCGTGCCCAAGGAACGCTCGCGATTGACCGGGCACACGCGGGCCATCTACGCGGTCGCGTTCTCGTCCGACGGCAAGATGATCGCCAGCGCCGGCTACGACCGCACCGTCTTGCTGTGGGACGCCGAATCGGGCGAGGAGCGCGCCCGCTTGCAAGGGCACACCGACGCGATCCGCGGCCTCGCCTTCGTCCCCGATCAAAAGTTGATCGTCTCGGTGGGGAACGACAAAACCGCCCGCGTCTGGCGGACGGGCATCCTCAAATGCGAGGCGGGCACGCTCCCGTCGGAATCCTCGATGACGGCCAACGCGGCCGCGATCAGCGCCGACGGGCGGATCCTGGCGACCGCGGAGAAAGCCGGCATCGTCCGACTCTGGGCGCTCGACCCGAAACGGACCGGCGCGGTCCCGCTGGGCGTGAACCTCGCCGCGGCGGGGCCGGGCCAAGTTCGAGAAGTCGCGATCTCCCCCGACGGGCGCTACGTCGTCTCCGCGGGGGACGATGGTTTGCACGTCTGGGACACCGCGCTCAAACGCAACGGCGACCTGCCGCCGACGGCGCTCGTGGCGGGGACCGCGTGCTACGCGCTCGCGCTGGGTTCGGACGGCGTCACGCTCGCGGCCGCTTCCGCCGACGGGTTGTTTCTCTGGGATATCAGCACCCGGCGGAAACGGCCGGGCGAAGCGCTGCTTCAAGGTCGGGGCATCCGTGGCCTCGCGCTGTCGCCGTCGGCCGACCCCTCCGCGCCGCCGCGCCGGTTGGCGGTCGCCATCGACCACGCCCTCGTCGTCATCGACTTGCCCTCCCGCGAACGCGCGACGCTCCCGGACGCGCACAACGCGGGGATTTACAGCTTGACCTTCGACCTCGGCGGCCAACACCTCGCCACGGGCGGGGACGCCGGCCGGGTGAAAGTCTGGACCGTGAAGAGCAACGAGAAAGGGTTGGAACTCGAGAAGCGCACCGAGATGACCGGGCACACCGACAGCGTGAACGCGCTGCACTTCACCCGCGACGGACATTCGCTCATCAGCGGTGGACAAGATCGCACCGCGATCGTTTGGGATCCCGTGACCGGTCAAGAGCGGGCACTGCTGACCGGTCACACCGACCGCATCTTGGAGCTAGCCATCTCCCCGCAAGACGGCGCGCTGGTCAGCATCGGCCGCGACGGCACCGTCAAACGCTGGCGCATCGAACGGGAATGAGCTTCAAATGGCGTCGGGATCGACGCCGAGTTCGCGGAGCTTGGCGGCGAGTCGTTCGACTTTGTCGAATTTGAGCATGACCTTCGCCGCAATCGCAACGGTCGTCGCCAGTGGTTCAGTTGGATGCCAATTGCGTTTGATCCACACACAGAGTTCATTGGTGGAATCGAAATACGGAGTACCGTTTCGGACTAGAAAATGGTATTCGAATCGAGCGTTGGGCTCGTACGTGGGGAACGCGGGGCTGAAGAGCAGGACTTCGTCGCCGGGTTCTAAGAACGCTTCACAGATTTTTTCATCGGATTCTTTGATCGCCATTCCCGCCATGTCTTGATTGCCGACTCGCGATCACGGTCATTGTAGAATCCATCGGCAGCAGTTCCGAGGGTGGCCGGCAACTCGGGAAAAGCCGTGGCGTAGGGGATACCGTATGTCGCTTGTGTTTGGTCGGTGATCATCAGCAACGCGCTCAAGGCCGTGTCGGAGACCTTGTGCGTGATCCAATCTCCGCGGACCGCACCACCGGGCTTGAAGCTGCCCATTTCGCGAAGATCGGCGAGCGATTCCTCGATTGCGGGTATGGCCTCGGCTCCGAGGATTTTTACCAGAATCTGCATTGAAATCACATGGTTCATCGGGTCGAGCGCACTGTTTCTGAGTGTGCGTTTCGCGAGGGGAATGATTTCTTTCAGTTGCGTCTTTTCGCCGAATATCAGAAAAAATTGTATCGATTGTTGTTCGGGTTTGGCTTCGACCGCATTGACTTCGACCGAGGGGATCAATCGCAGGATGCCCGCTGTGATCGCCTCGTTATCGAAACCGGTTGGGTCGAACGACCGACCGACCCAGATCAACCGGACGGCCATGAGCGGCTCCCTCGTTTCGCCGAGCAGGCCTTTCAAGAGTTTGCTAACGGCCGGATTCGACAATTCTCCGGTCCTCGGGGCATTACCGAAGACGCTGAACGCGATTTCGAGATTCTCGCGGGATAGTTTTAAACGCGGATCGGTGGCGAGCATCAGTGTCGACATCACCTCGGCAAACGTGAAGGTAATAGGGCCCTTGGCGACAGAATTCTGTCGCTTACGAATGGCTTGGCATTTTTCAGAAAACTCGTTCGTTGCGGTCGTCTTGTCGGTTTCAAGCAACTCCAGAATAGCTCCCGCATTCCGGTATATCTCGACGAATACCTGACGCGATGCCGGGTCGTCGCCGGCGAGTTTGCGAAATCGCTCCCAGCCGGCGAGTGCGATTTTTTTCTCGCCCTTGGGATCGGCCGCGAAGTTATCCAGCAGAATCTCGCGATCCGTGCGTCGCGCTTTTAGTAAAATCCGCTCGCATCGATCGACCGTTTCCGGATCCGAGGACTTGCTACCCGCTTCCAAGGCCGGCACCGCGGCGCGTCCGATTGCCAGCAAACGCTTCGTGGCCTGCTCGCGCACACTGAACGACGGGTCGCCCAGTTGACGGACCAACTCGACCGGAGTCGGCCTTGTTTGCGCCTCGGCGTCGAGGGGGACGACCAAACCAATGGTCAGGACGACAAGAAGGAGGCGGATGCGGTCGGTCACGGGTGGTTCTCCTTGTGGATCGCCTGAACACAACACATCATTCGAGCATTATTTTAGACGTGGGCTGGTGCATTCTGCCATCTCGTTTGCGCGAAGTACCAGCCCGTCATCCACGCGGATCGGAACCGCGGGTTGGCCGTCCGCCTCGATCTGCCCGAACAGGTCACACCCGCTGGGGTAGTCGCCGTCGAGCCAGTCACGGACCGCCCGTTCGAGGTGTGGCGTGAGCGGCACCCTACGCGGCGGTGGTGTTCGCGTTGGTAGCCGGGTTCAAATCCTGGGGGACGCTGTTCAAGAACGTATCACATGTATAAGGAGAGTCTCGAACCCTCGAATCATTCAACTACTTCGACGCGAGATTTTACAAAATCTGCAAAGTCCTCGAACCATTCGGAGTCCGAGTCGATTGCTCCAGTGGCGAGTATAGACGCGTTTTGCTCTCCACAGGAGCATGTTCGACCTGTCGAAAGGTCGAATAGAACGAGAGCGGATCAGGCAGTCCACCACGCTCAGGGCCAGTGGGGGGGCTGGGGGATCGCCCTCCGCGACGGCAACGGGGTTCGGCGCACCGACCCCGAAGATGATGTTATCGCCGGCGCGCGGAGTGTCGTGCATCGCTTCCAAGGCCGTCCCGAACCAGTTCGTCGGCTTGGCGAACATGTTGTCAGTCCCCTTCCAATAGAAGTTGAGGGACGCCGACGTCAATCGATCTTCGAGCATTTCAACCCCCAGTCGCGAACTCGGCCGCGCAGAGTTGGGGGTCGCACGACTTCGGTGTACGCCGGGACAAGAAGCTCACATGCCGGGGCCCCTTTCGGGAAAATGAGATTGCCGCCGAGGTGAGATCCCCCAGGCGACAACACCGCTGGAACCGACGGGGAGCCGAGCGTCAAGCCCGAATTGCGTGCGAGCCTATAACAAGAGACAACCCGAGAGGCCGACCCATGTCGATGACGCTGACGCAATTGCAGGATCGCATCCGCGAACTCTACGGGTCCAAAGACGCGGCCCGGGGGGTCGAAGGCACCTTCATGTGGTTCATGGAAGAAGTCGGCGAACTCTCGGCGGCGCTGCGCGGCGGCACCCGCGACGAGACGACCCTCGAGTTCGCCGATGTGCTGGCATGGCTGGTGACGTTGGCGAACTGCCGGGGGATCGACCTGGGCGAAGCCATCGAACTCAAGTACGGCCGGGGTTGCCCCGGTTGCCACCGGACGCCGTGCGCATGCGGGTTGGCGGACAAACCGTAATCGATGGCGTCTCCGCCGAAGACGTGAGGTTTGCATCGGGATCGGCCTTTCCGACCACCGCGCCCCACCCCCCGTCGGAAAGCACCGTTCCCGGTCGGAACGCGACCAACTCTTCGGAATGACCAATGCCAGTCGAGACTTGCGGCGAGCCGTGAAAACGGCAGTCGGCCGGAAAGGACGAGTCCTGAGCCAGAAACGACCGCTTTCCGCGATCTTCCGGAATTGTTTTGACAACCGACCGGTCTTCGGTTCCAATTCTTCCAACAACACATCTGGGCACCTGACATGCTCCAGCGATTTCTCCGCCAGTCGAAGTCATCCCAGCGCCCCCGGAGCGCCCCCCCTCCCAGCTTACCAAGCTGAAGTTGGAACAATTGGAAGCGCGTGACGTACCGGCCTTGTTCGCCGTCCACCTTTGGTCCAGTACCCCCGGCGATACCGCCGCGACCATCACCGGTTCCCTGTCCGCCAATTCTTCGCTGCCGACCAACTCCAACGGTGATACCCTCGTCGAAGCCGGCTCGATCCAAGAAGCCGTCGGCCTCGCGCTCACCGGGACGATCACAGTCCAGCATGCCGGCCAGACCTGGACCTACTCGATGGGCGTCGGCGCCGTCGGTGCCAGCGCCGCCGAACACAAGCCGTTTTTGGTGAACGCCGGTTCGATCCAACTCGAAGACATGGCCGGCGCCGCGGGCAGCGACTGGGACTACAACGACCACTACTGGATGACAACGGTCACGGAAGTCGGCAGCACCTCGCCCCCGAGTCCGCCGTCACCTCCAAGCCCGCCATCGCCTCCGGTTCCGCCGACCACGCCGACGGTGTCGATCAGCCCCTTCGCGCACCCGACCGAGGGCGCCGTCGGCTCCTTCCTACTCCAGCGCAGCAACAGTGTCGGTAGCCTGATCGTGACCTACGGCGTCCCCACCGGCACCGCCCTCGAAGGCGATGACTACACCGGCTTGGATACCAATAACCGGACGGTGACCTTCCTCGACGGCCAGTCCGACGCCATGCTATCGTTCGGGACCATCGACGATACCCTCGTCGAACCGACGGAGACG
>JANXTU010000073.1 GCA_025352235.1 Fimbriiglobus sp.
ATCCTGAGCAAAGAGATTCCGGCGAAGATCGCCCACGAAGACGACCTCTGCTTGGCATTTCACGACGTGAATCCTCAGGCGCCGGTGCACGTCCTGATCATCCCGCGCCGGGTGATCCGGACGCATGCGGACATCGCCGAAGAAGACGCCCCGTTGCTCGGGCACCTGCACCTCGTCGCGGCGAAGCTGGCGAAGGAACTCGGCCTGAGCGCCGGCTACCGCCTAGTATTGAATTGCGACGAACAGGCCGGGCAGACGGTGCCGCACCTCCATCTGCACCTGCTCGGCGGTCGCGCGATGGGCTGGCCCCCAGGTTGAACCGATGACCGACGACGAATTACGGAAACTACTGGGCGAACGGATCGCATCCGTCGAAGTGCGGGTGACAGCGGCTTGTCAGCGGGCGGGCCGGCTCCGCAATTCCGTGACCATCGTGGCGATCACCAAGACGGTGTCCGTCCGAGTCGCGGAGTTGCTACCGGAACTCGGCCTGCCCAACTTGGGGGAGAACCGCCCGCAGGAGTTGTGGAAGAAAGCCGCGGCGATTCCCGGCGCGATCTGGCACTTCACCGGGCACTTGCAGCGGAACAAAATCGAGCAGACTCTGCCGCTCATTTCGATGATGCACACGTTGGATAGCTTCCGGCTCGCGAAATCGATCGACGACTTCAACGCATCGATTCCCATCCTGCTCGAAATGAATTGCAGCCGGGAATCGACCAAAGGGGGTTTCGCCCCGGAAGATCTCCGTGTCATCGGCGATACGTTGATGCCCCTTGAAGGATTGATGATTGCGGGCTTGATGACGATGGCCGCGCATTCCGACGATCCGGAGGTGTGCCGTTCGACGTTCGTGGAACTGCGGAATCTGAAGGATCGACTAGAAAGAATCATGCAGCGAGAACTGCCCGAACTTTCGATGGGAATGACCAATGATTTCGAGATCGCCATCGAAGAAGGGGCCACGTTCATCCGTCTCGGCACGGTGTTGTTCCAAGGCTTGGAGGCGGAATGATTGACATCCGCGACCACGCCGGAGGCTGCACGATCGCGATCCGGACGCAGCCGAATGCGAAGCGGAGCGACATCATCGGCGAACACAACGGCCTGTTCAAGATCGCCGTCACGGCCCCACCCGAAGACGGCCGGGCCAATGCGATGCTGCTCGATTTCTTCGCGCATTGGCTCGGGTTCAAGCGGAGTTGTTTGGAACTGATCGGCGGCGCGTCGAACCGGAACAAAGTCGTACTGGTCAGAGGGTGCACGCCGGAGGAGCTGGCGGTGACCATCGCCCAGCTTTCCGGGAATTGAACATCACGCCGGCAGCGTCACCCGGAAGGTCGTCCCGCGTCCCAATTGCGATTCCACCGCGATGGTGCCGCCCAAGCGGTTGACGTATTCCTTCACGATGGCCAAACCGAGCCCGGCGTGGACGCCGGTCTGCGTGCGGGACGGATCGGCCCGGTAGAACCGCTCGAAGATTTTCGTTTGCACCTCCGGCTCGATGCCGATGCCGGTGTCGGCGACTTCGACCACGGCACCACCCCCTTTTCCGGGGTGGACGCGGAGTTCGATCTCCCCGCCGGGGCGGTTGTATTCGACGGCGTTGTGCAGCAGGTTGATCATCACTTCGCGCAATTTGTCCGGGTCGGTCGCCAGCATCGCCGGGCCGTCGATGTCGGTGCGCAGGGTGAGTTGGTGCGACTCCGAGATCGGCCGGATGACCGCGGCGCAACCTTCGGCGAGCGCGGCGGCGTCGGTCTCGAGCCGGGTCACTTGCGCGGGGTCGGCGTCGAGGTACGCGAGCGTCATGACCCGTTCGACGAGGTGGGCGAGCTGCCGGGAGATCGTCCGGCATTCTTCGAGCGTCGTCTGGTATTGCTCGGCGGTGCGGGGTCGACGCAGGGCGACGTCGAGCGTGGCGAGCAAGCCGGCGACCGGCGTCCGCAATTCGTGGGAGATGTCGGCGACCGCCTCTTTTTCCCGCTCGAACGCGATCCGCAGCGCGTCGAGCGATCGGGTCAATTTGTCGTGGATCGGCACGAGTTCGACCGTGAGGTCCGATTTGTCGATGACCAGCCGCAGGTCGCGCTCGTTCACCCGGCTGACGGCCGACGCCAACTTCCGCAGCGGCGACAACCCGATGCCGATGATGAACCAGGCGCCGACGACGAGGGACACGAAGGTGAGCGCGGCGATGCCGGCGACGCGGACGCGCAGGCGATCTCGGCTATCGCCGGTCTCGGATTCGATGCGCCGGAGTTGGAGATCCCGGTTTTCGGAGATGGCGATTTTCTGTTCGTCCAGGTCGGACAGCTTGCGGATGTACTGCACGTAAACGGGTTGCCCGTCGCCGTTGGATCGCGGGAAAGCCCCGACGCCCCCGCCCCCAGCGGGGCGGCCGGGTTGGGGCGGGCGCCCCATGCCGAAGAAATTCGGGGTGTTCAAGTAGGTGCGGTAAACGATCCGGCGCACGCGCCCCAAGTGCGGGGCGTCGGGATCGTCGAAGCGGTGGTCGTTGGTTTCGAGCAGTCCGGCCGGGTCGAGCGCCAAGTCGGGGTGTTCGCCTTTGGATCGGATCGGCCGGTTCTGGGTGAGGTTGGTGTGAATCTGAAAGTAGTCCGGATGCTCGCTGAGGTCGAACGATTTCCGCAGGCGTTCGGCGACGAGATTGTTGGTGGGGGTCCCGGTCGGCCAGCCCCACACGCTGCGCAGCAGGTGTTCGCGGGACGAGCGATGGACGGTGACCGCGAGCATGATGTTCGCCGAACCGAGCGGGTTGATATCCCCGAGGGCCAACACGATCATCAGGGTGCTGAAGTGCGGCTGGACCCGCTTTTGGATGTCTTGGGCCTGCTGCTGTTCGGGCGTCAGCGGGCGGCGCTGTTGCGCCTCTTCCGTGATCGCCTGATACACCGAGCGCAATTCCGAGCCCAACGTCCGGGCTTGGACTGTCATCTGATCGTTGAATTTCTCTTCCGCATCGACCGCGTTGCGGTCGTGTTCCTGCTCGATCCGTTTCGTCTCCGATTCTTGGCGAGCCCGCAATGTCTCGTGGGCGAAGCGGTCGATCACGAGGGCGTACGACAGCAGCGCCAGCCCGAGCAGGACGAGGAAATACGCGATCAGCGAGCGGCGCAACGAGGGCATGGAACCACCTATTTCTTCTTCGGTTTCTCGGCCTTCGCGGTTTCCGCGGCCGGTTCCTCCGCGGCGGTGCCCAAGTCGTCGGGGCCGCGCAGCATGTACCCTTCGCCCCACTTCGTCATGATCAGGGCGTTCTCGAACCCCTTGTCGATTTTATTCCGCAAGTACCGGATGTAGACGTCGACGACGTTCGAGGTGTTCTCGTCGTATTCGTCGTAGAGGTGCTCCCAAATCATCGTGCGCGTCACGACGGTGCCGGCGTGGAAGGCGAGGAACTCGAGCAGGGCGTATTCGCGCGGCGTCAGAGACACTTTCTTTGTCCCGCGGCTCACGCTCCGCGCGGCCGTGTCGATGGTCAGGTCGTGGACGCGGATGAACGGGTCTTTCTTCTGGTGCCCGCGCCGGATGAGCGCCCGCAACCGCGCCAGCAACTCGTCGAGTTCGAACGGCTTGGTCAAGTAATCGTCGGCGCCGCTGTTCAGCCCGGCGATTTTATCTTCCGTGGTGCCGCGGGCCGTGAGCATGAGGACGTGGGTGTTGATGCCGCCGGCCCGCCAGCGTTTCAGCAGAGTCAACCCGTCGACTTTGGGCAACTGAATGTCGAGCACGATCACGTCGTACGGCGTGGTGCGGGCCTTCGCATCCCCCTCTTCGCCGTCGGTCGCGGTGTCGACGGCGAAGCCCTCTTCTTCGAGCCCCTGCCTCAGCGCTTTGATCAGCGGGATTTGATCTTCGATCAGCAAGATTCGCACGTGCCACCCTCCGACGAGGTCTCGATGCCCATTCTCTCATATTCAATCGGCAGCGTGTGAAGGGGCGATGAGAGCGGACCGCGGACGCCGTCCGAATTCCCACAGCGTCACGGCCAATCCGTAGGGGATCAACCCCGCGAGCACGCCCATCGTGATCCCCGGCCACGCCGCGTCGGGTTCGCCTAGTGCGAGCCAGATCGCCGATGGCAAAGCGGCACAAATCAACGGCGGCATCCACGCCCGCGCATAGTCCCGGAAACGGACCCCGAGTTGCCGGCGGGTGTATTCGAGCACGAAGAGGCAGAACAACACATTGGGCACCGCCACCGCGACCGCGACCCCTTCGACGCCGTGCGAGCGGGTCAGAATCAGCATCAGCAGCAAGTTCAACGCGGCTTCGGCGAGAGCGGCGCGGGCGAACCAGTGCAACCGGCCGAGGCCGTAGAGCAACCGCGACGCCACCGACTGGGCCACGCCGATGGTCAGTGTGAATGACAAGATCACCAGCGTCGGGTAGGCGCCCGCTACGAAATCGTCGCCGACCCAGCGCCGCAAGAACGGGGCGCCGAACCGGAGCAAGCCGATCTGCACCGGGAGGACGAAATACAACAGCCAGCGCGTCGCCTGCAAATAGAGTCGGCGGATGCCAGCGGTATCGCCGCGGGCATCCATCGCGGCGACGCCGGGCATGAGCGTCGCCGTGATCGTGCGCAATAGCGACTTCGCATATTCGACCAACCGTCCCGCGGTGGCGAAGAACGTCACCTGCCCCGCCGGCAGGACGAGGCCGATGACGATGGCCCCCGTCTGCACTGTGATGCGCCCCGCCAGCATCGCCAAGAACGCATCGGCGCTCGAGGTTCGCACGGTCCGCAGGGTGTCGCGGTCGATGTGGCGCATGCGCAGGTGCAACCCGGGGAGCGCCCGGAAGCTGAGGAGCGCCATCGCCGCATGTTCCAACAGATTCGTGACGAGCGACACGACCGCGAGGGGGAACAGCGTGTGCCAGCGATCGACGACGATCAAGAACCCGACGGTGCGAATCGCCAACCCCGCGATGCGGATGAGGCTCTTGGCGGTGAAGCGCTGCAGGCCATCGAGAATGCACGGAAAGGTGCTCAACGGCAGAGTCAGCGCGAGGTTCAACAACATCAGCAGCATGAAGGGCAGCACATCGCCGGGGTCGCCGGCCTTCGCTTCCAACTTCTCGCCGAGCAGCCACAGCACGGGGGCGCCGACGGCGAAGGCCACCGCCCCGGCCGCGATCAAGACCGCCAAGCAGCAGGTGGCGATGCGGTTCACCCGCTCCGCGTCGGGCTTGGAGGTATGCCCCGCGATGGCTCGCACCAAGCAGGCCGCGACGCCGAGGTCGAGCAAGGTGAAGTAGGCCAGCACCGATTCGACGACGCACCAGACGTCGTACTGCGGCCTGCCGAGCGAGTCGATCAGGTACGGCGTGAGGAAGAACGACACGGCCAAGGTCGCCGCGAAGGCGAGCCAATTCGTCGCCGCGCCGAGCAGGAACGTGAACCGGGGCGATGTCACGCCGGTAGCTCGGTGTCGGCGAGCAGTTCGTCGAGTGTGAACGGGCAATGGGCCGGAAAGACGGATTGCTCGAGCCCCGTTTCTTTGGTGGCGAGTTTTTTGGCTTTCTCATACGCGGCCGCGAGAGTATCACTCGCATGATTTCGCAGTGTCCCCGCGGCGCACTCGAGTTGCAATTCCATTCGTTGGAATTCAATCGAAGAGCTCCACGAGCCCGATCGCATCTCGGGTTGATACTGCCATTTCAACAGATGCATCATCAATTGGACGAACCGGCTGAAGACTTGGATGCGGTCGCGTCGGGACATGGATTCGAGAAACTCCGCGAGGTTGACCAAGTCGAGGGATTCCGCCCGGCCGTGCGTCGCCAATTCCGCCATGGCGTCGAGCCAGGCGGTTTCGTCCTTCTCGTAGAGTTCGCTCAGAGTCTCGGTCGATTGCGCGATCACGTCTTAACCCCAATGGTTCGGTCGGTCGAATCACTCCGGCAGTTCGGTGTCGGCGAGCAGTTCGTCGAGCGTCATGCCGAGTTGCTCGGGGAATGCCTCCATAGGAAGACCGGACTGGTATGCGGCTTCGATCCGGGCTTTTTCGTACGCCACATCGAGCGTAGACTTCGCATAGTTTCGGAGTGTCCCGGCATTGCAGTCCCAATTCAGTTCCTCTCGTTGGAAGCGGATCGAAGCACTCCAAGAATTGCCGCGTTTCTCGGGCTGAAAATGCCACTTCAGCAGGTGCATCATCAGTTGCACCATTCGATGAAACACCTCTTTGCGGTCGCGATTGGCCATGGATGTCAGATAATCGTGGAGGTTCGGCAGATCGAGCGCTTCGCGTTGGCTGAACTGCACCAGTTCCGCCATGGCGTCGAGCCAGGCGGTTTCGTCCTTCTCGTACAACTCGCTCAGAGTCTCGGTCGGTCGGGCGATCATGGCGGCGTCCCTCACTTGTTCAACGCGACTTCCTTCGCCTTCAGCAATTCGATTTTACCACCCTTGAATCGGGCGTACTGGAATTCGGTCCCCTCCGTCGCGGCGGCGCCGATTTCCCCTTTGGGGCTGAGCGCGATGAACGCGCAGCGCGGCGGATGCACACCCCGGCGCACGGCCACGGCGTTCATCCGCTTCGCCGCGAGTTCGCACGCTTCCTGCGGTTTCTTCCCGGCTCGCATCAGTTCCACAACATAGGTGCTGCCGCTGATGCGGATGACTTCCTCGCCGACGCCGGTGGCCCCGGCCGCGCCGGCTTCGTTATCGGCATACAAGCCCGCCCCGATGATCGGCGAATCGCCGACGCGGCCCGGCAGTTTGTACGCCAGGCCCGAGGTCGTGCAGACGCCGCCGAGGTTGCCGGCTTGGTCCAGCCCGAGCACCGTCACCGTGTCGTGGTTCCACTCGGAAATCGGCAGCGTGATGTCTTCCGGCCCGTTGTACTGCTCCTTCTCGCCCGGCTTCTTGGCCTTCGGGTGTTTCTCGATCCACTCGCGGATGCCGTCGAGCGTGTGCGGCATCTCGAGGGCGAAGCCCTGTTGCAAGGCGAACCACTTGGCCCCTTCGCCCGTGAGCAGTACGTGGGGCGTCTTCTCCATCACCCGGCGGGCGACGGCCGAGGCGCTGCGGATGTGCTCGAGTCCCGCGACGGCGCCGCAGTCGAGCGTCTTGCCGTCCATCACACACGAGTCGAGCGTGAGCCGGCCGATGCGATCGGGTAAGCTGCCGAAGCCGACGGAGCGCACGGACGGGTCGTTCTCCACGGCCTGCGCCCCGGCGATGACCGCGTCGAGCGCCGACTTGCCTTCGGTCAGCATTTTGGAAGCGACTTCGACGGCGAGTTTGCCGAAGGCCCACGTGGCAATAACGACCGGTTCCGCCATGATTTGTTCCCCGAGTGGTGGTGGGTATTGTGCGAAGTCCGGGGAAGAAGTGGAAGGGCGTTTCACGGCGGTATCCGCTGGAAAATGATTTCGGCGCGAAGTGCCCCACCCCTCCGCGAAATCATTCCCGAATTCGGGTAGAACCTTACCGCCGCAACGACTTGCGTCCGAAATCGCCCTCCGGCGAAGCGATTGAAACCAAGGTATGCTCGACAGACTCCGGAGTGACACATCGCGAAACACCGCTGTTCCGAAGTGTCATTGGGCGGGACGCCGGTGTCACCTTTCGGTGCCAGAATCCGTTGGTCCACCCCCAACTGGGCGTTCCGGTTGACCGTGGGGCCTCGCACTTCTATATTGATCCGACTGTCTGGAACGCACCGATTCTTTGGCCTTTCGGCGTTCGGCCCACGCCACCACGGATCCCCGCATGAACGCGGCTCAACCTAAACCGACCGCTCCGCTCGCCCCCGCCCCCGGCGAGGTCGTTCCGCCGGTTGGCCAAGACCAAGGCCAGCTCATCCAAAAGGAGCTGGAAGACAACACCCTTTACAACTGGCTGCGCGAGCTGCCGGCCAAGTTGAAATCCGGGGCTTCGGGCAACTCGAAAATCATCGGCGGCGTGCTGCTCGTGGCCTTGGCCGGCGGCATCTGGTGGTGGTTCTCGGGCGAATCGAAGAAAACCGAAGCGGGCCGGTGGCGGGACACGAACAACGCGCAGTCGCCGGGCGAACTCAAGCGAATTTCGGACAACTACCCGAACACGACGCAGTCGCTCATCGCCCGCCGCAGCGTTGCCGAGATCCAATTCGGCACCGAGGGCACGGCGAAGCTGGACAATGGCGAGACGCGCACCGCCGCCATCGAGAGCATCGAGAAAGCCCGCGACGAGTTTCTGAAGCTCGCCGACGAGTTCAACAAACTGGGCGACAAGACCTTGCGGGCGAAGTGCCTGCGTCAAGCGGCCGAAGCCGAAGAGAGCTTGATCGGCATCCCGAAAGCCGGCGTCAACGAACTCGAATGGACCGAGGGACAAGACCGCGGCACCGTCGCCAAAGCGACCGAATATTACTCCGAAGCGGCCAAGGCGATCGGCGTATCGACCGCCGCCGGCGAGCGCTTCACCAAACTGGCCAGTCAGTTGCGAGAAAAGAGCGAGCGTAAAGACTCGATGCCGACGCCGCGCGAAGTCGGCAAATACCTGCACCAGCAGATCAAAGCCAAATCGCCGGACGCGGTCCCGCTCTTCCCGGACAAACCGCTGCCGCCCGTCGGCCCGATCCCCGGTACCGGCTCCGAACCGATCGCTCCGGGCAAACCCCTCGACCCCAACGCGCCCCCGCCGACCACGAAGTAGTCAGAACGGACGGGGTCCGCTCCCGTCCCGTTCGCCGAACATGATCGATCCCCCAGAAGATGATGATCTGCCGCCCGTGGCCACCGCCGCATTGCCCGCCTACGCCCGCGAACGGGACCCCGTCGATCTGCTGGTGAAGGTCAAGGCCGCGGGGATGCGGGTCGATTTGTACCTCCAGATCTTCTTCCACGATTCCAGTCGGTCCGAATTGCAGAAGGCCATCGCCAGCGGGCACGTCACCGTCAACGGCCATCCGACCAAAGCCAGCTACAAAGTCCGCAACGACGACGAACTCCGGGTGCAACTCCCGAAGCCCGTCCACGATGTCATCGTGCCCGAGAACATCCCCCTCGACGTCCTGTACGAAGACGAAGTGCTGGCGGTCATCAACAAGCCGCCGAACATGGTCGTCCACCCGGCGCGCGGCAACTGGACGAGCACGCTCGTCAATGCCCTCGCCTTCCGCTTTCAGAATCAGCTCAGCGCGGCCAACGGCAACTACCGCTTGGGCATCGTCCACCGCCTCGACCGCGACACCAGCGGGGCGATCTTGATCGCCAAAGACGACAAAGCCCACAGCCTGCTGAGCATGCAGTTCGAGAAACGCACGGTCTTCAAAGAGTACGTGGCGCTGCTGGTCGGTGAACTCGACCGCGATTCGGACTACGTCGAAGTGAGTTTGAAACAGCACCCGCACGAACGGGAAAAGCAAGCGGTCGCGGCCCCGGACGACCCGGAAGGGAAACCCGCGTGCAGCTACTACGAAGTGCTCGAACGCTTCCGGGGCTACACATTGGTGAAGGTCCAACCGCGGACCGGCCGGACGCACCAGATCCGCGTGCACATGGCCCACGTCGGCTGCCCGGTGCTCGCGGATAAAATGTACGGCCGGATGACGCACTTCCGGAAGGTCGACCTCGTCCCGGGCATCCCGCGCCAAGGCGACGAAGACACGGTGTACTTGAACCGCCAAGCGCTCCACGCGTTCCGCCTGCGCTTCAAGCACCCGGTGACCGAGACCTGGCTCGAAATCGAAGCACCCCTCCCGGCCGACATGCGGAGCGCGCTCGAGGCCCTGCGGGAGTACCGGCCCCTGCGGGGGTGAGTCGGTTACCGATTGGAGTCGGTCGACAATTTTCGAGCCATGACAAAATAGGTCTCATTGTTTTGCTTCGCATCCGGGATTGGATTCGCGCGATTTAGAATTTTGAAGCGGCACTTCGTTTCGTAAAGGCTCACCGCGGGTCGATTAGAGCGGACATCACGTTTTCGTAGCGGTCCAGTTTTCTCTTCGCCCCAACGGGGCCGACTTTTACAGCCCAGGGCGGGAGCCCCGACGCTTTAAACATCTTCGGAGGCAGTGGACAGGTGGATACAAGCAAGAAGTCTCCTAAGAAATCCTGTGTTCGACACCGCATTGTCTCAGTGTCAAGCGATGTCACTGAAGGATTTTCTAAAGATCGAAAACTCGAGTTTTCGTCGCAACCTATTGTCTTGTAATACTTTGCCAATGATGTTTAAAGCGTC
>JANXTU010000102.1 GCA_025352235.1 Fimbriiglobus sp.
AATCGACCCGGCATGCCGATGGGCTCGGGTAGCGGCAACTTCCGCCCCCCCGTGAGCGGCGGCCCCGGCTCGGGAATGTCCTTCCCGCAGGGCGGCGAAGGCGAGATCCCCGGTTCCGGAATCGCACCGAGCAACCTCAACAAACTCGATGTCGATCACCTGCTCATGCGCTTCCTCGATGTCGACGTCGAGCCGGGTTTCACGTACCAGTACCGCGTCAAAGTGATGATGAAGAGCCCGAACTTCAAAAATAAAGAGAACGTCTCCGATCCCAAAATCGCCGACGAAGAAGTCTTGGTCAGCTCGTGGTACGATGTCCCGCAAAAACTGACCGTCCCTCGGGAATCCTTCCTCTACGCCTACTCGGCGAAGAAGTACGAAGAGGCGATCACCAAGGTCTACGACGAGAGCGGCAAAGCCGAACCGATCCGCAAAGTGGCCGAATTGCAGGAAGTCAAAGAAGGCAAGCGGGCCGTCGTGCAAATGCAGCAATGGCTTGAAAGTCTCCGCCTCGGCAGTAACCAAGAGCCGATCGGCGCCTGGGTCCAAGCCGAAATGCCCGTGGCCGTCGGCGATTTCGTCGGCAAGCGAGTCCCGGTCGAGCTGCCGCTTTGGCGATCCGCCGCGCTCAGCTACGTCCTTCCGCAAGGCGACACGAAGACGCCGATCTACCCGAATTGGCCGAGAGATACTAACGATAAAAAGTACACGCTCCCGAAAATGCGTGTCCTCGATTTCCGCACGCGGAGCGTCTTGGTCGATTTCGAAGGTGGCCACACCAACACGAAAGTCGGCGGCATCTCCCGCTCGGACGACTCCGACGCCGAGTTGTTGATCGTCCGCGAAGACGGGAAGATCGAAGTCCGTAGCCAAGCGATCGATATGGTCGAAAACGCCCTCCCGACCCTGCCGTCCGTCCGCGCCCAACGCGATACCGCGTGGCACCAATGGCTGGAACGCATCCGCAAATTGAAGGACACCGAACCCGCGGCCGGTCCGGGTAGCGGCGGTAGCTTCGGCCCCGGCCGACCGGGCGGAGGCGAAGGCGAACGTTAGGAGTCAACCGGGTCGCTCATTCCGCACGGGGGCATCCGCCCCCGTGCTTTCGTTTGGGTTTCTGCCCATGCCCCCCCGATTCGTCGATACGCATTGTCACTTGGACGACCCGCGGTTTCACGGCGACCTCGCGGCCGTCTTGGATCGCGCCGCCGCCGCCGGGGTCGTCCGCATCTACGGCATCGGCACCGATCTCGCGAGCAGCCGGGCGGCTCTCGCGCTGGCCCGGAGCCATGCCATGCTCGCGGCCGTCGTCGGGTTGCATCCGAACAGCATCGCGGAAGCCGCGCCTGGAGATTGGGATGCCATCGTCGAACTGGCCCGACTGCCGGACGTCGTCGGCATCGGCGAATCGGGCCTCGACCGCCACTGGGACAAAACGCCGTTCCCGATTCAAGAAGACCACTTCGCCCGGCACCTCGCGTTGGCCCGCGCCTGCGAGAAACCGATCGTCATCCACAACCGCGAAGCGGACGCCGACACCGTGCGCCTGCTCCGCGAAGACTTCGAACGATCCGGGCCGATCCGCGGCATTCTCCACTCCTGCGCGGCCGACGCGGCCACCGTCGGAGCGTGCCTTGCCATGGGCCTGCACATTTCGTTCTCGGGGATGCTGACCTACAAGAACGCCGAGGCAATCCGGACCGTCGCCGCCAGCGTGCCGGACGACCGCCTGTTGATCGAAACCGACGCCCCGTATTTGTCGCCGCAGCCCGTGCGCGGGCAGCGCAACGAACCGGCGTTCGTCGCCCACACCGCGGCGCGCCTCGCCGCGATCCGCGGAGTCGCGGTGGAAGTGCTCGGGGAAATGACCTCGCGGAACGCGTTTAAATTGTTCGAACGGGCCCGGCTCAGTTCGAACGGCTGATTTTTCCCCTTCCCCTCCGTCGCGACCGCTGTATAAAAGGATTTGTTGGGGGCGTAGCTCAATTGGTTAGAGCACCGGACTGTCGCTCCGGAGGTTGCGGGTTCGACCCCCGTCGCCCTCGTTCATGCTGATCGATGCGGGCCGGTGCTGTGGAGCGCCGGCCCCATTCATTTCTAGGGTTTCCTGCGAATCACCCGAACAAGCCCCGAATACTCTCAAAGTGCACATCGGTGCATTGCGATGCCGCCCCGCGCCCCCTGTCGGTACACCCCGTGGTACACCCGGCGGTACACCCGCGTTGCCATCCGTGCCCGTCATCCGCAGCGGGATCGCCTGCGATTCCGGCACCTCGTTCGGCAAAACGAGGTTCGGCATTTTGGCCACGGCCCCGGCGAGGTCGAATAACCGCCGGTGTGAGTAGCGGGCTGTGAGTTCTGGCTTCGAATGCCCGGCGAGTTCCTGAAGCGTCCGGAGGTCGATTCCCGAGCGTCCGCCCAGCGTCAAGTAGGAATGGCGCAGAGCATGGAAGTCGGCGTACTCCGGCCCGTCCGGGCCTTCCACGGCGTAGGCGATGCTGGCGGCTTCGAGGTCGATGCGGATCATCTGCGCCCCTTTGTGATCGCTCGCCCACGTTCCGCCCCAAACCGAGGCGTTCGGTGGCTTGCCATCCAAGAAGTCGCGGAGGGCGTCGGCCACCTCGGCGGAGAGCGGTTGCACTTTCGTCCGGCGATTCTTCGCAAAGCGGGCGGCGAGCGTCACGGTCGCTTCGGCCAAATCGAAGTCGGCGGGGGTCAAGTTCGCCAGCGCGTTCGCCCGGAAGCCGGTACCGGCGGCCAAGAGGTAGAGGAAGTATCGATCCACACCGGACAATCCCCTAAAGGTCCGTGAGCTTGAACGGGCCGCGGTGAACAACCGGCGAAGTTCATCGGCCGTCAGTTCGCGCCGTGCCCTGCGCACGTCGGTCGTCGTGTTCAACAGCGTGAGATATTCGAGCGGATTCGACCCGATGCGCTTCGCTTTCACGAGCCAGCGGAAGAATCCCCGCACGGCACGAACGTAGTGGTTCACGGTTTCCGGGCCGCTCCCCTTTGCCCTGTTCATCGAGAGGGCTTCGACGGTCGCACGGGGGAACGTCCGGTCTTTGCCGGTGCCCATCGCGGCCAAATTCAACCGCTTGACGGCGGCGCGGACGGCGGCGCCGGAGATCCCGAGCAGCTTGGCGCAATCGGCCGGGGTGAAGGAATCGACGCGGGGAATCGCCACGGTGGCGGAGTCGCGTCGGATCGAATTCAACCACTCCGAAGCCTTCGCGGTTTCGGCATCGTGCGGGAACACGAACCCGCACCCGGCGAGCAATGCCGAAATGCGCCCGACGGTTTGCCGAACGTGTTCGATCGTGCTCCCCTTCGCTTCGAGGGCCGCGGCGTAGTCTTTCAAGTGTTCGGTGAGCGCCCTGCGGGCGTGTTCTTCGGCCGGGTCGATGATGCCGACGCGAACCCGAGACGCGGTGCGTTCCATTTCGGCGGCGAGTTGTTCCGTCGCCTTCAAGTCGGCGAATCCCTTCACCCGGCGAACGATGCCGTTCCCGTCGCGGCACTTGAAGTACCAGCACTTCGAGGGGCGGAGGTAGTTCCGTCCGTCTTTCGTGAGCGGGAATAGCGTCGAACGGCCGCGCCACTTTAGGCGAGCGTGCGGCTTGCCCTCGTGGTCGATGAACTCGGCGTCGGCTGGAAGTGGGCGCGGGCTCGTGAGCTTGAATGGCTTCGGCATGATCGGTGAACCTTTCTGATACGGCTGGGCCGACGGGTGCGGTTCTCAGGTCGCATCCCGTAGGTCAGCCTAAAGGCAGTTGAAGTATACCCGACAGTCGCACAGCGCGACACGTCGGTAGCTGGTCAATCAGGCAAGCCACGGGGTGTTTCCCCGGCATCCCCGAAAAGCGATCCGGGATCCAGCTGGGTCTTCCGGTTTCGTTTTGTTGGAGGCCGGGTTTTCACTGACTCAGGGGAATTTGGCATCTTGGCAGGAGCGTCCGTGCCAAGTGGCGAATCGGGCGTTTCCCCTTTGTTTTCGCAGTCCTGCCAAGATGCCAAGTTCTCCGCCCCTTGGGGGTCTTGGCACGGGGATGCCGGTCGATCTTGGCACGGCTGTTGGCCGGGGAGATACCAAAGCATCCCCCCGCCGAATTCGGATCGATGCCGGACGACATCGAGATCAACGGCGGCACGTTGGACGGTTCGCCATTTGTGGCCGTGCTTCTCTGCATCAACTTCGAGTTCGGTCGGCGTCCTAGGGCCATCGGCCAGGGCTTCCCCGAGCCATTGGGCGGCCTGCTGTCGGGCATCGGCACGCGGACCCGGTTTTCGCTTGGCCGCGGCGGAACGGGCTTCGGCCAATTGCGCGTCATCTGCGGTCATGGCCACGGGGCCATTTTCCCAAACGATACGCCCGGTCGGTTGTCCTTCGAGACGAAACGCCAAGCCATCGCCTTCGGCCGTGAGGTTGTTTTTGCCGGGCAGAAGCAATCGGCGTTTCGGGTCGTCGGGGTCGCGAGAAAGATGCCAGACGGCGCGGGCGATACCCGTGAATGCACGAGAGCCGAGCACGGAATCGTCGGCGAAGTCACCGCTACTTTTGCGGCGGTGTGCCACCATGACCACGGCCACGTTGAATTTCGAAGCCAGTTCCGCCACTGGGCCAAGAACGGATCGCACCTCGTTGTCCCGGTGGGCATCGGTATCGCCCCCCAAGAAACTGCCGATGGGGTCGATGATGACCAA
>JANXTU010000103.1 GCA_025352235.1 Fimbriiglobus sp.
CACTGCCGACGAGCGGAAAGCCGATCACGATCCCGACAAGGTGCTGAAGAACGTTTCGGAACAGACGGGGCTGACGTTCAAAAAAGAGAAGCGCAAGGTGACGGTGCTCTACGTGACCGTGCCCGAGAAAAAGTGATCCTAATCCGTCGACACGATGACCCGACGGCGGGAATCGCGATACTCTGGTCGGCGTCGAAGGGGCCGAGCCGATTCCGGGGTTGGTGTGAGGCCGGAGCTTTTGAGCATGGACCGGGTCTGGGCGAGGGAATTGACGACGATGTCCTTCAAGAGCCCAGCGGAAGGCGACGTGGTATTTCCCGGTCCAACGCGGCGTCAGTTGCTGGTAGGCGGCGCTGGACTCGGGGTTGTAGTCGGCCAGCGTGTGCGAATATTGGATGTGGTTCGCCAAGTGGTCGGCCAGACCGACGATGCCGACGAGCGGGCGGTGGTCCTTCTCCGCATGCGGCCGGTGGTGGTTCAAAATCTCGCTGCGGATCGCGGCGGGGAGTTGGTTGTTGATCGCGAACAGCGAGCCGAGATTGCAAGCGAAAGGATCATCGGGGGAATTCCTGACAACGGGAACGGTCTGCCTTCAAATATCGAAGCGCGCCCCGCAATTTACCCCCGGTCACACAATGGCCAACTGCGGCGAAAGCGTGGCCATGCGACCGCCCCGGTCGTGCGATTCTGGTACAATTTTGACGGCATCGTGCTTGCTGGACTATCATTTTCCGCCCGACACCCGGAGACCTACGCCGATGTTCCGATTCGCTCCACCGTTGCTCACACTCGCCCTCGCCGGGGCGATCTTCGCCGTGCCCGGTGCACCGTCCCGCGCGGCCGAGGTCGCCCCGAAGCCGGACGACCTCAAAGCCAGCCTCGACAAAGCCCACGATTTCCTGAAGTCGAAGCAAGGCGAAGACGGCAGCTTCCTGCCGAAGTTCGGCCCCGGCGTCACGGCCCTCGTGGCCGCGGCGCTCGTCAAAGCCGGTTACCCGGCCGAAGACGCCGTCGTGTCGAAGGCGATCCAATTCGTCGAAACCTTCGTGCAGAAAGACGGCGGCATCTACTCGAAAGGGCAAGAGAATTACAACACCGCGCTCGCGGTGGTCGCCTTCACCGAGTGCAACAAAGACGGCAAGTACGACAAGGTCATCGCGGCCGCGCTGAAATATGTGAAGGGAATCCAAGACGCCAACGGCGCGGACGACAAGGAGCTGAAATTCGGCGGCGCCGGCTACGACGGCAAGTCCCGGCCGGACACCAGCAATACCGGCTTCTTCATCGAAGCGTTGATGGCCGCGGGCGCCAAGTCGGACGATCCTGCGCTGAAGAAGGCGCTGACGTTCCTGAGCCGGGCGCAGAACCTCAGCGGCGAATACAACGAGCAACCGTTCGCCAAGAAGACCGGCGACGATGACAAAGGCGGCTTCGTGTACAACCCGTTCGATCAAGACAACGAAAAGAGCGGCAAACGAACCGACGCCGGCGGCCTCCGCAGCGAAGGGGGCATGACCTACACCGGCCTCAAAAGCTTCCTCTACGCCGGGGTCGACAAGAAAGACCCGCGCGTGGTCGCGGCCCTCGGCTGGGTGAAGAAACACTACACGCTCACCGAGAACCCCGGCAACGGCAAGGCCGGGTTGTTCTACTACTACCACACCTTCGCCAAAGCGATGGACGCGCTCGGCGACGACGAATTCGTCGACGCCAAAGGCGTGAAGCACCCGTGGAAAAAAGATCTCTTCGACGAATTGAAGAAGCAACAGAAGGCCGACGGGAGCTGGAGCAACTCGAACTCCGCGTTCCTCGAAGGTGCGCCGGAACTGGCGACCGCATTCGCCGTGCTGTCGCTGAGCTACACGAAGGCGAAGAAATAGTCGGCCACGTTCACCCCGGATACGGCACGCGGAGCGTGTGCCGGCAGGGGGGCGATTCGACCGTGGAGTTCGCGCCGTCCGGCCAAGTGATGCGCACCGATTCGACCGCGGCGACGCGGCCGAGGCCGAAATGGGCGACCGGTTCCATCTGGCAAAGGTAGCCGCTGCCACCGTCGAGCACGCGAGTTTGGACGCGCCACCCGGCGGTGAGTCGAACCAGCGCCCCGCGGGCCGGGGCGCCGTGCCGGGTCAGCGGTTGGATACGGATCCAATTCCCGGTCGCCCCCGCCGCGCGGAACAGACTCAGCGGTTGCGGGGTTTGTTCCCCGTGGGCGATCAGCAATTCCAACCGGCCGTCGTTGTCGATATCTGCGACGGCGGCGGCCGTGCCGAAGCCTTCGATCTCGAGCGCGGCCCCGGCGTCGAGCATCCGCCAGTTCCCTTCGCCTTCGTCGTATTTGAAGAGCCGATTCGCTTCGCCCATGTTGTTGAAGAAAAGTTCCTCGTAACCGTCGTTGTCGAAGTCGGCGGCGACGACGTTGCGCACGGGGCTGGGCAGGGCCATCGCGGGGCTGGCGCGATCTTTGAAACTGCCGTTGGGCTGCCGGAGCATCAGCCGGTGCGGGCCTTCCCAATTGCCGGTCGCCACGTCGAGTTTGCCGTCGCCATTGGCGTCGAGTACCGCGACGCCCCTTCCTTGTTCCTTCGCATCGGCCAAGTTCACCGCCGATGCGATCTCGACGAAGGTGCCGTTCCCCGCGTTGCGATACAGGAAGTTCGCACCGCCCTCGTTGACGCAGAAAATATCGGGGCGATCCGACACGAGCGGCCCGACCCACAAGCCGCGTCCCCCGGCGGACGTGTGGATCCCGAGGGCCGGGGCGACATCGCGAATCGCGCCGTCGGCGGCCAGTTCGTACAGGCGAAACGGCCGGCCGAAATTGGCGACGAAGAACCCGTACCGACCGGTCCCGCGGCGGTCGATCGCGGCGACGGATCGGCCGGCCATCAGGTTCCGCGCCGGGCGGTGGACCGGCTTGGCGAAGAGGTCCTCCCAGGTGCCGTCGGCGGCGCGGGCGAAGAGCCGGTCGGCTTGTTCCTTCGGTCCGGAGAACGCGTCCGAGTTCAACACGTACAGTTCTTCGCGGCCGTCGCCGTCGAAGTCCCCGGCCGCGGCGGCCACGGCGCGGGCGCCGTCGTCGGCCACGGATTTCGGGGCGACATCCCGCAGAACTTGGCCGTCCCATTTCAAAAGGCGGTTGGGCCCGCCGAACCCGCAGACGAAGAATTCGGACGAGCCGTCGCCATCGGCATCGAAGGCCGCAATGCCGTAGTAGTGCCCCAGCGGATTCTTCGCAATGCAGTTCGAAATGTCGGTGAACATCGCGTTCAAGCCCTCGGCCGCGCCAATTTCACGAGCAACCGTTCGAGCTGCATCCTCGGCGGCAACGGGCTCCCGCCTTTCAACCCGAGGTTGATTTCGATCAGCCACTCCGGGAGTTCCTTCAACCGGCGCAGGCCGAGATGTTTGATCTGCCGTTCGGCGCTCTGACGGGCTTGGGGCCAGTTGGCCACGCCGGCGGCATCCATGGCGGGGCCGAGCGATTGGCCGAGCGCCGCGTGCCGGCCGACGGTGGCGAGCTTGCGCAGGTTCGAGGTCAGCGCCCCCAGGATTGCGAGCGGATCTTCCCCCTCGGCGAACAATTGATGCAGGATCACGAACGCGGCTTGCGGCTTGCCGTCGCCGATTGCGTCGAGGATCTGGAAGACGTTCGCCGCGCGGCTGCGGCCGACGAGCTTGTGGACATCTTCGCCGCTGATCTCCGGCTTCGCCCCGATGGCCACGGCGAGCTTCTCCAACTCCTGATCGAGCTGCCCCATCGATGTGCCGACGAGTTCGAGCAACAACATCGCGGCATCGCGGCCGAGCTTCTTCCGGTGCCCCGCCTTCGCCCAACTGCAGCACCAATCGGCCAGCTTCGCCGCCGGCGGCGACTTGCAAGCGATCTTCGCGTCACCGGTCAACGCCTTCGCCAGCTTCGTGGTCTCGGGGAACGTTTTGACATCGAGAATGAGCACGCCCGCCGAACTCGGTTTGGCGAAGTAGCGTTCGAGCCCTTCCCGGTTGGCCGTGACGAACGGATCGGCTTGATCGACGATGACCACCCGGCACGGGGCGAACATCGGCAAGGTCTCAAGTTCGTTGCGGACGGTGCTGAGGTCGAGTTTGTCGCCCGTGTAGTTGCTGATGGCGAACTCGGGATCGCCGTCGCCGACGACTTTGGCGACGACGGCATCCCGGCAGGCGCGCTTCAGGAAATCCTCGTCGCCGGCGAGGACGTAAATCGGTTGCCGCACGGCCTGCGGGATCTTGTCGAGGAAGGCGAGTGCGTCCATGGGCGGGTCGGCGTTTCGGGTACAAGTCGGACAATCGGATCAGTCCGGGGCCACTAATCGACCCGAAGAGTAAAACCCGCGCGGGGATTCCGGAGTCGGGGGGCCTTGCGGTACGATATTGGTTTCACGAATGTCGGGCCGCGCACCGCGACCGATGGATTCTACCGTTCTGCGTGCAGGAGCACCACCGATGTCGGGACTTTCGAAAACTGCGGGCTTGGCCGAATCGAACCGTTTCCGCCCCGACATGGAGCGGTTGGAGTCTCGGGAAGCCCCGGCCGCCGTCACCCTGCCCGACTTTTACAACGTCCGCGCGGGGCGGGTTCTGAACCGGACCGCGTTGAACCTCAACGGCGTCGCCGGGGTGCTCCGCAACGACAACGACAGCGTGCAAGGCACCCCGCCGCCGTTCCGCAACGCCGGGATGCGGGCGGTGCTGACCTCGCAACCGATCGACCTCACGACCGGCTTGCCGGTCACGACGCCGTTCTCGTTTCAAAGCGACGGCGGTTTCACGTTCCGCGCCCCCCGGAATTTCAACGGTCCGGTGCGCTTCACCTACGTCGCCGTCACTGCGGACGGCTCGGTCAGCGGCAACACGACCGCACTGATCACCGTCTCCGGGCCGATCCGCCGCGTGGCGATCGGGGCCGACGAGGGGAGCGCCCCGACGGTGACGGTCTACGATGCCACCTCGACGAACAACCTGTTCACTTTCAACGCGTTCGACCCGGGATTCCAAGGCGGGGTGCGCGTCGCCACCGCTGATTTCAACGGCGACAACGTCGACGATATCGTCTGCGCCGCTGGGCCAGGCGCCGGACCGCATGTCAAGATTTTCGACGGCCGCGGCGGCGGCGAGATCGCCAGCTTCTTCGCGTTCGGGTCGAACTTCAAAGGCGGCGTGGAATTGTCCACGGGCGACTTGAACGGGGATGACGTCGAGGATCTGGTCGTGTCCGCCGGATCCGGGGCCGATGCGCACGTCAAAGTGATCGACGGGACCAAAGTCGCGCAAGGCGGATTCGACGCCAACAACGGCGCGAATCTGCTGGCGAGTTTCTACGCCTACGGGACCGGGGAAACCAAGGGCGTCCGCACCGCCGTTGGCGACCTCACCGGCTCCGGCAGCACGAACGGCACGAATCAACTCATCACCGCCCCGGTCGCCGGAGGCACGGGCAGCGGCACCTTGGTCAAAGCGTTCGACTTCTCGTCGGGATCGCCGCAGCAATCCAAAGCGTTCTTCGCGGGCAACCCCGCCGATAGCCGGGGTTTGTTCGTCACGGCCGGCGATTTCAACGGCGACTACTTCGACGACATCGCCGTCGGCAGCGGCTCCGGCCGGCCCGAAGCCCGGATTTACGTCCGGGGCGCGGATCCGACATCGATGGTCCTGGAACGCTCCCTCGCCGCGGCAAACTACTCGGACAACTTCGTCGCCGACGCCTTCACGAATCCGCTCGTCACCAATCCGCAACCGGATTACTTGGTCGGTACCCTCACGACGCCGACCCCGACGCCGACGGACCTCGTCGGAACCGCGGTGTCGCCGAAACCGGGCTACCGCCAAGGGTACATCGGCGGCATGCGGGTCGCCGCCGACTATGCCAACCGCGACAACTTCGCCGACCTCATGCTCGCGCAAGGCCCGGCCAGCTATCCGCGCGTCCTCATCCTCAGCGGGCAGGATCTCACGACGCTCGCCGACTTCTCGGTCTTCCCCGGCTTCTTCGGCGGCTTGAACATCGCCGGGCATTTTTAATTCCGATGGGGCCGCTCCCGGTGGCACCGGCGTCCCGCGGCGGGGGCGCCGGTGCCATCCCGAAATCGGGTTCGGTTCGGTCATCCCCCAACTCTCCCCTACAATACCCGCAACGTTTGAGAGCGACGCCCGCCCGCTTTTCTACCGCTCTCGTCTTCACCCCCATCTCTATGAGCGCGCAACCCGGTTCGGCCTCTCCCCCCGGCGGAGTCAAGCACCACCAGTCCTTCTGGCTTTGGGTGATGTGCTTGACGGGCTTGGATTACTTCAGCACCCTCGGCTACCAGCCGTCCATCGCCTTCGACAGCGCCGGGCGCTTGGCCCCGCTGGCCACCGTCGTGCTCGTCCTAGTCACACTGCTCGGGGCCTATCCCGTGTACGCGTTCGTCTCGAAGTGTTCCCACGAGGGCCAAGGCTCGATCGGAATGCTGGCGAACCTATTCGGTGGCTGGTGGGCGAAGTTGCTCGTCCTCACACTGTTGGGCTTCGCGGCCACCGATTTCGTCATCACGAAGACGCTCTCCGCCGCCGACGCCGCCAAGCACATGATCGAGAACTCCTTGTGGCCTTTCCCCGTCGAGGAGGCGGCCGACGGCTGGAACTTCCAACAGCTCGGCGCCACGGCGTTCCTCTTGATTCTGCTCGGCGGCATGTTCATGCGCAGCTTCCGCGAGGTGATCGGTATGGCGGTCGTCATCGTCGGAGTTTACCTCGTGCTCAACGTGATCGTCATCGGTTCAGGCGTCTTGTATTTGGCGGAACACCCGGCCGTGCTGGAAAACTGGTGGTCGATGGTGCGAGCCGGCGACTGGGTTTTGGCCGAATCGCCGATCGCCGTCGTCCCCGGCGGCGGCTGGCTCGTGCTCGCCGCGGTGGTGTTCCTGATCTTCCCCAAGCTCGCGCTCGGCTTGAGCGGCTTTGAAACCGGCGTCGCCGTGATGCCGTTGATCCGGGGCGACGCTACCGACGATCCCGCGAGCCCGGCGGGCCGCATCCGCAACACCCGCAAACTTCTGCTGACCGCGGCGCTCATCATGTCCACGGGGTTGATGGGGTCGTCGTTCGTGGTGAGCACGCTGATCCCGCCGGACGCCCTCGTTTACTTCGACGAAGAGGGCAAGCCGGTCAAGCCGGACAGTTGGCCCGAGGGCAAACCGAAACCGAAGGCCCGCGCCCACGAGCGGGCGCTGGCGTACTTGGCTCACGCCGAGCCGCTGGCCGTCGGGACCGAAGGGGAAAAGCTGAACCCGATCTTCGGCCCGGTCTTCGGCACCGTGTACGACATTAGCACCGTCGTCATCCTGTGGTTCGCCGGCGCGAGCGCCATGGCCGGGCTGCTCAACTTGGTGCCGAAGTACTTGCCGCGCTACGGTATGGCCCCGGAGTGGGCGCGGGCCGTGCGACCGCTTGTCATTCTGCTCACGGGCGTCAATTTGCTCGTCACGGTGATCTTCAAAGCCGACGTCTCGGCGCAGGGGGACGCCTACGCCACGGGCGTACTCGTCCTCATCACCAGCGCCGCGGTGGCGACCGTCATCGAAAAATACCGCACCCGGCAAGGCTCGTTCGGCGGCAAGTTGTCGCTGCCGTTCGTAGTCATCGCCGCACTCTTCATCTACACGACGGCCGCCATCGTCGTCGAGAAGCCGGTCGGCTTGATGATCTCGTCGTTTTTCATCGCCTCGATTCTGCTCGTGTCGTTTATCTCGCGGATCGCCCGCAGCCGGGAATTGCGCTTCGCCGGGTTCAAGCCGGTCGACATCCAATCGAAGCTGCTCTGGGACACGATCCGCGACTTGGACCTGACGATTTTGGTGCCGCACCGACCGGGTCGGCGGACGCTCGCCGAGAAGGAGCAATCGATCCGCCGGGAGCACCGCATCCCGCGCGATTTGATGGTCGTGTTCGTGGAGGTGGAATTGGCCGACGCCAGCGAATTCGTCCCGGAGCAAGTCATCCACGTCCGCGAGGAGCAAGGGCGGTACATCCTGCGCATCACCGAGGCCGCGAGCATTTCGCACACCCTCGCGGCACTCGCCTTGGAGATGGCGAAGGTCGGCCGGGCGCCGGAAATCCACTTTGGGTGGACCGACGAAAGCGTGCTGTCCGGCACCCTCGGCTTCCTGCTGTTCGGCGAGGGGAACGTACCGTGGATGGTGCGGGCGCTCATTCGCAAAGCCGAGCCGAACCCGGCGAAGCGACCGTTGATTATCATCGCAGGGGCTTAGTCGCCGCAGTCGTCGAAGACGTCGCGGAAGGCCCCGTGGACTGTGGCGAAGATGTCCAGCAAGCGTGGGTCGAAGTGGCCGGGGAAGTCTTCGCGCATCCGGCGGACGGTCTCGGTGTGGGTCTCGCCCGCTTTGTAAATCCGTCGCGAGCGCAGGGCGTCGTAGACGTCGCCGATGGCGACGATGCGGGCCGCGAGCGGGATTGCTTCCCCCGCGAGTCGGTCCGGGTAGCCGGTGCCGTCCCATTTTTCGTGGTGGTGCCGAGCGATATCGATGGCGATGGCGAAGAAACCCGAAGCGAACGCGAAACGATCTGTGACGAACGCCAGCGTGTCGGCCCCCGCGGCGGCGTGCGACTGCATCGCGAGGCGTTCGTCGGCCGTCAGGGCGCCGGGCTTGTTCAAAATGTGATCCGGCACCGCGACTTTGCCGATGTCATGCAGCGGCGAAGCGTGCTGGATCGTTTGCAAAATCTCCGGTGAAAGCCGGGACGCGAAAGCCGGTGACGCCGCAGCCGCTTCCCCGAGGATGCGGCTGTAGCTTTGCAGCCGCAAGAGGTGCGGCCCGGTTTCGCTGCTGCGCTGTTCGACCAACTTCGCCAGCGCCAGGACCATCGCCCCGCGGGCGTGGACGAGTTCGCCGCCGCGGGCATTGAAGGCGAGTTCGAGTTCCGCGTTGGCCGAGGCGAGGCGCTGCGCCAAGAATTCGGAATGATCCTGGGCCTGCTTCAACCGGAGGGCCGAGGTCACGCGGGCCCGCAATTGGACGATGCTGAACGGCTTTGTGAGGAAGTCGTCGGCCCCGGAAAAGATCGTACCGCTCAGGTGGTCGCCGTCCCCTTGCCCAGACAGCACGATCACCTTCAAATGCGGCGACGCCGGGTTCTCGCGGACGCGTTTCAGCACTTCGCCGCCGCTGAGTTTCGGCAAATCCATATCGAGCAAGACGAGGTCGAACCGCTTTTGCATCAGCAGCCGCACCGCCTCTTCTCCATTTTCGGCTTCTTCGATGTGCAGGTTTTGCTTGGCGAGCGCCAGCCGGACGATCTGCCGGATGTGGCGTTCGTCGTCCACGAGTAGAACCGACGGCTTCCGCACCGCGACCGAGATGGGTGCGGCCGCGACTTCGACCGGGTTCGCACCGCTCGACCAAGTCAGGTACGGCGTGATGGCGCGCATCACGGCCGAGGCCGTCGGAATCCGCGCGGTCGGATTCGGATCGGTCATCCGGTTCAGCAGCGTGGTCAATTCATCCGGGATCGGTTCTTGGCTACGGGTGCCGTACGGCGTGAAGGGGGGCCGGGCCGTCAGCGCGAACAGCAGCGTCGCCGCCAACGAGAAGATGTCGCAACGCGGATCGGCCCGCCCCGGTTCGGCGATCGATTCCGGGGCGATGTAGCCCGCCATCGGTGGGCCCGCCGCGCCCGAGCGCGATGCCCCGAATTGAAAGAGTTTCGCGTGCCCTTCGGTCGTG
>JANXTU010000108.1 GCA_025352235.1 Fimbriiglobus sp.
CGATCCGGCCCGTCGAACACCGCGATGTGATCCGTCATCGTCCGGCCGATCAACTGGCGGATGCCACCCGGCGCCGACTTCGCCCCCTGCCGGCTCGGGCCTTCGACCAACACCTCGACCGCCTTGCCGATCATGGCCCGCGAGTCTTCGAGGCTCCGTTCATTCTGCAGCATCAGCAGGTCGTGATTGCGCTGTTTCTTCACGTCGTCGGGCACGTCATCCGGGAAGCGCTCGGCCGCTTTGGTGCCGGGGCGTTCGCTGTATTTGAAGATGAACGAGTTCTTGAACTTGGCCCGATCGACGACATCCATGCTCTTTTGAAAGCTCGCGTCGGTCTCACCGCAGAAGCCGACGATGAAGTCGCTCGACACCGCGACGCCGGGGATGCGCTCCCGGCTGCGGTGCAACATCTCCCAGTAATCACCGATGGTGTAGAGCCGCTTCATCCGGCTCAGCACTTCGTCGCAACCGCTCTGCACCGGCACATGCAGGTACTTCACCATCTTGGGCAGATCGCGCACCGCGTCGAGCAGGTCGTTGGTCATATCCTTCGGGAAGTTCGTCACGAACTTGATCCGCCGCAATCCGCCGACATCGTGGATGCGCAAGATCAAATCGCTGAAGCGCGTCTTGCGGCCGTCGCCGTGATCGTAGGCGTAGCTGTTGACGGTCTGCCCGATGAGCGTGACCTCCTTGCAGCCCTGATCGACGAGGATCTTGACCTCGTTCAAGATCGAATCGGGGTGGCGCGATTGCTCCGGGCCGCGCGTGCTCGGCACGACGCAGTAGGTGCAGAACTTGTCGCAGCCGATCTGAATGCGGACGAACGCCTGGAACGGCGTGGCGCGCATCTCCGGGTCGCGCGTCGGATCGTAACTCTCGAAGCTCAGCTCGACGCGCTGCCGGTCGGCCTCTTTTCGACCGAGGCTGATGGCGAGTTGCGGCGCTCGCGTTTCCCGGATGATTTGCACGAGTTCCGGGATCTTCGCGAGTTGCCCGGTGCCGACGACGAGGTCGACGTAGGGCGCCCGATCGCGGATGGCGTCGCCGTCTTTCTGGGCCATGCAACCGATGACGCCGATGACCTTGTCCGGGTTCGCCAATTTGTACGGCGCGACCCGGCCCAGCGCCGAGAAGGTCTTGTCCTCGGCATGTTCGCGCACCGAGCAGGTGTTGAACAGCATGAGGTCGGCGACGGCGGAATTGTCCGTCAGCGTGTAGCCGTCGCGTTTGAGGGCGCCGATGACGAGTTCGCTGTCGAGCACGTTCATCTGGCAACCGACGGTCTCGATATAAACGGTCTTAGCGGTCATGGTCGGGATTCCGTTGTACGACGGGGCCGAGAGAAGCTGATGTCATAGCGGAGGAGGGCGGAGGAACCAACGGCAGTCGCGGGCCAAAAATGATTCCAGCACCATTCCACACACCCTCCCGTGGAACCATTGCAAAAAGCTGGAATCATTTGCGCCGAGCGAGTAGGCCGATGTGGGGCAAGGACTTGCGGCGAGCCGGGGGATTTTGAGTTGTCCTAATTGAGACTGACGGAGGGTGGCGGGAAGGGGCAAAAGGCTTGCCCGGCGATCGTGTCGCGGTTACCTTCAGCCTGCTTGGCTCGCAGTCTGCCAGTGTTGCGACTATGGAGTCGAGGAGTTCGGGTGCGTTCGGACTGAATCCTGATAACCGATCGCTGTTGACTGATTTGTTCTGTTCAGACAGTTCTCAGCCATCAGTTTTCAGTTCCGGAATCGGGTCGATGGAGTCACCCCCTCTCCGCGTCGGAGAGGGGGCCGGGGGGTGAGGTCTCCGTTGGAACTTCAAGCGGTTCAAATACTGCCAGAAAGTTTAGCCACACCCTTGGATAGTCGGCGCGGAGCTCGTGGCGATCATGGTTTCACCCTATTACTTTCTCGGATTGTACTCCATCTCCGGGGCGGACACTAATCGGCTTCCTGCCAGAAATCCGCACACCGTGACTAAAGATCCCTGCCATTCCGGCACCTGCGGATTCGCTGCGGGCGCAAGTCTCGTTCCAAAGCTCGCGAAAACCACGCGTTGCGTCAGGGGCCGTCGGCGGCACGCGGGTTGCTTGCAAGTAGCCACCAGTGTTGGCACGCTTCCCACGGAGTCGGTTTCCCCATGGCCTCCAAACAACTCGTCTTCTCCGATGACGCTCGGCAAAAGCTCCTCGCCGGCGCCTCCAAATTGGCCCGGGCCGTCCGCAGCACCCTCGGGCCACGCGGTCGGAATGTGATCCTCGATAAAGGCTGGGGCGCGCCGAACATCACCAAAGACGGCGTCACCGTCGCCGAAGACATCGACCTCGCCGACCCGTTTGAAAACATGGGCGCGCAGTTGGTGAAGGAAGCCGCGTCGAAGACCTCCGATATTGCCGGCGACGGCACCACCACCGCCACCGTGCTCGCCGAGTTCATCTTCCGCGAAGGGTTGAAGTCGGTCGCCGCCGGCGGCGATCCGATGGCTTTGGTCCGCGGGATTCAGATCGCCGTCGAAAAAGTCGTCGAAGAGCTGCACAAGCTCGCCGACCCGATCGACCCGAAAGACATGAAGGCGATCACCGAAGTCGCCACGATTTCCGGGAACAACAATAAAGAGATCGGCGCCAAGCTCGCCGAGGCGATGAAGAAGGTCGGCGCCAGCAACGGCGTCATCACCATCGAAGAAGGCAAAACCCCCGAGACCGAAGTCACGGTCGTGCAGGGGATGCAATTCGACCGCGGCTACCTCAGCCCGCACTTCGTCAACAATCAAGAATCGGTGACGTGCGAGTTCGACAACCCGTACATCTTGATCTTCGAAGACAAGATCAGCAACGTGAAGGATCTGATCCCGCTGCTCGAACTCGTCGCCAACAAGCAAAAAGCTCCGCTCGTCATCATCGCCGAAGACATCGAAGGTGAAGCCCTCGCCACCCTCGTGCTGAACAAGCTCAAAGGTGTGCTGACGGTGTGCGCCGTCAAGGCCCCCGGTTACGGCGATCGCCGCAAGGCCATGCTCGAAGACATCGCCATCCTCACGGGCGGCGAGCCGATCTTCAAAGACCTCGGCCTGCAACTCGACAGCATCAAACTCGAACAACTCGGCCGCTGCAAACGCATCCGCATCGACGCCGAGAACACGACCGTCACCCAGGGCGGCGGGGATAAGAAGGCCATCGAAGGCCGGGCGGAATTGATCCGCAAAGAGATCGGCAAAACCGAAAGCGAATACGACCGCGAGAAGCTGCAAGAACGCCTGGCGAAGCTCGCCGGGGGCGTCGCGGTGATCAAAGTCGGCGGCGACACCGAAACCGAAATGAAGGAACGCAAAGCCCTCTACGAAGACGCCCACGCCGCGACGAAGGCCGCCATCGAAGAAGGCATCGTGGCCGGCGGCGGGGTCGCCCTGCTGCAAGCCCGCAAAGTCCTCGACAAGATCAAACTCACGGGCGATGAAGCCCTCGGCGTCCGCGTGCTGTACCGGGCCCTCGAAATGCCCTGCCGCATGATCGCGGAGAACGCGGGCAAAGATGGCACCGTGATCGTCGCAAACATCGCCAAGAGCAAAGAGAAGAACTTCGGCTACAACGCCGACAGCGACGAATACGAAGACATGCGTAAAGCCGGCATCGTCGACCCGGTGAAGGTCACCCGCAGCGCCCTGCAAAACGGGGCCAGCGTCGCCTGCTTGCTCCTCACCACCGAAGGCATGATCGCCGACATCCCCGAACCGAAGGGCGCCGGCGGCGATCACCACGATCACGATCATGGTGGCGGCGGCATGGGTGGCATGGGCGGAATGGGTGGCATGGGCGGAATGATGTAAGTTCAATTGCGGATTTGGGATTGCGGATTTCGGATTTGAAATCGGCATCCCCATATCCGCATTCGCTTTCAATTGATTGATTCAGTAAATCCGCAATCCCAAATCCGCAATCCGAAATTCTTAACGAGAGTGTTCCATGGCCAAAGAATCCAAGCCCGCCGCCCTGACCCTGAAGCCGCTCGATGACCGCATCGTCGTCGAAGCGGGCAGCGCCGACGAGAAGACCGCCGGCGGTATCTTGCTGCCGGACACGGCCAAGCAGAAGCCGCAGCAGGGCAAAGTCATCGCCGTCGGGCCGGGCAAGCTGCTCGAAAGCGGCACCCGCATCGCCCTCGACGTGAAAGTCGGCGACACCGTCATGTACGGCAAGTACAGCGGTAGCGACGTGGAAGTGAACGGCACCGAATACAAGATCATGCGCGAGAGCGATATCCTCGCCAAGCTCGCCAAATAACCATTCACAAAACAAGAATTAACCACAGAGGCACAGAGACACAGAGAAAACGATACAGATAGATAATAATCTATTTCATTCTTCTCTGTGCCTCTGTGCCTCTGTGGTTAGTCTTCTTCCGGAGACTTCCACACATGGCCAAGCAACTGCTTTACACCGACGATGCCCGCCGCAAGCTCCTGACCGGGGCCGAGAAGCTGGCCAAAGCCGTCGGCATCACGCTCGGGCCGACCGGCCGGAACGTGATCATCGACAAATCCTTCGGCGGCCCCACGATCACCAAAGACGGCGTGACGGTTTCCAAGGAAATCGAACTCGCCGACCCGTTTGAAAACATGGGCGCCAAGCTCGTGAACGCGGTCGCCCAGAAGACCTCCGACACCGCCGGCGACGGCACCACCACCGCCACCGTCCTCGCCTTGGCGATTTATCAGGAAGGCCTGCGGAACATCACCGCCGGGGCCAACCCGATGGGCGTCAAGAAGGGCATCGAGAAAGCCGTCGATAAAGCCGTCGAATACTTGGAAGGGACGCTGACGAAGCGCCTCACCAAGAAAGAAGAGATGGCCCAAGTCGCGTCGATCTCGGCGAACAACGACCCGAAGATCGGCGACCTGATGGCCGAGGCGTTCAGCAAGGTCGGCAAAGACGGCGTCATCACGATCGAAGAAGGCAAGACCTCCGACACGATCCTCGAGTTCGTCGAAGGGATGCAATTCGACAAGGGCTACGTGTCGCCGTACTTCGTGGTCAACACGCCCGACATGAAGTGGGAAGCCGAGAAGCCGTACATCTTGATTTACGAGAAGAAGCTCAGCAACGTGCGCGAGTTCCTCCCGCTGCTTGAGAAGATCGCCACGACCCGCCGGCCGCTGCTCATTATCGCCGAAGACGTCGAAGCGGAAGCGCTGCAGATGCTCGTCGTGAATAAGCTCCGCGGGCTGATCGAAGTCTGCGCCGTCAAGGCCCCCGGCTTCGGAGACCGCCGCAAGGCCATGCTCGGCGACATCGCCACGCTGACGGGCGGCACGTTCATCTCGGACGACCTCGGCGTCAAGCTCGAGAACGTCGAACTCGAACACCTCGGCGAAGCCGATCAGGTGTCGGTCGAGAAGGAAAACACCACGATCATCTGCGAACCGGACAAAGAGCGCACGAAGGCCATCGAAGCCCGCGTCGCCCAGATCCGCACGCAAATGGATCAAACCGAGAGCAGCTACGACAAAGAGAAGTTCACCGAGCGGCTGGCGAAACTCGTCGGCGGCGTGGCGATCATCAAAGTCGGCGCCGCGACCGAAGCGGAAATGAAGCAGACCAAAGGCCGCATCGAAGACGCGCTGCACGCGACCCGCGCGGCCGTCGACAAGGGCATCGTCGCCGGCGGCGGCACGGCGCTGCTCCGCTGCATCCCGATCATCGAAGCCTTGGCCGAGAAGCTCAAGGGCGACGAGAAGATCGGGGCGGAACTCGTGGCCCGCGCCTTGGTCAAGCCGATCCGCACCATCGCCGAGAATTGCGGCGAAGACGGCGCCGTGATCTGCGACGAAGTGATGACCCGCGGCGAGAAGAACCCGAACATCGGCTACAACGCCAACACCGGCGAGTACGTCGACATGATTAAAGCCGGGATCTTGGATCCGTTCGTGGTGACGAAGTCGGCCCTCACGAACGCCGCCAGCATCGCCGGGTTGATGTTGACGACCGACGTGATGATCACGAAGATCGACGAAGACGGCGACAAGCCGCGGAAGGTCTCCGGGGCCATCGGGTAAGGTCGGACGATGCGGGGTTCACCACAGAGGCACAGTGACACCGAGAAGAGATAGAATGATCTTCTCGGTGGCCCTGTGCCTTCCGCGATTATCGATCTCCGTCAGATTGAACCGACATGCCGCAAATCCTCCGGGTGACCGAAGCTCGCGTGTGCGGGCCGTTGCAAATCCAATTGACGTTCAACGATGGAACCGAAGGTGTATCCGATCTCAGCGATGTCCTCGAAGGCCCCATGCTTGAAGCTCTGCGTGACGAGAGTCTCTTCTCGCAGGTCGAACTCGACCCGATCTGCGGAACGATCGTCTGGCCGAACGGAGCCGATCTGGCGCCGGAGGCCCTGATGGCTTGTTTAGTTTTGGTCGCCGTATGATTTGTATCGAGGGAGACCGGGCCATGCACCATTCCGAATTGAAGGCCGCGTTGCGGAAGCAGCCGTTCCAATCATTCCGGCTCATTCTTTCCAGCGGCACGTCGTATGACATCCGCAGCCCGGAATGGATTATGATCACGGGCATGACAACTTATGTGGGCATCCCCGGTGAAGAGGGGGATGGAGAAATTCTGCGACATATCGATAACGCCCACATCGTCGAATTGATCCCATTGCCGGAAGTCGCAGTCTCCAAGACGGCGTGATGCGTATTCTTGTAGGGCGGGTGGAGTCTTCGGAACCCGCCGGCCCGAATGTAAACCGGCGGGTTCCGAAGAC
>JANXTU010000161.1 GCA_025352235.1 Fimbriiglobus sp.
CCGGTCGATGGTTTTTCGGCCGAGTTGTTGCGTGGGCATTACTTGCTCAACCCGCTTCAAAAAGGGGAGAGAAAATACAAGCTGATCCTGTCCCAAACCGACAAAGGTTCGCTCACCGCCATCGTCGGCGGTCTGGAACAACCCAAAGAACCGTCCGTGCGGATCGTAAAAAACTTCGAGTTATTCGAGGGGTTGATAGCCGGGCGCGGTTCGGATTTGGCTGTGGTGTGCAAAGGCTTGGCGAAGCTGATGATGGTCGATATCAAGCTCAAGCGCGGCGAAGACAATCCGCAATTGATCTTCGAGAGCATGAACTCGACGGGCAAGAAATTGAGTCAGGCCGACTTGATCCGCAATTTCATCCTGATGGGATTGGAGCCCGAGCAGCAGACGCATTTGTACGAAAACTACTGGCGTCCGATGGAACTCGAGTTCGGGCAAGAAGATTCCGGCAGCCACTTTGACGCCTTCATGCGGCACTACCTCACGGTGAAGACCGGCGACATCCCGAAGCTGGACGAAGTCTACGAGGCGTTCAAAAAGCACGCCAGCTTGCCGGCTGGAATTCCGGCCGGAGTCGAGGCCGTCGTAAAAGACATCCGCGATTTCGCGCGACATTACTGCGCGATGGCCTTGGGCGCCGAAACCGACCCCGGGCTCAAGCTAGCCTTCCACGACCTCCGCGAATTGAAAGTCGATGTCGCGTATCCATTCTTGCTGGAGCTGTACCACGATTACAAAACCGGGACGCTATCAGAGTCCGACTTGCTGGAGAGTGTGCGGCTGATTGAGGCGTACGTTTTCCGCCGTGCCATTTGTCCTTTCACCACCAACTCGATGAACAAAACCTTCGCCACATTCGGTAAAGCGTTGAAGAAGGGCCGCTACCTCGAGAGCCTCAAGGCGCACTTTTTGAGCCTGCCATCCTATCGGCGATTCCCGAACGACGCCGAGTTCCGCCGCGATCTCCAGACCCGTGACCTGTACAACTTCCGCAGCCGGAGCTACTGGCTACGCCGCTTGGAAAACCACGGCCGGAAAGAACGTATCGCACCGGGCGACTACACGATCGAGCACATTCTGCCGCAGAACGAAAAGCTCTCGCCGCAGTGGCGCGAAGTGCTCGGTGCGGATTGGCAGCGCGTCCAGCAAAGGTGGTTGCACACGCTCGGCAATTTGACGCTCACCGCTTACAACTTCAATTTCAGTGACCGGCCTTTCTCAGAAAAGCGCGATATGCCCGAGGATACCAAGAAGGGGCTGAAGTATAGTCCGCTCCATCTCAATGAGGGGTTGGGGGCGGTGGAGGTTTGGAACGAGGACGCGATCAAGACCCGCGCCGGCCGACTCGCGGATCGCGCCGTCACCGTTTGGGCGGCCCCCGTGCTGGAAGCTGACATTTTGGAGGCGTACCGTCCGAAGGGCGATAAGCACACCGAATACACAATCGCCGATCACCCTCAACTACTCACGGCCAGTATGAAGCCCGTTTTTGAAGCGTTTCGCAAAGCCGTCCTCGCGCTCGATCCGCGTGTGAGCGAGGAAATACTGAAACTCTATGTGGCGTACAAAGCCGAGACGAACTTCGTCGATGTCGTCCCGCAACTCAAAAGGCTCCGACTCTCGCTTAACATGCGTTTCGCGGATGTGCAGGATCCCAAAGGGCTTTGCAAAGACGTCACCGACTTGGGCCGATGGGGAAATGGCGATGTCGAAGTGAGCCTCACAAAAGAAGACGAGATTCCCTACGTGATCGGACTCGTCCGACAATCGCTGAATTTGCAACTGCGTGACGGCGCGGTTGGATGATCCGACTGCATTCTCGATGAGCGTGCCGTGTCTCGGTTCAAAACCACGGAACGCTTACGCGCTGTCGCTCGCCGGGATTGTATCGGTGTTCCGTCTCGGAATCGGTTTCCGAAACGTTGGGAAACGTGTCGCCACAGAACTCAATTCTGCCTAGCGGAACGGAGCGTGCTCCACGTTATGCGTCGCCGAGGGTTTGCCGGAGGGACTGAATCGTTTGGGCGAGTTCGAGGGTCGGGTTGAGGTCGAGGGCTTGGGCCAGGGCTCGCAAGGCGGCGTGGGGGCGGTTCATCCGCAGGTGGCACTGGCCGAGGCCGGACGCGGCGCCGAAATGGTAGGGGTTCAAACGCAAGGCCGCTTCGCAATCGGCGATGGCTTTACTGTGCTGC
>JANXTU010000204.1 GCA_025352235.1 Fimbriiglobus sp.
GTTTCGCTGGTCAGGCGCCCCCTCTCCGCTTCGGAGAGGGGGCCGGGGGGTGAGGTCTCACCCACTGCGGAAAGTGCAGCTTTTGCCGACTGCCAGAAAGATTTGCCAGACCCAAACCATCTCACTTGGACATCTCGGCGAGGATGGTCTCCAACAGTTTCTTCGTCGCGCGGATGCCTTCGGGTTCGCTCAGTTTGCCGCCTTCGTATTCGATGCCGACGAAGCCCGCGTACTTGTGCTTCTTCAGCACGATCTCCATCATCTTGCGGTAATCGGTTTTGGTCTCGTTGCCCTTGTCGTCGAAGTCGTGGGTTTTGGCGCTCACGCCCTTGGCGAAGGGCATCAATTCGTCGACGCCTTTGTAGCGGTCGTATTCTTCGGTGTTGCTCACGCGGAAGTTGCCGAAGTCGGGGAGCGTGCCGCAGGTCTTGAGGTCGACTTTCTTCATGACTTTCGCCAGCCACTCGCCGTTGCTGCTCAGGCCGCCGTGGTTCTCGACGATGACATTGATGGTCATCTTCGCGGCCCATTCCGACAGTTGACGCAACCCGTCGGCGGCGCGTTCGATCTGCTCGTCGTACTTCCCGCTCGACTGGGCGTTGACGCGGATGCTGTGGCAACCGAGGAACTTGGCCCACTCGACCCAGCGATAGTGGTTTTCGACCGCGACTTTGCGTTTCTTCTCGTCGGCGTCGCCGAGGGCCCCTTCTCCGTCGCACATGATCAGCACGCTCGTGACGCCGTTGTCGTCCGCGACTTTCTTCACGTCCTTCAGGTAGGCTTCGTCCTTCTTCTTGGCCGCGTAGAACTGGTTGACGTATTCCACGGCGTCGATGCCGTAGTCCACGTGGGCGATCTCGGCAAACTTCAGTGGGTTGAGGGCTTTCTTCTTGTCTTTTTCGAAGAAGGCCCGGTGCAGCGACCACTGCGCCAACGACAGTTTGAAGAGGGGGGCTTTCTCGTCGCGCGCGGCCCGGAGGACCGGAGCCGCCGCGAAGGCGAGAGCGGCCGCGGCGGACGATTGAAGGAACGTTCGGCGATCGACAGGGCGAACCATGGGAGAGACTCCGGGGAAAGGGGGGCGAGTGGATTGTACTCCCCCTCTCCGTTTCGGAGAGGGGGTTGGGGGGTGAGGTCTGCCCGAATAAAAGTGATCGAGGAATGCGAATTGAATGGCCGTTCAAACTCAGACCTCACCCCCCAACCCCCTCTCCGAAACGAAGAGGGGGAGACGGAATGTTTCTTTACCCTACGAACACACCCGTGCGAACGCCGGAGTCGAAGAGGTAGAAGTCTTCGATGATGCCCAAGCCGGCGCCGGAGAAGCCGGTGATGCGGGACGCCGTGCCGATGCCGGCGCCCGTGATGATGTCGGCGATGCCGTCGCCGTTGAGGTCCTTGACCGCGACGCGCACGCCCGAATTGCTCGACGAGTCGGCGAAGAAGCTCGCCAGTTCGCCGCCCGCGGCCGTGTACACCGACACCCGTGAGGCGCCCGCTCCCGAGCCGACCACGATGTCGGCCTTGCCGTCGCCGTTGAAGTCCCCGGCCGAAACGTAGATGCCGCCGGCGAAGCCGTCGAACACCGACAGGTCCGACAGTACCGCCAGCGTCGTGCCCTGGAAGGCCTTGACGCGGGCCGGCGTGCCTTCGCCCGTCGAGGCGATGACATCGGCCTTGCCGTCGCCGTCGACGTCCCCCGCCGCGACGCGGACGCCGGTGGTGATGGAGCGATCGAAGGCGAAGAAGCTCTGCAATTCCAGGCCCGTGCGGCCGCTAAAGACTTTCACGTGCGGGGCGCCGGCGGTCATGGCCCCGGTGATGATGTCGTCGAAGCCGTCGCCGTCGACATCGCCGGAGGCGACGGTGACGCCGCCGCGGAAGGTCGGGTCGTAGGCGAAGAAACTGCGGATTTCGGCGCCGGTGAGGCCGTCGAAGACCTTGACGTGCGGCCCGGCGCCGGGCCCGGCCGCGACGATGATATCGGGCGTGCCGTCGCCGTTGACATCGCCAGTGGCGGTTTCGACGCCGCCGAGGAAGCCTGGGTCGAACGCGTTGAAACGGAAGACCTCGACCCCCGTGCGGTAGTTGAACACCCGGACGACCGGTGAGAAACCGGCCCCGGCGCCGGCGGCGAGATACACCGGCTTGACCGAGGTCGCGTTGGTGACGCCGAAGGTCGGGGTCGTGTTGGCGGCGAACGTCGGCGGGCCCACGAGCGGATTGCCGGCGGGGGCGACCGCCCCGAGGAGGGTCGACCCGAGGAACGCTTGCTTGGAGGGGTCACCGGTGCCCGGTGGCGGAGAGGTCGGATTCTCAAAGACCTTGCCGAAGTTGAGCGGCCCGGGGGCGGCGACGTTCAGCCCGATGCCGCCGAAGGTCGTAATACTCGAGAGCTGAATCGGTAAACCCAGCGCGGCGTTTTGGGACGCGAAATCGGTGAGGCCCGCAGGCGTGTTCGTCTGCACCAGCGAGTAGCTGCCCGGCGGCAGTCGGAAGAAATCGTACCGGCCGTTGGCGTCGGTGATGATGCTCAAGCCGCTCGGGGCCTGCGAGGCGTTCAGGGTGTTCGCGATCGGGGTCCCGGCGAACGCGGTGCCGCTGATGCTCACGACCGCGTTCGGCACCGGGGCTTCGCCCGGGTCGTAGATGCCGTTGCGGTTAGTGTCGATCCAGACGTACCCGAACAGGTTCACGCTTTGGATTTCGCCGAAGTTGTTGTGGATCGACGACACGCCGGACGGGACCGGGATGGTGGTCAAAATGTCGTTGAAGGCGTTGCTGCCGCCGGTGCTGCCGACGGTATCGAGGCCGTCGTAGAAGCCGAGCGGTTGCGTCTCGGCGACGCGGTAATTCCCCGGCGTCAGGTTGCGGAATTGGTAGAAGCCGTCGGACGCGGTGAAAGCCGTGGCCACGGGGACCACACCGTTGGGCCCTTCGAAGTAGAGGACGACTTTCGTTCCGGCGATCCCGGTTTCGCCGAGCTGCGGGCTGCGAATCCCGTTGACGTCCGGGTCGCGGTAAACGTACCCCGACAACGATCCGGGTAAGAGCCGTTCGCCGAAGTTGTTGTTGGGCGACGTCAGTCCCGCCGTGAGGGTGATGGTGTCGATGAGGTCGTTGACGATACTCGTGCCGCCACCGGGGGTGCCGGGGGTATCGCGACCGTCCGTGTAGGCGGTCGGTTGCGTTTCCCGAACGCGGTACGTGCCGGGGCGGAGGTTCGCGAAGTTGTAGAAGCCGCCGCCGGTGGTGGTGAGGGTTTGCGGGCTGATCACGCCGAGGTCGCTGGTGCCCGTGAGGACGACGGTGACGCCGCCGATCGGCGTTTCGCCCGCTTCGAAGACGCCGTCGTTGTTGGCGTCGAGGTAGACGAAACCATTCAGCGAAGCGGGGAGCAATTCGCCGAAATTGTTTTCGATCGAGTTGTCGTTGGGTGCCAAGACGACGCCCGAGAGCACGTCGTTGACGGCGTTGCTGCCCCCGGTCGATCCGGCGGTATCTTTTCCGTCCAAGAAGCCGGCCGGCTGCGTTTCGGTGACGGTGTACGTCCCAGGCAACAGCGCGGTGAACTGGTAGAAGCCGTTAGCGTCGGTCGTCAGCGTCTGCGGGGTGATGGCGTTGCCGTTGACCGTCCCGGTCAGAACCACCGTCGTCGGCATGATGCCGGTTTCGCCTTGGCCCAACTGGCGAATGCCGTCGTTGTTGGTGTCGCGGTAGACGAAGCCCGACAACGATCCGGGTAAGAGCTGTTCGCCAGGGCGGAAGCCGGCGTCGAACGTGTGGTCGCTCTGGCCCGCAGCCAGCGCCGGCACCGTAAATTCGGCGCGGTTTGTATTGGCGTTCAACACGAAGTCGCTGTCGCGCGTATCTTCGGTGTTGCCGGTGATGTCGTTGGTCGTGATGCTCAGGCCGGCGAGCGGCCCTTGGACGACCGGAATCGCGATAATGTAAGTGCCGATTTGCTCCAAGTTGAGGCCGAACCGCTTATTCGCCGTCGACGTGCCGGGGTTCGACGAGAAGTAATATTCGCCGTTGGCGTCGGTGGTGGCGGTCGCCAGCGCCGAGCCGTTGAAGTTCAAGATGACCTGCACGCCGGGGATGCCGCTTTCCCCGGCGTCTTGGCGGCCGTTGGCGTTGGTGTCGTTCCAGACGCGGTTGCCGATTTCGCGACCGAGCGGGGGGATGACCACGAGGAGGTCGCCGAGGCCGGCGGCTTTGCCGAAGGTGCCGGGCGTATCGAAGTTGTAGATTTGGTACGCTTTGGTGAGCGTGCCGGTCGATTCGTTGTACAAGCGGATGCCGCCGGTCCTGACGCCCCCGTAGCGGACGGGGTCGAAGGTGGAGGAGATGACGTCCGGGAAGCCGGGGACGTGGGCCACGGCCCCGGTTGAGACTTCGGTGTGGACGGCGCCACCGTAGTCGTCTTGGAAGAAGAACTCGCCGCCGCCGGGCCCTTGGGTGTTGTTGGCGCCGCCGGTGGTGGTGCCGGCCGCAGTGGCGTTATTTTCGAGCGTCCAGGTCCCGTTACCGTTGACCGTAGCCTTCAGCAAATCCCCGGCGCTGACGCCTTGGGTGAGTTGGGTCGGGTTGGCCGGATCGGACGGGGTTAAGTAGCCGAGTTGGTCGCCGGCGCGGTCGCGGATGGCGAGATTGAGGTTGCCGAAACTGTCGAAGGCAATGCCGCTGAGGATCGGCTGCGGGTACTTGGCGTCGCCGCCGCCGTTGACGCTCTGGAACGTCGAACTCCACGCTTGGAATTCATCGGAGCCGCCGAAGCTGCTGGCCTTGGCATAATCGAAGCGGAAGCCGTCGACGACCGCGCTCTCGTTGATGACGGAGCGGTTGCTCCACATCTGCGAAGTCGGGTTGTAGGTGTACACATAGCCGCGGAGCGCCGTCCGATCGCCGTTTGGGGTGGTGTCCCCGCCGCGGGTGCTTTCAGCGGAATTCACCATGCCGACATAAACGAGGCCGTTGCGGTACTCGACGGCGAAGGGCCGGAGGTCGCCGCGGTTGGTTCCGGTCACGTCGCCGGTGGCATTATCCGGTACCGGAATCAGGACGGACGAGATCGCGCCGGCGCTGCCGTCCGGGTTCACTTGGATCGTGTAGAGCCGGCGGTTCGCCAAGTTCATCACGTAGACTTCGGTGTTGGCGTCGTTGATCGCCAAGCCGCCGAAGGACGTTTTGCCGACCGCGTCCCAACCGGTGTTGCCGCTGTCGAGGAAGTAGTCGTCGTTGTTGGTGTAGCCGGAGCGGAAGTTCCCGCCGACTTCCGCATCGGCGAGGTCGAACCAGAGGCTCGCGGTCGTCCCGGTCGTGCCCATGGTGTAAATGGCGCCGGGGCCGTTGGGGCCGTAGCCGGTGTGCTTTTTGGTGAACGACGAGGCGAGGATGGTGCGCGTGTCGGTGTTCTGTACCAAGCCCCAGGTCGTACCGACGAAGCGGGCTTCGACGCTCAGCGCGTTGGTCGTCGGCTGCACGGCGCCGCCGCTGTCGGTTTGGGACGTTGTCCCCGCCGAGTAGGGGAAGCTGATGATGACGCCGGTGTTGCTGAAGTCGTCGGTGCCGAGCAGCGGCCCTTTCGTCAGCGTTCCCGTTTGATCGCCGACGCGGTATTCGCTGGTGATGATCCTCGGGTTGTCGGAGTAACCCGTTGGCAACCTCAGCGACAAGTTGCGATTGGCGCTGTTGCCATCCGGCACGAATTGCACGGCGGTCGAACTGCCGGCGGGAGGCGGCGAGGCGTTCGCGCCTTGCGGCCCCAGGAACATGCCGCTGGGCACATTGGTGAATTCGAGGCGGTAGCCGCCGGTGCCGGTGGCCGTGAGGGTGTAGGTCCCATCGGCCGCGGTGGTGGCGACGCCTCGCACGGTGTTGGAGGAGTCGAACGCGGTGACGACGATGCCGCCGACGCCGAGGTCGGTCTGGCGCGTGTAGGTACCACCGCCATCGTTGGGCAACGCTGAGTTCGTGTCGAACAAACCGTTGGAATTGAAATCGAGGAAAGCGCGGCCGGAGATCATCCCCGCGGGAACGAGGCGATCTTCGAGTTGGAGGAGATCGAGCTTGTGAATCCCTCTGGCGGGGCGCGCTTTGGTGGCCTGGCGGGATGCGGTCTTGAAATGAACACCGGCCGCGGGCAGTTCAGGAAGAGGAGACGGCATCGGGAACCTCACGGAGCGATGGGGCGGAATTCGGAATGAATGAGTTCACGTCGCCGGAGAAAATCGCACCGGGGGCGAATAACATCTCCCTGTACTGTAATTGGTATATCGGCCGAGGAAACTGGGGTAGCTGCACTTCGCGGTAACTTCTTGCCCAAGTTGACCATTCGTTGGACACCACGATCGGCACCACGGTCGTGCGGCTCAAACGGCATAAAATTCGCGCATCCGGAAGTAACTTGGGTGGATTGGGACGATTGTCCTTGATCCGCATCCTGGACCTGGCAATCCGGAGGCTTTAACGGCACGAAACTACAGGCCCGGCCGAGTTGGGTCGATAGTAAGAGGTGTCCGGATGGATCCGGCCTTGTGTGTTGGGTCGAGAGTGCCGAAAAATTGCTTTCCCCACTCCCCGACTCCTGGAGGAGACCGAATGTTGACGCGATACTTGGGCGGTCTCGTCGCCGTCCTCGGCACCGTCGGGGCGCTTCACGCGCAAGCCCCGAGTGCCCCTTTCCGAGCGAAGCCCGCTTTCGTCCCGTCGAAATCGGCCAAGCCGACGTCCGACGTCCAACAGGCCGTTGCGGAAGCGATCCAAGCGGATGTGCCCGCGCCCGCCAAGACGCTGCCCCCCGCGGCGGCGCCCCCTGCGGCGGCGCCGATGGCGACTCGCAATCGGCCCGAAGGCATCGCTACCGCCGCCGATGTCGCCGCGGCCTGCGGTGACACCTTCGACAGTGCCTGCGACTGCCTCTGCGGCCCCGCCGGCCGATTCTGGATCGGTGCCGAATACCTGTATTGGACCACCAAAGGCAACAATTACCCGGTGCTCGCCACCGGCGCCCCCCCGGGCACGCCCCGCAACGTCGCGGGGACCCTCGGCAACGCGGGCACCTCGAACTTGATCGACGGCCGCAATGGGAACAGTGATTGGCGCAGCGGGTTCCGCCTCTACGGCGGGATGTGGCTCGACGAATGCCAGCGGTTCGGAATCGAAGGAAACTTCTTCGTCCTCGGCGATAGCAATCAACACGACGCCGCCGGATCGGACGGCACGAATATCGTCATGCGGCCGTTCACGAACAACGTCCGCCGCAATGCCGACGGTACGTCCGGCCAAGTTGCCCCTTACCAAGACACGCAATTGGTGTCGTTCCCGAACATCCTCCGCGGGACCATCACCGCCGATTCGAAATCCGAACTCATCGGCGGCGGCGCGAACTTCGTCCGCAACCTCGCGTGCTCCCCGTGCGGCCGGCTCGACGCCCTCCTCGGCTATCGCTACATCGGCCTCAACGACACCCTGACGATCCGCGAAGACCTCACCGGTCTGTCCGGTTCGCAATTCCCGAGCTTCCGCTTCCAAGTCGAAGACCGCTTCCGCACCGAGAACCATTTCCACGGGGGCGTGGTCGGCCTCGCTTACGAGCGCCGCTTCAGCCACTTCTTCTTCGGACTGCGGTCGACCGTGGCCCTCGGCGTGAATCACTCGGTCGTCGATATCAGCGGTTCGACGACGGTGACCGATCTGGCGGGGAACAGCACAAAATACGCCGGCGGCCTGCTCGCACAGCCGTCGAACATCGGCCGGTACACGCACGACAGCTTCGCGGTGGTGCCGGAAATCGGCGGGAAACTTGGCGTCCAAGTGACCGATCACCTGCGGATTTTCGCCGGCTACAACTTCTTGTACATGAGCAACGTCACGCGGCCGGGTGACATCATCGACACCCGCGTGAACAGCAGCCAGATTCCGCCGCGCGCGAATCAAACCGGCGAATTGTTCCCCAAGTACACCCACGGCTCCAGCGACTTCTGGTCGCACGGCGTCATGCTCGGCATGGAATTCCGTTACTGATCAAAATGGACGGAATGCAAACGGCCGGGGGTTGCCCCCGGCCGTTTGGCGTTTCGACGGTTCAGTAATCGGAATTGCGCCGTCGCTTCTGGCGGAGGGGCGGAAAGAGTTGCCCGCCGACCCAGCCGGCAATTGTGACGGTGGCGGCGATGCCGGAGCCGAGCAAGAGGGCGCTTTGGAACGCGGAGTCCCGCGTTTGGAATTTGTCGAGCAAGAATTCGAGGGCGGGGAAACTCTCGGGCGGTTGGTGGGTGAAGGCGCCGCCGACGGCGAACGCGGAGAGAATCCCGGCGATAGCTCCGTGCCGCAGGCCGGTGCCCGTACCGGCCCCCGCAATCAAACTGGCCAGAACGACGCCGATCAACGCGATTTGAAAATCGACCAACGGCACGGCCGACGGACCGCCGAGGTTGACGATCCCGGCCGGGAGCCGCTTCACCAACTCCCGCCCGCTGTCGGCGGCGATCACCGCGAAGAGGACGACGACCGAGGTCACGATGGTCTGGCCCCAGCGTGTCGGCCGGCTGAGCATCGGCTTCTTGCCATCGACCACCAATTTCAACAGCGAGCTGCGCCGGGGCGATTCGATCTCCGGCATCACGACGACCGCCGGCCAAATGCGCCCGCCCATCAGGGCGCAACACCCGGCCAGCGAGACGAGCGCGATCATCAAGCCGATGTTCAAAGCGTCGAGGCGCAGGTGCGGGAACGAATCGAAGACCAGCCACGCGACCCCGGAGATTAAACCGACGGCCGCCCCGCCGCTGAACGCGTGGCTGCGACCCGCGCCGGCGAAGACCCCGCCGACCATCGCCGCCCCGATCCGGATAAAATACCCGGCCAAATACCCCGTCTCCGAAATCGACTCGTCGAAGAGGCCGACGGCGGCGCCCCACTCGCGCAGGGCGAGATGGAGACCCAGGGACAAGATCGAACCGACCAGAATCCGGCCGGTCAGCGTGGATTGCAGCGGTTGCGGGGGAATCGCGACCGTCACCGACAGGCTTTCCGCGGCTTCCGCCGGGGCCAACAGCCGACTGCTGCACCGCGGGCATTGGCTAGTGGCAGGGAACTGCGTCTGGCATTTCGAGCAGAACAAATACATCCGGGAGTACCGCCGAACCGCGGAGTACGAGACGATGGAACCCTAGGACACGTTTGGCCCAACGGACGATCTCGTACAATCCCGACATGAAATTCGTCGTGCGCACCCCCGTCGTCGCCGGCCTTTCGGCGGTCGCCTTGGCCGGGTTGTTCGCCGGGTTGGCCCATGTGGAATCGCGGGCCACCGGCGACCGACCTTTGATTGTCGCCGTCGCCGCGGGATTGCGGACGCCGGCGGAAGCGGTGGCCCGCGACTACACCGCCGCGACGGGGCAACGGGTCGAACTCCGCTACGGGGCCTCCGAAGATATGCTGGCGCGGGTTTCGTACCCCGCCGGGGTCGAACCGACCGATGTGTTTCTGCCCGCGGACGAAAGTTATGTCCGCATCGCGGAGGACCGCCGCTTGGTCGAACGCGCCGAGTATCTGGGGACGATGCGGGCCGTCGTGTTGAGTTCGGACGAATTCCGCAACTGGAGTGACCTCCTGCGCCCGAACCGCCGCGTCGCGCTCGGTCAACCGGGGAGCGCCATCGGCAAACTCGCCCGCGAGCACCTGCGCGAGCGCGGGCTTTGGGACGAGTTGGCCCCCCGCGTCGTTGAGACCGGCACCGTAACCGAGTCCGCGAACGCCGTGAAATTGAAAGCCGTCCACGCCGCAATCGTTTGGAACGTCGTCGCGCAAGGGTACCCGAATTTGAAGTCGCTGGAACCGCCCGAACTGCAGGGCTGCATCGCCACCGTGCGGATCGCCATGCTGAATCAATCCCGCCGGCCAGATGATGCGGAGGCGTTCGTCCGGTACGCCGCCGATCCGCTGCGCGGCGGGGCGCACTTCCGCGCGGCGGGGCTGAAATGAAGCCGCGACGCGACGGGCCGTTCTTCCTCGGATTGGCCTTGCTCGGCGGCTTGTACGCCGGGTTGATCCTCGCGATGCTCGTTGCCGATCTCGCCGCGACGTCACCGGGGCATCTACTCGCGGCGCTGCGGGTCCCCGAAATCCGCGCCGCACTCTGGCTCAGCCTCATCAGCAGTTCCGCCGCGTCGATCTTGGCCCTCGGGGTCGCGGTGCCGCTCGGCTATCTCCTCGCTCGCACCGAATTCCCCGGCAAGCGTCCGCTCGAACTTCTGCTCGAAGTCCCCGTGGTATTGCCCCCGCTCGTCGTCGGCCTGAGCTTGCTGATTCTGTTCCAGAGCGCCCCGGGTCGGGCCGTGCAAGAACTGGTAACGATTACCTTCGCCGTGCCGGCGGTCGTGTTGGCGCAGTTCACCATTGCGGCGGCCTTTGCCACCCGCACGATGCGAGACACCTTCGCGCAATTGTCGCCGCGGACCGAACAGATCGCCCGGAGCCTCGGCTGCACGCGCGCAGTGGCCTTCCGGCGGATCACGCTGCCGGAAGCGCGCCGGGGTGTCCTCGCCGCCTTCACGCTCGCCTGGGCGCGATCCATCGGCGAATTCGGGCCGGTGCTGATCTTCGCCGGTGTCACGCGCTATCGCACCGAAGTCTTACCGACGACCGTGTTTTTAGAACTGAGCGTGGGCAACGTCGAAACCGCCGTAGCCGTGTCGATGCTGCTGATCGCCGTCTCCGCCGCCGCCCTCGGCTCGCTGCGACTCGCCTTCGGCCGTATGTGAATCTACCCCATCGCGCCGCGGATCAATTCCAAATCCGTCCGGCCATCGGCTTCCGACTTCGGGTTCTTCAGCAGGTAGGCCGGGTGGAACGTGCAGATCACGGGGATACCGGCGTAGTCGTGGATGCGGCCGCGCAAGGTGGCGATATTCTCGGTCGTTTGCAGCAGCGTCTGCGCGACGGTCGTGCCGAGGCAGCAGATGACCTTGGGCTGCGCGAGTTCCAATTCGCGGACCAAATAGTCCCGGCAGTTCGCGCATTCCTTCGCCGTCGGAAAGCGTTTCGGCGCCCGGCAGCGGGTGGCGTTCAACAAGTAAACTTCGTCGCGGGTCCGGCTTAGAAACTCGAGCGCCCGATCCAACCAGGCTGCCGATGCGCCGAGGAACGGCCGGCCTTCGCGATCGTCGACGGTGTCGGGGCCGTCGCCCAAGAACGCGACCGGCGCCGCGATCGGCCCGATGCCGGAGAGCGCCCGGGTCCGCATCGAGAACAGCTCCAAGCACTTCGCGCAGTTCTGCACTTCGTCGGCCAACAACTGCAAACCCCGCCGCCGTGCGGCGAGCGGATCCTCGGCCACAATCGCCGCCGCGGTTTGCCGGGGTGCCGCCCTCACAAACGGCGTCGGACCGGCCTTCGCCACGTACTCGACTCCCGCGGCGCGGAGTGCGTCGAGATACTGCTTCAATTGCTGCGGCAAGGTCGGCGCTTCGGCCACGGGGATCTCCGGGAACTGTGCGGACAGTTTAGCCCCGGCCTCCGTAAAGTGTAAGGGAACGCCGTTCGCTCTTTTCGGGATGCCACGCATGACCGACCCCGTGACCTGCCCCAACTGCCGCGATCCACTCGACGTGCCGTTTGAATTCCGCGGGCGTTCGGTCAAATGTGCCACCTGCCAAACGGTGTTCACCGTGCCCGCGCAATCGCTCGGCGAACCGCCGTTGGCGCGGCCGTCGCGCAGTCGTCCGCGCGAGGAATTCGACGCGGATCGCCCGCCGCGGAAGCGGTCCAATGGAGTCGTCTGGTTCTTGCTGGCCGCCACGCTGTTGATCGCCGGCGGCACCAGCGCGCTCTGTGCCGGGGTGACAATCTGGATGTACAATCCGCCGATGCAGGTCCACAAGTCGGAGGAAGGGAAGTTCCAAGTCGAGTTCCCCGACGAGCCGGTGCCATTCAGCCAAACCAGCGAAAAAGGCGTACCGGTGAAGGGCGTGGAAGCCCGCCGGGAGGAAGTCGGGCAGATGCGCTTCTTCGTCAAGTACTACGACCTGCCAAAAATGCCGAAGGCGATCAAAGAGAGCGACGCGGAGGCGATTCTGACCGACGCGCTGCGAGCCGAGATCGCCCAACTCGCGGCCGGCACCGAACTCCAGCGCGAAGCCAAGACGCACGCCGGGTTTCCCTGCATCGACGTGCATCTGGAGCAGGGCAATCAGATCATGAAGCGCGGCACCGTCGTGCGGATCATCCTCGCCGGTTCGCGCATTTACATCTTGGGCGCCCAAGGGCAAAACTTGATCCCGGAACTCTGGTACGTCCAGCGGTTCTTCATTTCGTTCCAGCCGAGCGACAAGCCCAAACCCGCGAAGAAAACGGACGAATAAATCCGGGCGCGCTCGCCAAGCTTATTTCTTCACCCGCAGCGTCACTTCGTATTTTAGCGTCGCGGCCGAGGGAACGTCTTTCAACCCGGCGGGCGAGAGTGTGAATCCGCCTTCGGTGATCGCGTATTCGAACGGACGGCCCGTGGTCGGGTCGTTCGGCACGGGGACTTTCTTGATATCGGCGAGTTCCTTCGGCAGTTGAGTCGACAGCGCCGTATGCAGGCGGATTGCTTCGAGCACTCGCAACTGCGCAATCTTTCGCTCGGTCCGGGCGAGGCTTTGGTACGTTTTTTCCGTCCCCGCCAGGACGTTCAAAAAAACTTGCGTGATCGGGTCGTCTTTCGCTTCGGCCTTCAATTTCTTGACGCGCTCACCGAGTTTCTCGATGCCGGCGGATGCCTCCGGGCCGCCGAGGAGGAACCACTTGCGGTAGTCGTCGGCGATGTCGCGATATCGCTCGAAACTGTTCAAGAAGACGACCTGCACGGCGGGCATCGCGGCGATCTCTTTGGCGTTGCGGCCGCGAGCGATGAATTCCTTGCGGGCTTCGGCCTGCGTGAATTCCGCGCGGGCGATCAACGCGATCCGGAGTGCGAAATCGCTCAGCCCGTTGCTTTCCGTCACACCTTGGAACGCTTTCATCGATGCGAAGCAGAGTTCGATGGCCCGCTCCGGGGTCACGGGGCCTTTGCGCAACTCCGCCAGACCGGGAAGGAAGCTCTCGTTGAGAAGGTCTTCGCCATCGAGTCCGGGCCTCAAATCGATGAACGGTTTCGGCAACGTACTCAGTGCCCAGTAGAGATTTGGCGCGTCGGGCAATTCCATCAGTGCGTCGATCCGGCCGAGAAAGATCGACACGAGCGCGTTGCCGACGAGCATCTGGATCAACGACGGGCCTTCGGTGACGTGTCGGCCGAATTGCAAACCGGTTTGAATGGTCCGCAGCGCATCGTCGAATCGCTTCTCGGCGAGTTCGAGTTTGCAACGCAGCGACAACCAACGGGCCAATTCGCGCTGCCAGGGTAGGCCTCCGACGATCGCTGCGACCGCTTCGACGCCCGACGTTGGCGCCGTGGCCCATTCGCACTGCTTGCAACGCGCGCCGTATTCCAGTTCGCGGAAGACGGCCTTGTATTTCTTGAGGTACTCGGCCACGTCTTTGGTCGGCAGTTCCCCGATCTTCGCATCTTCCCAACGTAGTACCATTTCATATTCCGCGACGCGCTTCGCCGGTTCGCGCTCCTCGCTCGGCCTCGCCGCGTAGGCATTGCGGTAATGCAGCACGGCGTTGCCCGCCACGCGGTCGCGGGAACTCGGCAGCAACTCGTATCGCAGCGCCGGCCTGGCCTCGGGGGCCGGATCGACGGTGAGTCCGACCGGGGACCGCTGCGCCGACCCCAACGCCGGAAGCAGGAGGAGGACTAACAATGCCCGCATGAGAATCTCCGTGAAAAATTAGAGCCGGCTTCGGGTTTTCGTAGCGGCTTGTGACCCGCCTGACCCAGGAGGGGTCGCAGACATTAGCCGGCGGTCACAGACCGCCGGACTACGCTCAGGACGACCTCGACCCAGGAGGGTGATCCCCAATGTGCGACACGTTTCTTAACGTGTCGGAAAATCTCAGGCCTTCCGACACGTTAAGAAACGTGTCGCCACACCGACAAAGTCCCGACCCGTGCGGCGGCGCAGCCCGCTCCCTCTTGCGACCCCTCCGGGGTCGATCCCCCGTGGGCTCATTCGGCCCGGTCTTAGCTCCGATGGAGCGTTCGCAATCCTGGCGGTCGCTCCTTCGGAACTCGAGGATTTCGGTCATCTTTTCCAGGCCCTTCCGGGCCTGGCTAAAACCGAACGCTCCGTTGGAGCGAAGAATCGACAGGAATACACATCAGCCGCAATGCACCACTAGCGTTCGGGCCCGCCGGCCGATTCCGGGAAATGGCTCTGGGTTCGTTTCGGCTGCGCGTCCAAGTATGAAACCCCCGCCGTGAGGATGTTCCGCCGCAGTTCCAAACTGCTGGCGACTTCGCCCGATGTCGGTCCGGCTTCGGGCCTCGGGGTCCATTGGAGATTCCGACGCCGCCGGGGGGCGGGTATTTCATCCGGTTCGCGCCCCGGCCCGGACTTTCTGGAAAGGACACCACTTTCGGATTATAATACATCGGCTCCGCTGAGAACCGATGGCGGCGCCTTCTCTCCGTTCATCATTGGCTTCGATCATCCCCCGGTGCCCCCGCACCGGCCATTGAACTAGGAGAACCAGATGGCCACGGCCCAAGGCATTCTCGACGGCCTACGATCGCAGATGGACCTGTCCGACTTCAAGAAGCTCCACTGGGAATGCAGTTTCCCGGAGTATCTGGAAATCGTGATGAAACAACCGACCGTGACGCGGACCGCCTACCAGCGGCTCTTCGACATGATCCTCGCCCACGGCACCGAGGACATCTACGAGAACAAAGACAAACTCACGCGCTACAAGTTCTTCACCGAGTTTGCCACCCGCCACGGCGACGGCATCTACGGTCTCGACCGCCCGCTGATGACGCTCGTCAACACCTTCAAATCGGCGGCGCTGGGCTACGGCACCGAGCGCCGGGTGATTCTGCTGCACGGCCCCGTCGGCAGCGCCAAATCGACCATCGCCAGGTTGTTGAAGCGCGGACTCGAAGAGTACAGCCGCAGCGACGCGGGGCAACTCTTCAGTTTCAGTTGGAAGAGCGCCGACGGCACTTACGCCAAAGATCCGATGCACGGTGAGCCGCTGCAACTGATTCCGGAGGAGTACCGCACCGAACTGCTCGCGCAGTTGAATGCCGAGGCGACCGGGCCGAACCCCTACGGCATCCGCATCAAGGGCGACCTCTGCCCCGCCAGCCGCTACGAGTTCCGCGAGCGCCTCAAGAATTACAACGGCGACTGGCTCGAGATGCTCAAGCACGAAGTCCGGATCTTCCGGCTCATTCTGAGTGAGAAGGACCGTATCGGCATCGGCACGTTTCAACCGAAGGACGAGAAGAACCAAGACAGCACCGAACTGACCGGAGACATGAACTACCGCAAGATCGCCGAGTACGGCAGCGACTCCGATCCGCGCGCCTTCAACTTCGACGGCGAACTCAACATCGCCAACCGCGGCATTGTCGAATTCATCGAAGTGCTCAAACTCGACGTGGCATTCCTCTACGACCTGCTCGGGGCCAGCCAAGAACACAAGATCAAGCCGAAGAAGTTCGCCCAGACCGACATCGACGAAGTGATCCTCGCGCACACGAACGAACCGGAGTACAAGCGCCTCCAGAACAACGAGTTCATGGAAGCCCTGCGCGACCGCACCGTGAAGATCGACATCCCGTACGTCACCCGGCTACGGGACGAAGTGCGGATCTACGAGAAAGACTTCAACGAGGCCAAGGTGAAGGGCAAGCACATCGCCCCGCACACCGTTGAAGTCGCCGCGATGTGGGCGGTGCTGACACGGTTGAACCCGCCGAAGAACGCTAGCCTCAGCCTGATGCAGAAACTGAAGCTCTACAACGGCAAGACGATGCCCGGCTTCACCGAAGACAACGTCATCGACCTCAAGCGCGAGGCCATCCACGAAGGGATGACCGGCATCAGCCCGCGCTACATCCAAGACAAGATCAGCAACGCCCTCGTCGCCCACCCGGACGAGGACAACATCAACCCGTTCATGGTCATCAAGCAGCTCGAAGACGGCCTGCGCCATCACGCCCTCATCAAAGACGAAGACCAGCACCGCCACTTTAAGGAACTGCTGTCGATCGTCCGCGAAGAATACGAAGACGTGGTGAAGAACGAAGTCCAACGCGCCATCGCCGCCGACGAGGAAGCCCTGACTCGGCTCTGCGGGAACTACATCGACAACGTGAAGGCCTACACCCAGCGGGAGAAGGTTCGCAACCGTTACACCGGCGCCTACGACGACCCGGACGAACGGCTCATGCGATCGGTCGAGGAGAAGATCGACATCCCCGAGGGCCGCAAGGAAGACTTCCGCCGCGAGATCATGAACTACATCGGCGCCTTGGCCATCGACGGCAAGAAGTTCGACTACCGAACCAACGAACGGTTGCAGAAGGCCCTCGAATTGAAGCTTTTCGAGGATCAGAAGGACACGATCAAGCTGACGAGCTTGGTCAGCAACGTCGTCGACCGGGCGACCCAAGAAAAAATCGACGTGGTGAAGGCTCGCCTGATCCGCAACTACGGATATAACGATTCGAGTGCGACGGATGTCCTCAACTTCGTCGCCAGTATTTTCGCACGCGGGCAAACGAAGAAATAGATCGGGGACGGCTCTCGGGTTTTCAAATCCGAAATCCGCAATCGCAAATCCGAAATGGAGTCGCCGGGTCGAGGATGGGTGGGGGCCTGACAGACCTGAAGGTGTGAACCTGGTCAGGCCGGAAGGTGCAGCCATAAGCGTTGGAGGGTGCTGCTCAGGGCACCCCCATCCTTCCCCGCCCCGGCGATGTTCTTACCTTTTGGGGTATTCCGGTGTCCATTGCCGCCACTTTAGATGACGTGCTCGACGCGGCCGAAGCGCTGGATCACGACTCGCGTGTCGAACTGGTATCTGTGCTTTCCAAACGCCTTGCTGAATCGTCCCGTGAACGGTTTTCCGAGCGTGTCGATCAAGGCCTCGCCGATTTCGCCGCCGGTCGATACGAAGTCATGTCCGCTGCAGATATTGTCGCCGAAGCGATGCCGTGAAGCGTTTGTTGCTGCGGACGGCCGCATTTTCCCGCGACTTGTACTCGTGGCTGAAGATCCATCCGTCTTCGAACGGACGCATCGTCGCTATGCTTGACGCTTTGGCGAACGACCCTCGCACACCGTCTCTGCGGACACACAAGCTGAAAGGCAAATACGCGGGTTGTCTGTCTTGTTCGGCCGGATACGACTTGCGCATCGTGTTCCGAATCATCGATCACCACGACGACGAGGCCATCGTGTTATTGGCCTTCGGCACCCACGACGACGTTTATTGAGTGGCGAAGGTGCTGCTCAGGGCACCCCCATCCTTCCCCGCCCCGGCGACGAGAGAATGCCGGTGAATCCGTTCTGGATTCGCCGGCTTTTGCTTTTTCCAAACGATTGCATTGCATATCTAAAAAAATGAGCAAATAGTGAAAGCGGACTCTCGAATTACTTCTGTTGGACCGCTGACATCAAAAAATGTTTGTGCACCCGAGGAGACTGCCATGCTTAGCAAGGTGATGGCTCTGGTTCTCTGCTTGACTCTGATCGGTGTGTGGACGGAGCTGCGTGCTGACGAGCCCCAAACCCTGAATAGCAGCAAGGACGCGAACATTCCTCAGGTTGTGCTAGGTAAGGAATACTCCAAGCAGTTGAGCGATGTGGCAGGGGTCGACGAGAGTCAGATTGGCAATCTGCTGGCGGATGGTTCAAAACATGACCAAACCGATACGCACTCGCGATGGGTGAAGCTCGGGAGCAAGACGCTCAAATTGATCAAAAAGGCAGAGGGTCACGCGGGGAAGGTGTATGAAGTGGTCTCTTGGGGAAGCGAGGCCGCTGAGCTAGAACAAAAATTTGAAAAGGGTGAACTGACCCGTGATCAAGCTGATGCCGAACAAGCAAAACTGCTTCTCAATACCGCGGTCACAACTCTCAGCGGCCCAGTTGGCAGGGTTGGAGGCACGATGATTGGCGCCGTTCTCTTGGGCCCAACAGGTGGCGTCGTTGGCGGATTTGTCGGTGAAAAAGTCGGTGAGCGAGTCAGAGATGAAGCTATCAAACTGATCGCGACATCTGGTTTCTCCGATGCCCTTGGAGACGTTCTTCGTCCGGTTGCTGCTACTGTGCGTGAGACGGTATCGAACGTCAAAGAGACAGCTGTCGTTGCGGCATCCGCTATTGGTGAGACAGCCACTGATGGGGCGAATTGGGTCGGTGAGAAAGGAAAGAGCAGCTGGCGGTTGATTCGCCGGCAAGTCCAATAATTTTGTTCGGTTCCCAAATCCACCCCGGCGACGTGAGGCGATCGAGCCGGGAACTCGGAAACGGGTTCCCGGCTCCATACATTTTCCGGGCCACTTCAACCGACACTTCGGAGACGATCCATGCACGCCCGACTCCTCGGCCTCGCCTTGATGCTCTTGCCCGCAGTCGCTTCGGCCGCCGAACCGAAGCCGCCGAATATCGTCTTCATCTTCTCCGATGACCACGCCTACCAAGCGGTGAGCGCCTACGGGCATCCGTTGAAATTGAACACCACGCCGAATATCGACCGGATCGCCAAAGAGGGGATGCGCTTCGACCGCTGCTTGGTGCCGAACAGTATCTGCGGGCCGAGCCGGGCCTGCGTGCTCACCGGCAAGTATTCCCACATCAACGGCTTCTACAACAACGGCAACAGCAAGTTCGATGGCGCCCAAGTCACGTTCCCCAAGCTGCTGCAGAAGGCCGGGTACCAGACCGCGATCATCGGCAAGTGGCACCTTGTGTCCGACCCGACCGGGTTCGATCACTGGCATATCCTGCCGGGGCAAGGGATCTATTACAACCCGCCGATGATCCGCGATGGCAAAAAGGAAACGAACACCGGCTACGTCACCGACCTCATCACCGATTTCAGCATCGACTGGATGAAAGCCCGCGACAAAACGAAACC
>JANXTU010000231.1 GCA_025352235.1 Fimbriiglobus sp.
ATGCAGGGTGATTTCGCCGGTGTTGCGATCGGTCCCGGAGCCGGGGTAACGCATCGGCAGGGCCGAGATGCGCACGCCGCCGCGACGGTCGGCCGGCGGGCTGGACGCGCCATCGATCAGGATCACGGCGACATCGCCGGGGCGACCGAGGAGTTGAACGCCCATCTGGTTGCCGTCGTAAATTTCGAGTTGCCGTTGGCGGATCGGCCGGCGACCGGTTTGGGGTTTTGCTTCCGGCTTGGCGTCCGGCGTCAACGGCTCGGTCAACCCGACAGCGGCGCAGAATTTTTCGAGAGCTTGCCACGGCGGGAGTTCGTCCGTCTTCAGCGTGATGAGCCGGGCCGGATCTTTCACGCCCGGATGGAGGTTCAACGGGATGCCGAGTTTCGTCCGGAGTTCGGCGACGGCGGCATTCAGCGGCCGGTCTCGAAAGTCGAGGGCGACCGGCTTGCCGCGGGTCAGCGACGCGGCGTCGGCGGCGAGTTGAATTTTCGACGCGAGCCCGGCGGCGCGGTCCTGCACTTCGGGGTTCGGGTTTTCCGCGAGGGCTTTCCGCAACGCCGGCAAAGCCGCGGGGCCGAGTTCGAACAGGGCCTTCGTCGCCGCCTCACGCTCGGGGAACGACCGCGATGCGAGTTGGGCGACCAAGCCGTCAGCTTGCGGATTGGGCACCGGTGGTTCGGCGGCGGACGCCGCGGCGCAAACCCACACGATCGCGGCGGCGGAGAACAGTGCGGTTCGCATGGCCGAGTGGCCTCGTTTTGGAATTGGACTTCTATTCCATTTTAACCCGAGCCTCGGACGCCGTGCAAGCTCCGTAGTTCCGAATTCGTTCGCGGCGCCCCGCTCGAGCCGGCTATAATTCAGCGTCCGAACTACGCCCGAAGGAATCGCCATGATCCGGGGATCGATCCTGATAGTGCTGCTGATGGCGGGTCCGGTCGCGGCGGCGGAACGCGAGCCGACGCCGGCCGAGCGCGGCCAGCGAGCCCTCGAAACGACGGCGTTCATCAAAGGGTTCTGGCCGAAGTCGTCGTACGACAACGCCTGGAAGATTTGGGGTTTGAAGGAGAAGCCGGCCGATTACGCTGCGAAGTTCCGCGACCGCTACGGACTCCACGAAGCGCCTTATGAAAACGACGGTTACCCGATGGGCCTGCGCAAGGCCGACTTGCTGCTCGGCAAGGGCCTCGGCATCGACTGCATGACCTGCCACGGCGGTTCGATCTTCGGCAAGTCGGTCGTCGGCCTCGGCAACCACGCGCTCGACATCGAAGCGCTGTTCGAAGAAATGGCCGCGGCCGCGAATAGCCCGGCGAAGGTGCCCTTCGCATTCACGAACGTGCGCGGCACCACCGAAGCCGGGCCATTCGCGGTTTACTTGCTCGGGTACCGCACGGACGATTTAGCGCTCACGCCGCTCTACCGCGACCTCGGTTTGCACGACGACAGTTGCGAGGATACCCCCGCGTGGTGGCTGCTGAAGAAAAAGAAGACGATGTACCACCTCGGCGCGACCGACGCCCGCAGCGTCCGCAGCTTGATGCAGTTCATGATGCACCCGCTGACGACGCCGTCGGAATTCAAAAAGGCCGAGCCGCAATTCCGCGACGTGCAAAAGTATTTGTTGAGCCTCGAATCGCCGAAGTACCCGTTTGCCTTCGACGCGAAGAAAGCGGAGGGGGGCCAAAAGCTGTTCGCCGCGAACTGCGCGAAGTGCCACGGAACCTACGGCGACACACCGACTTACCCGGACAGAATCGTGCCACTCGACGAGATCGGCACCGACCGCAAGAAGTTCGAGAGCCTCGAACCGAAGTTTGCAAAAGCTTACAGCAAGAGCTGGTTCGCCAAGGAATCGACCGGCAGTTGGTTCTTCCCGCGCTACCCGATGCGCGAGACCGAAGGTTACCAAGCCCCGCCGCTGGACGGCATCTGGGCGACGGGCCCGTACTTCCACAACGGCAGCGCCCCGACGCTCGACGGCGTGTTGAACAGCCGGGCGCGCCCGAAGATGTTCACCCGGAGTTACCGCACCGACGAAGCCGATTTCGACCGAGACAAAGTCGGCTGGAAGGTGACCGAGGTGCCGGCGCCGAAAGCGAGCGACGAGGCCATCGAGCGCCGGAAGGTGTACGACACCACCAAACCGGGCCGGGGCAACGGCGGCCATACTTACGGCGACAAACTCACGGCCGAAGAGCGCGCGGCCGTGATCGAGTATCTCAAGACGCTCTAGAGCGAATTTCAAGTTTGCATAGCGTTGGGGCGTTGAGTCCAGCCTTTTGGCGTTGAGTCCAGCCTTTTGGCGTTGAGTCTACGTGAGGGTGTGCGACTTCTCGCTGGACTCAAGACTCGCGTCAAGCCCGGAGAGCAGGGCACTGCTCTGTCCAAAAC
>JANXTU010000278.1 GCA_025352235.1 Fimbriiglobus sp.
GAATCGAACTCGCCGGTTGCCACGCGTTCTTCCAAATGCTTCACCAGCTCATCCGGCAGGCTCACGGTGATCGTTTTCATTTCGAATCCTCCTGCATGGACTGTCGCAGTTCCGCCGGCAGTTCGCCACTGTAGCTGGCCCAGAGGGCGTCGATGGGGTGGGCGCACCAGAGGCCGGGGTCGGTGGCTTTCAGGTGCTTGGCGATCTGCATCAGGCAGCCGACGTTGCCGGTGAACAGCGCCACGGCGCCGGTGGCGCGGATGTTGTCCGCCTTGCGATCCCCGAGTTTCGTCGCCATGTCGGGCTGCGTGAGGTTGTAGCTGCCCGCCGCACCGCAGCAGAGTTCGGTTTCGTTCAACGGCACGAGTTCCAAACCGGGGATCGCTTCCAACAGCGAACGCGGTTGCTTTTGAATCTGCTGGGCGTGCCGGAGGTGGCAGGCGTCGTGGTAAGTCGCTTTGATCTTCAGCGGGTGCGTCGGTTTCACGAGGCCGAGCGAATAGAGGAACTCGGAGACGTCCTTCACCTTCGCCTGAAATTGCTGGGCTTCCTCGGCACTGGCCTCCGCGTGCATGAGGTGGGTGTAGTCCTTCAGCATCGCGCCGCAACCGGCGGCGTTCGTGATGATCGCGTCGAGTTCCTGCCACTTCGGAGTGCCTACGCCGAAGGCCGTGCAGTTGCCGGCCGCGAGCTTGCGGGCCAATCCTTCTTCGCCGCTGTGGTAGTGCAGCGCCCCGCAGCAAGCTTGGCTTTTGGGAATCCAGACATCGCAGCCGTTGGCCTGGAGCACCTTCGCCGTGGCGTAGTTCGTCTGCGGATACAGGCCGTCGGCGACGCAGCCGAGGAACAACCCGACCTTCGCTCTGCGCGGCCCGATGGCCGGGAGGAGTTCCGGTAGGCTGCCGTAGTGGCGTTTCAGCGGCGGCAGCATGGCGTGCATCGTCCGCAGCGACTTCGGCAGCAACTTCAACATCCCCGACTTCCGCATCAGCCAGTCGAGGCCGGTCCACTGCGAGAGCCGCGCCGGCGCCAGCGCCAGCCGGGTGCGGACACGGCTCGGGAAGATTTTGAACAGCATCTGGCGCTGGATCCAGTTCAGCGAGCGCGTGCTGCGGCCGGGGTCGAGGTGCTCCATGTGCTCGCGGAACGGCTCGATGAGCTTGCCGTACTGCACACCCGACGGGCAGGCCGTTTCGCACGCCCGGCAGTTCAAGCAGAGGTCGAGGTGGCCCTTCACGACTTCGTCGAGTTCGAGCGCACCGTCGATGACTTGGCGCATCAGGTAAATGCGGCCGCGCGGCGAATCGGCTTCGTTGCCGGTCTCGACGTACGTCGGGCACGCGGCCGTGCAGAGGCCGCAGTGGACGCAATCGAGGATGAGTTCGTAATCGATGTCCGGCTTAGTCGCGACTTGGGGCAATTCGCGTTTGATCGGGGCGAGGGCGGGCATCCGCAGTATCCTTGTCGAATCGGAGTGAGATATTGTAGCCCGACTAGTTCTTCTTCTTCTCGGCCTTCTTCTTGAACAGCACGATGTGCTGCCACGGCAGGGTTTTGATCGTCTTGTCGTGTTCCATTTCGGCGAACTCGGCCATCTCCAAAATCACTTGGCGCTCGGTCATCTTGTGGACGAGTTTGATCGGCACGGTTTCGTCTTCGAGGCGGAACTCGACGAAGGCGATGCGGCCGCCGGGTTTGAGCGCCGCGACCATTTTCGCGGCCATTTCGTAGGGGTGCGAGAACTCGTGGTAGACGTCCACGAGGATGATGAGGTCGACTTCGCCCTTGCGCAATTTCGGGTCGGTCTCGGTGCCGAGGACGGTTTCGATGTTGGCCACGTTGGCCTTCTTGGCCTTAATGTTCACCAAATCGAGCATTTCCTGCTGGATGTCCACGGCCAAGATTTTCCCTTTGGCGCCGACGAGCGGGGCCATGCGGAAGGCGTGATAGCCGCTGCCGGCGCCAATATCCGCGATCAACTGACCTTCTTTAATGTCGAGCGCTTTGAGAAGTTTCGTGGGCGCTTCTTCCTTCTCGCGCTCGGGCCGTTCGAGCCAACCGGCGGCGCGGTGGCCCATGACTTGGGCGATCTCGCGGTCGAGGTAGAACTTGCCGATGCCGTCCGGGTCGTGTTTTTCCTTGGTGACGTATTCGGGTTTCTTGGGTTTCGGATCTTCGCCGCAGGCGACAGCCGGGATCAGGAGCAACAAGGCGAACGGGAGGAATCGCATGGGGGAGGGACCTCGGTTTTGTTAGCCGGACGCGCCAGCGGCGGAGGAAAAGACGAGTCGAGTTTCTGGTTAACGCCGTTCCACATCCAAGCAGAGCGCGATGCATTCGCGGATGCGATCGATCAGGTCGTCGAGCGACCGCGCCTGGGTGTGGCAACCGGGGATGGCGGGGACGGACGCCACATAGTAGCCGTCTTCATCCCGTTCGATCACGACACTGAATTCACGCCCCATGGTGCCCTCCGCTCTAGGTCAGTTACTCAGAGACATCTTACCCCGATTCGGCGCGGCGCGTGCTAGTGAAAATAAATCCACATAATTTCTTGACGCCGGCCGAATTGGAGCTTATATCCAGTGGTGTTCATCTGTGACAGTCTCGGGCCATGGAGGGGTCGAACGGGGGGAAGGGATCAATGGTCGCGCTCAATCGGATGCGTTCGCAGGGCTTCATCCACCCCGGACTCGACATCGCCGCGGAGGAACTCGAGTTCGCCCTCGCGATGCACGCCTTCCAAAAGCGATACCGCCGGCGCTACCCGGCCTACAGCGAAATCCTCTACGTCCTGAAAAACCTCGGTTACGAGAAAGGAATCGCGCCGGACGAACCACCGTACCGGATTCCCCAACCCTTCGGCCCCGAGGAGATCGAATCATGCCCTTGATACACCGCCTGGGGGCTTGGCTGAAAGCGCCCCGACTCCGACCCGTCACCGGGGTCGGCTCGCCGAATGCGGCGCCCGGTTTTTTCGCGCCGCCCTACCCGACGGGCGGTTGGTGGAAGAACGACGCCACCGAACAACTGCGGAATTATTCGTCGTGGGTGTATGCGGCCGTCAACGCCATCGCCCAAGAGACCGCCCGGCAGAAGCCGTACTTGTACGTCAACACCGGGCAGGCCGAGCACGAGCAAACGCCGTTGCCGCACACGCACCCGCTCTGCCGGTTGCTCGACGAGCCGAACCCCTGGCTGACGCCGTGGGAACTTTGGTACTCGACCATCGTGTCGCTGGAGTTGACGGGCAACTGTTTCTGGTACATCGCCCACGACCGGATGTCGGGGGCGCCCGCCGAGCTGTGGATCATCCCGACGCCGTGGGTGAAGGTGCTGCCCGACGCCCGCGATTACGTGAAGGGCTACGAGGTCGCCGCGCCGGGCCTGCCGTCGGAGACGTTCCATCCGTCGGAGATCGTGCATTTGAAGTATCCGAATCCGCTCGACATGCACTACGGCTTGTCGCCGTTGCAAGCGAACGCGCTGACCGTCGACACGAATTCCGAGCTGCTGAAATCGCGCTACCATGCCTTTCTCGCCGGATCGCGGCCGGGGTTGGTTCTGCAAACCGAACAGATGCTGACGGATCAAACCGTGAAGCGATTCGAGGAACGCCTGACGGAGAAATTCTCGGGCCGTGGCAACTGGCACCGACCGCTGGTGCTCGAACAAGGATTGAAGGCGTCGCCGTGGACGCTGACGCCGGCCGAGATGGACTTCTTGAACTCGTCGAAGATGACGCGCGACGAAATCCTGGCGGTGTTCCGCGTGCCGCCGCCGATCACGGGGATCGTGGAGAACGCCGGCCTCGGGTCGAACATCTGGGACGGCGCCCGGGTGATGTTCTGCGAGGGCACGGTGCAACCGAAGCTGGAACTGCTGGGCCAATCGCTGACGCGCGATTTGGCCCGCCGCTACGGCCCGGACGTGGTGGTGAGCTTTCCCGATTGTTCGCCGCGGGTGTTGGAGCAGCGCCGCAAAGACGACGAACTCGACGCGCGGCTGGGCCTGCGCACTTACAACGAGATCCGCAAAAGTCGGGGTCTGCGGCCGATCGCCGACGCGAAGTTCGACGCGCCGATTTTACCGGGCCATTCCTGATAGTGTCGCCGTTCGCTCCGCGAACGGTTCCTTCCGCAAACACTCAAGCTCGTCGTTTCATCGAAGGCCAAAACCGTTCGCGGAGCGAACGGCGACACTCTCCATTTTCTCCATCCCAGAGATCCCACCATGACATCGCTGATCCGCGCCAATCCTTCCGCGAAGACCCTGCACCTCGACGCCGGCAAGATGATCTTGCGCAGCGTCATCACGACCGTCGAACCCGACCGGGCCGGGGATGTCGTGGTGCCGATGGGCCTGCGGAACGCCGAGGAATTCCTGCTGAACCCGGTGGTGCTCTGGGCCCACAACCGCACGGCCGTCCCGCCCATCGGCACCTGCCAGTGGCTCGATCTGCAACCGCGCCGCATCGTCGCCGAGACGAAGTTCGCGCAGAACGTGCCGTTCGCCGAGGACGTGTTCCGGCTCTACGAGCAGGGCGTCCTGCGCGGTTGGTCGATCGGTTTCATCCCGCGCAAGGTCAAGCCGATGGCCAAGGGTGCCCGCGTCGACGATTGGGATTTGCTGGAATACTCGGCCGTGCCGATCCCCGAGAACCCTGGCGCCCTGACGCTGGCGCTGCAGAAGGGGTTGGTGAAGACGAGCGAGCTGCGCGACTGGCTCTGGCAAATCCCCGACGACCGCGGCGGCCGCTACCTCCGGGCCTACCCCAGCGGCGATGTGTTCGAGGAGTTGTTGGTGGCGCAGGCCGGTTGACGACATCGCATCACGAGCCACCGGCCTTGTGCCGGTGGGTCTCGACCATCGCATACCACCGGCACAAGGCCGGTGGCTCGTCGGACAAGCCGTTGGCTTGTCCGTTTCTATTTCCCCGTTCCGAGGTTCACCATGACGACGACTGCGACCATCGACGACAAATTCCAATCCCGCGACGAACTCGTGCAGTTCATCGAAGACCACACGGCCACGGCCGTGGAGAAGGCGAACCGGCAACCCGGCCGCGTCGAGCGGCGCGTGCCGTGGGTCACCAGCGGCCCCATCGGCCAAGACTCCGCCGGCTACTCGGTGTTGAAAGCGGCCGCGTACGCCCTCGGGTACGTCGGGCCCGAGCAGGCCAAGGAAGAAATCCAAGCCCACCACCAACTGCGGGACTTGTACGCCAGCTACGGCTTCCAACCGCACGGCGGGGCGCAGTCGTTCCTCGTGCCGTTGGCGTCGGCGCACTTGCCGGCGTTCGAGCCGCAGGGCCTGAAATTGCAGACCGAACTCCGGCAGAAGATGACCGCGCACGCCGACAAGTTCGACCCGGACGAAGCGAATTGGATCGGCCGGCGGATGCGCGTCAAGGCGCTCGGCACGACCGACGCGGCCGCCGGGGGAACGCTGGTCCCGCTGCCGATGCTGGGGGAATTGATCGATCTGCAGCGCAACCTCGAAGCGTTCGCGGCGGCCGGGGCGCAAGAGATCGCGATGCCACCGAACGGGCGCATCCAGTTCCCGCGACTGACGGGCGGCAGCACGGCGTACTGGGTCGGCGAAGGGAGCGCCATCACCGAGAGCACGCCGGCAACGGGCAACCTCGACCTCCAGGCGAAGAAGCTCGGCGTGCTGGTCAAGATCAACAACGAGCTGCTGCGGTTCGCCAGTCCGTCCGCGGAGGGGTTGGTGCGATTCGACATGGCCCGCGCGGCGGCGATCAAGGCTGACCTCGCGATGCTCGAAGGGACCGGCGGCACGCAGATCAAGGGGTTGATCACGTACAGCGGCATCAACGCCCACACGGCGGGCACGGTCGGGGCCAACGGCAACACCTTCCAGCCGCAGGACGTGGCCGCGATGGAAGCGAAGTTGCCGGATGCGATCGACGCGCCGACGGCGTGGATGATGCGCAAGAGCCTGTTCGCGGGGCTGATGAACCGCCGGGCCGACGCGGTGACCGCCGCCGATAGCAAGGGGCAGTTCCTGTTCCGCAACACGCCGTCGACCGCGGCCGC
>JANXTU010000286.1 GCA_025352235.1 Fimbriiglobus sp.
CGATCCAATGGAGTACCGCCGTGGCTTCCCGAAAAGGACTTTCGCTCATCGAGCTGATCGTGGTGATCGCGATCCTCGCCATCCTCATCGGCCTGCTTTTGCCGGCCGTGCAGAGGGTGCGCGAGACCGCGAACCGGATGAAGAGCGCCAACAACCTCAAGCAGATGATTTTGGCCACGCACGATATCGGCGGCCAGCTCGACGGTTTTATCGGCGGCTTCGCGGAGCCGAATCCGCGGACACTCAAACGGAATGTGGCGTCGATCGATGCGAACCCTTACCAGGGAACTCCGCACATCATACTTTCGAGGCAAATCGACGGGATATCGATTTTCAATTCGTCGGTCGAGTTGCAATTCAAGCCCTATTTTATATCCCCCTCCGATCCGACCGCGAAGATCGAAAACGGCAGCATAATCAACGATGGCGCGGGGGATAGAATTTTCGTTCTCGGGAGTATGACCAGCTACGCCTACAACATGAGCGGCTTCCGAGGCCCCGTCAAATTCCCTCTCGGTATCGCCGACGGCACGTCGAACACCATCGCTTTCGCGGAGTGTTACTACCTACGCTACTATCCGCCTTTCACCCTGCGCGACTTTTCGCAAATGATGTACTCCGAACACAGCCCGGCATACGAAGGGCCGATCCCCGGATTCGGTTTGGGCACCGTCGGGCCGCGCCGCCCCTCGTTCGCCGACGCCGGTTGGGACGACATCGTCCCAGTCACCGCGGGCGCGCCCCCCGTCAGCCGCGCTTCGGTTCCCGGCACGACGTTCCAAGTCCGCCCCGCGCTGCAACGGGCCGACGCCCGGCAACTGCAAACCCCGTATTCCAGCGGGCTTTTGGTGGCGATGTTCGACGGCAGCGTCCGGACGATCCGCCCCGGCGTCGACGAGACCGTTTTCTGGAGCGCCGTTACCCCCGCCGGCGGCGAAGTCGCCAACTTGGATTGAACAGTCTCACGCCGGCCGATTAGCCCGCCACGGCGTTTGTAAGGTGTTGCACCACCGCGGCGACGGCGCCTTGCAGCTTCGTCCCTTTCGCGCGCAGAATCCTGCAGTCGGCGAACGACGGCCGCAGCGCCCGCTTGGCGGTGAGGTCGACGACCCGTTGGAACAAACCGTCGTCGGCCGCGAAGAGCCGGCTGTGCACGAAGACCGTCGTCGGGTTGAACAAATTGATGACCGCCGCGACCGCGATCGACAAATACTTCGCCGTCTCGAGCAGTTCCCCCGCGAGCGGGCCACGTCCCGATTCTACGAGCGCCAACGCTTCGTCCACCGTCACGGTGCGGTTCAATTTTCGCCCGACCCGCCGCGCGAAGGCGGCATCGTTGCAAACCGTTTCCAAACAGCCGGTGTTCCCGCAACCGCAGGCCCGGCCCCCCTCGGCGACCACGGTGATGTGCCCGATTTCCCCGGCCAAGCCGCTGTGGCCGTTCAGCACGCGGCCGCCGCTCATGACGCCGAGGCCGACGCCGGCGCCGACGTCCATGATGGCGAAGTCGTCCAGCCCGACGGCGAGGCCGTAATCGCGCTCCGCGAGGCAGAGGGCGTGCGATTCTTGGACCAACACCCCCGGCAGACCGAGGCGCTCGGCGAGGTCGGCGGCGGGGCTTTGGCCATCGGTGATCGACAAATTCGGCGAGAGCACCCCGCGCCCCCGGCGGTCGTCGATCAGCCCCGGCAGACTGACCCCGAGGCCCAGGGTCGAGATGGGGCCTTTCGTCATCAGCGCTTCGCACTGTTTCGCCAACGCGTCGATCAATTTGAGGTAAGTCGCCGGCGTCGGGATCGTCCGCCCATCCGGATGGAGCAACCCGTCGAGCCCGGCACGGACGATTTCGCAGCGGGCTGCATCGACGGCGACTCCGAGGACTTGCACGTTCGCCGTGGCCAAGCGCAGTTGCAGCGCCGGCCGGCCGCGCACCGCTCCCGGCGCCGCGGATTCTTCGACCAACCCCGCTTTCAGCAGGGACGCGACGGCTTTGGACACGGTCGGCGCACTGAGGCCCGACGACCGCGCGACCTCCGCGCGCGACAGCGGCCCGCGGCCCTGGATGACCCGCAGGACTTCCCGTTCGTTCCATTTGCCCACCGTCTGCGGGCGCAGTGCCGTGATGCGTCGCATGGAGTCAATAACCCATGTCGA
>JANXTU010000314.1 GCA_025352235.1 Fimbriiglobus sp.
CCCCCGGCCCCCTCTCCGAAGCGGAGAGGTGGAGCCAGACCAGCGAAACCCGATTGAGTTTCGGGCAGAAACAGTCACCCCCTCTCCGCTTCGGAGAGGGGGCCGGGGGGTGAGGTCTCAGTTGGAATTGCAGGCAGTTCAAATGCTGCCAGAAAGATTTGCCACACCCGTAGACCTCTGGATTTTGCCACGGGCCCTCTGGTAGGGTTTGCTTCCCGACTGTCCCCCTACGGAGGCACGGATGCCCACCATCCGTTTCCAGTACGACACCGACGCCGAACGCCTCGAACTCGAACGCGCCGCCGCTTACGTCACCGAGATGCGTCAACTCGGGCGGCCGACGGCTTCCTCTCGCGCCAAGCCAGTCGCATCACCTCGCGGCTCGGCGTGACCCATCCGTTCGACCGCGTCGAACGCCGGCTTGAGCCACTCTGCGGCTGGTCCGTCGATGCCGAAACCAACACCCGCGGTGCGATTGAACGTAGGTTTGAAACTCCGCAAATGGCATCCGCGACTCCGGCTAGAATCGTCCACACCAATAAGACACGATCACACCCGGTACTTCGGATTCGCTTCCAGATAGGCCTTCACCCGCTCCGTGCGCCCGATGGCCACCTTCAAGAACTCCACGGCTTCCAGCAGGCGCTCGTCCGGCTCCGCGCAGCTGAACCGGAGGAACCCCTGCCCGGCGGCGCCGAAACACTCGCCGCCCAAGCAGCCGACGCCCTTCGCGTCGTCGGCCGCTTCGAGCAGGAACATCGCCAAGCCGTGGGAGCGCAGGCCAATCTTCTCGCAGATCGGCTGGACATTCGCGAAGACGTAGAACGTCCCCTTCGGCATCTTCACCGTCACGCCCGGCACCGATTGCAGCGCCCCGACCAGCAGTTCGACCTTCTTGTGGAACTTCGCCATCGTCGCGGTACGCTCGGCCGTGTCGTGCTCGATCGCGGCCTTCCCCGCCATCTGCACCAGCGGCGGCGTGCAGCTCACACTCGTGTTGATCATCTTCCCCATCAAATCGATGGTCGCCTCCGCCGCGATGGCGAAACCGAGTCGCCAGCCGCTCATGCTGTAGCTCTTGCTGAAGGTGTACGCCGCGACGCACTGCTCCATCATCCCCGGTTCGGCGAGGATACTTTTGTGCGCCCCTTCCCAGACCATGTGGCAGTAGGGTTCGTCGCTCAGCAGCGCGATGTCCTTCCCACGGATCAAGTCGGCGATGGCGTTGAGATCTTCGGGGGTGGCGACCCCGCCGGTCGGGTTGTGCGGCGAGTTCAAAAAGATCGCCTTCGGGTTCGGCGAGGTATCGAGAAAGTGCCGTACCGCAGCCGGGTCGGGGCGGAAATCGTTCGCTTGCGTCAGCGGTGTGTAAACGGCCTTCGCCCCGCGGCGGTTGATATTGGGTTCGTATGTGGGGAACGCCGGGCTGAACAGGAGGACCTCGTCGCCCGGTTCGAGGAAGGCTTCGCAGAAGAAAGTCTCGAACGGTTTGGCCCCCGGTGCGACGACGACGTTCGCGGCCGTGGCGGGGATACCAAATTCGTCCCGTACTTGCTTGGCGCAGGCTTCGCGGAAGGCCGGCAACCCGAGGCTCGGGCAGTAGCGCGTGAGCCCGGCATCGATGGCATCCTTCCCGGCTTGCAGGGCGCTGCTGCTACTGGGAAAGGGGCTATCGCCGATTTGCAGGGCGATGACATCCTTACCGGCGGCCTTCAATTTGTTGGCGACAGCGAGCACATCGAATGCGGTCTCGGTGCTCAAGGATCGGGCGAATTGGCTGTACGTCGGCGCGCGGCTCATGGCGGAATCCGGAAGTCGGGAACGGGCCGGAGAGGTAGAGGTATGAAATGGCGCGGGAGGCTCCTCGCACAGGCGGCGAGGCCCGTTCGCCGCCAATTTCACTTCTGCATGATGGGCAGGTAATTGTTCGGCAGTTGCAAGATGATGCAGGCCATGGCGGTGCCGAAGGCGGTACCGTTGTAGTTGGAGTCGTCCCAAGCTCCGTTGGTGCGGCGGGCCAAGAGTTCCTTGCGGATGGCGGGGAACCATTCGTTCCAATAATTGCCGCCGGCGGTCCACATGGCGAGGGCGCCGTAGTAGTGGCCATAGTACCAATGGTCTTGCCGAACATCGTTGGAGCGCTGCCCGGTCGGGAGGAAGCGCATCAGATACTTCAGCCCTTTCTCGATGATCTCGCCTTCGTAGATGCCGGCGCTGTAGAGGCCGACGATGGCCGCGGCCGAGCGCGGGAATGCGGAGAGCGTCGCGGGCCGACCCTTCTGGTAGCAGAAACCGCCGTCGGGCAACCGGCAGCCCTTGATGTACTCGACGCATTTATCCACGACCGATTTATCGATGAAGATGCCGGCGTTCTTGGCGGCGCGCAAAGCCATGAGCTGCGCGACCGCCACCGAGACGTCCGACTCGCCCGGTTGGGGTTCGTAGCGCCAGCCGCCGTCGCGGCTCTGGGCCTTCACCGTGAGGGCGATCGCTTTTTCGAGCATGTCCCGAACGACGGCTTGTTTGACGGGGTCGGGGAAGGTGCCGTGGATCTCGGCGAGGAAGAGCGAGCCGAAGCCGTGCTGGTACATCGCCCCGTGCTGGAGGAAGGCGTCGGTGTTTTGCAGGTAACCGACTTTGGTGCCCGACGCGCCCCGCGCCACGATGAAATCGGCGGCGCGGGCGGCGACCCGGCCGTACTTCCCGCGGCCGGGGAGTTGACCGCCGGCCAGAAGGGCCAGGCCCGCCAAGGCTGTGACCGCGACGTTGGCGGCCCCGGTTTTATCCGCGAAGGCGCCGTCGGCCCCTTGGTGCTTGGCCAAGTAATCGAGGCCGCCATCGATGGCCGTTTGCGCATCCGAGGTCACGAGGTCGGCCGTGACCTTGCCGGACTCTTGG
>JANXTU010000345.1 GCA_025352235.1 Fimbriiglobus sp.
GCGGGAGCGGTTTCTCGCCTTGTTTATGATCGCCGTCGGGCCGTCGAACGCGACGCTTTGGGCCGAGCGGATCGATCGCTGCGACGAGTGCGTCCTGGGTTGGATCCACAAGTACAACGCGGGCGGCCCGGACGCGATGACCTACCGCCGCACCGGCGGCCACGCCCCTTTTTTGCGCCCGAAGTCGCCGCGCGAATCGTCGAGACCGTCCTGCGAACCGAGCCGAGGCTGTGGCGGGTGACCGGCGGCGCCCCGCTGTCCGACCGCAGCGAGGCCGGCCGCGCCGCGCTACGGGAGGCCGCAGCGAAGAACCGCCCGTGGTCCTTCTCGACGGGGCCGAAGACGCCGGAGGGCAAGCGCCGATCCTCGGCGAACGGGAGGACGCGGCAGTCGGGGCCGATCTCGGGGAGAGAACTCCGCCGCGATCAGGCGGCGGCACGGGAACTCATCGCATCGCTGATCGGGGCCAGGCGAGCGGCCGAGTAGCCTGGGCCCGCACCATCTCGACCGGCGAGTCCGCCGTGTAACGTCCCAGGCGGGGATGCGTTTCTCGATCAACTTTGAAGTGAATTGCTCGCCGGTGTGGGGGTCGTATCCATGGATGAGCCGCGAGAAGTGCTCGAAGTCGGGTTGCCCGGAGAGACCGAGGAGTTCGGCACCGCGGCCGAGCCATTCCAGACGGAGTTTGCCGCCGGCATAGGAGCCCCCGTCACTCTTCGAGTAATAGGCCTCACCAGCCTTGGCGTCAGCGATGGGATGAAAGCGAAGCATGAAGTGATCCGACAGAGTTGCCAAACTTCTGCCATTCAGGGGTGCTCTTTCGACGCGTTGCCATCCGACTGCTCGCTTCCAATGGTTTGCCCCGCCTATTTGTGCATCAGGACAGCGTGCCGAAGGGAGCGACCACAAAAAATGCCGCCGGCGGCTTCCGGGCGCGGGGACCCCTCTTCGTCGGATTCTTCCCGCAGTGGTAAGCTCGTTGGTCTCCGGCTCTGGCTCGTTGAAGCCGTCGTCCACATTCGCCGCACGAAATGCCCCCGTTCCGCTTCTAGGATTTTGCGAGGTGTTGTGTGGGCATGGTGAGACCCAAATCCGAAAGGAACCGCGTGCCCCCAGCCGGTCGGTGGCACTGAGCGGCGCTGTAGGTGAGACAGAGGCGATCCTTGGCCCGCGTCATTGCGACGTACAGAAGTCGCCTCGCCTCGCAGATCTCACCGTCGAGCTTTTGATCCAGTTCCCGGCACCCGGGCAGGATCGAATCCTCCACGCCGGTGACATACACGCGGGAGAATTCGAGCCCTTTGGTGGCGTGGAACGTGAGCAGCGACACCCGTTCCGAATCGGTGTCGGATTCACCACCCCGCGAGAGCGCCAACCGATCCAGGAAGTGGTGGATGCCCGCTTCCAGATCCCCCGGTTCCGCGTGCGTCACCATCCGGCGCAGCCACTCGACTTCCGCCGGATGCCAATCTTCGGCACTCCGATCCGCCCGGAGGCGGTCCATTAGATCCTTCCCGCCCAATCGGTCGATCAGTTCCACGACGGGTGGACCAGCGATTTCGAGACGAGCCATTTCCCGCTCGTAGAGTTCGAGAATCGACGAGTATTTCCCGAGCGCCCGCACGGCCCCCTTGCGAAATAGTTCGGCCGCGATCCCATCGACGGGCACGGGCCCGGCGAGTGCCAACGCCGCCGAGTAGGCATCGAGCCGCTGGGCCTGCGCCGACTTGCGGGCGTTGCGGACGTGTTCTTCCTGCAATCGCTCGAACACTGCGGCAAGGCATCGGCAGTCGTCGAGAGCACGGTGGCTACGACCGGTGGGGATGCCGAAGTGGGCCGCGAGGTCGACCAGCTTCAGACTCCCTTCGCGGATCACGTGGCGGGCGAACGGCACCGAGTCATAGTGAGCGAGTCCTGCGAATCCGTCCCACTCCGCGGTGAGACGCTTCAAGACGGGCACGTCGAATTCGTATCCGTTGTGGGCTATGAGCAGCGTGTCGCCGACGAACTCCCGGAACGCCGGCCACACGGCGGCGAGAGTTGGTTGCCCGACGAGGTCGGCGTCGGTGTAGCCGTGGGTTTCCGTGGCTTTAGGAACGATGGGGCGGATGCAGGAGATCAGGGTGTGGAATTCGCCGACGACGGCGCCGCCGCGCACGCGTACCGCGGCCAACTCGATCACCTCGCACGTCCGCGAATCGAGTTCGGTGGTCTCGGTGTCGAAGGCGACGTATTCCCGGAAGGCGGGCTCGCTGTGTCGGCTCTCGTGGATTTGCAACGCGCCGAACAGTTCGGCAACTCGGGTTTGAGTGGTGCTCGGAAATGCGACGGATTCCGCGTCGTCCGCTCCGGGTACCGGAAAATCGAAATCGAGGATGGGCTCGCCTTCCTGCAGCAGTTCGGTCGAATCGGGACCGAGTACGGTCAAACGCGGCAAAGCATCCTGCAGCATGCGGCTCAACACGATTCCGAGCGAGTGCTCGCAGCGGATGAACGCACGGCGGCAGTGCGCGGAGGCTTCTGCCAACTGGGCGTGCAATCGGACGGCGTTCGCGTTCGCCGCGGGGTCATCGAGGCGGGTGAGGATGTCGTCGAACGGCGACGTACGTGGCCCGATGCCCAACGCCAAAATCGAGTCGAGGAGTTGCCCGAGATCGAGAGGGGTTTTGCCCAGAGCGCGGATGTTGTCCGCCCGATAGAGAAACCGCCGAACGTCGGTGCGCTCGCTCTTGGTGGGATCGGCCGCATACCGCCGGAAGGTGGTTTCCAAATCCGCCTCGCTGCCCGCCGTCACGAGTTGGACCACCCGTTCCGTCAGAACCAGCGTCGCGAGCCCTTCGAGGGCGAGTTCCGACCGGGGCGCGATGATCAACCGGAGCGACGCGGCCACTTGGGCGACGACGGCGTTGTCGGACATCGACCGCCCCCGGCTGAGCCGGCACGGGATGCCCGCGGAGATCAGGGCCGTCTCCAGTTGTTGCCCGCGCGCGTGGGTCCGGAAGAGCACCGCGTAGTCGCCGAACGAGCAGCCGTGAGTGCGGCGATCCTCCAGCAGGTGTTCGACGATCCAGCGGAACTCGGCCGCCGAATCGGCGTGTCCGACGGCCTCGACGGCGAATGACGACTCCCGCGACGCTTCGATCTCCCGGCACGTGAAGAGCGTCTCCGGAGGGAGGATGCGGCGCGCCGTCTCGAAGATCACCTTCGTGCTCCGGCAGTTTCGATCCAGCATGATGGGGGCCGCAATGGCGAAGTCGCTCAGGTACGTCCGGAGGATGCGCGGGTCGGCCCCGCACCACGAGAAGATCGACTGCTCGTCGTCGCCCACAAAGAAGAGGCTGCGGTGCCCGGCCGCGAGACGGGAGATGATTTCGTATTGCGTCGGGTTGAGGTCCTGGCATTCGTCCACGAGGACATGATCCCAGCGGGCGCGGATGCCCTCGGCGATCGAGCCGGTTCCATCGAATAACTTCCGCGTGAGAATGAGGATTTCGTCGAAGTCGATCAGTCGGCCCGCCCTCAATTCCTCGGCATAGCGCCGGTAGAGTTTCTCGTCGCCGCCGGTCAGCGTGACGAGGCCGAATCGCCGTTTACTGAAGGACGCGAGCAGGCCGCTCCGCCGCTTCGGCATCGCCCCCAACCGCTTGAGGATGAGGTTGCGGGCGTCGTCGTCCGCGACTCCGAAGCCGGCCACCAATCCCACCTGCCGGGCATGGGGCCGCAGGATTTTCATGCAGAGAGCATGGATCGTCCCGAGGGTCAGTTCCTCCACGAGTGTCCCGTGCCGTGTCCGGAGGCGCGAGACGATCTCTTGTGCGGCCTTGTTCGTGAACGTGATCGCGCAGATCCGGCCGGGGTCGACTCCGTGCCGGGCGATCAGGTGGCCGATCCGACCCGTGAGACAGCGGGTCTTGCCCGCTCCCGGTCCCGCCAGCACGAGGACCGGGCCGATCGGCGCCGTCACCGCCTCCAGTTGCCGGGGAAAGAATTCCGGATCGGCGTCCGGCGTTTCGGAATTTGTCTGAGGAAGGGAAGGCATAGGTCTTTCGATGGGGAAGGGAATCGGTGTCATGGATGCGGAGCCAGCGTTCGAGATCGCGCAGTGACGGAGCGACGGCTCCGCGCGACGATGTTGCGCGCCTCGGCCTCCGAGTGAATTCGGGCCCAGTTTGAGCCACGCCAGAGTCGAGTCAGTTCCGCCATTCGGTTCGGATTCACCCAGCAGACGAACCTCAGTCGGCCGTAGAGTTCCTCCCGGGTGAAATACGGTCCGTCGAAATGGCCGCCGGACCCGAGGCGGGCCGCGTCCTTCAGCCGGCGGACCGTTTCTGCGTGGTACGAAGGGCAGACATCGGCCCGCCCTTTATTCAGCCTCAGTCCGAGGATGACTCCCTGCCCGGTGATGCTGCCGAACCGATCTTTGTCCTTCTGTTTCGGGAAACCCGTCCTCACCAAGATCTCGGCGATCGTCCTGGGGATACCGCTCTTCTTCAAGTCGAATGGCCCGGAAATAATGAGGTCGTCGACGAATCGAGTGTAGATCAACCCCTCCTTTTCGCACAGCGCCGCGATCCGCAGATCGGCCGGCCGAAACATCCGGTCGGCGATGATAGGACTCGTGATAAAGCCCTGCGCGAGCCGGTGGCCCTGGGTGGTGAGCCGCGTGATCGCGTCCGCCACCTCCTCCGAACAGCCGAGTTCTCGGAAGAGGCGTCTCACGCGCTCGAAATGAATGCTCGGGTAAAAGTTCCGGATGTCGCCCGAGTAGACGAACTTCTGCCGGAGATGCTGCTCGGCGCAGCCCACGTGATTCCTCCCGGGTACGCCGCCGTAGCTATCGGCGCTGCGGTCGAACCGGGGCAACAAGACGTTTCGCAGCAGTCGGGTTTGCAAAGTACGCAGCGAACCTTGCGGGGAATGCACAACACGCGGCGGCTTCCGGGGTCGATCGAGGTCGGTGATCGTCAGTACTCGGCTCAGCGAGCCGACCCGTGTCAGCGTCGAGTCGAGCATCTCACCGCTGGTCGCCAGCAACGTGGCGAGCTCGCCGAGCGTTTCGATATTGAGCACGATCCTCATCCCCCCTGGGGGAGGTCGGGGATCATATCATTCAAATCATTTTCCCACGCCAGCGCCAGGGCTTTCGCGGCTTTGCGGACGGAGGGCGGCAACCGCTCGACGTCGCCATGGCGGAGCCACGCCATGATCATGAGGTCGACTCCGTACACCTCTTTCATCTTCTGGATCAGCTGGAGCGATGCGACGGCGTTATTATTTTCGAGGTTGCAGAGATGGGCGTGGGAAATCGAGAGCATGGAAGCCGCTTCGCGGAGCGTCAGCCCCTTCTTCTCACGCACGGCCCGTGCGGTTTGTCCGAGTTGGATCATGGGATTCTTTCCATAACGGGTTGCTGAAGCGTGGTGCCTCCGGTGCGACTGATAAAGAAAATGGAATGGGAGAAACTACGAGTTCTTGAGACCCGACATCAGGGCCATCGTATACGCCGTCAACGTCTCCGCGAGCGAGATATCGGCCGGCTTCACCGCGATGGCACGTTTGACGTCCCCGTGCAGACCCCGAAGCTCCTCCCACGTCGTTCCCCGGAGTCCTCACCGACGAACAGCTGTTGCCAGAGCCATTGGACTTGGTCCAAGCGCGAGTCGTCTTCGGCTCCTCCTCCGGGTGACGAACCTACGAAAGTAGTAACCATCGTTACCCTCCTACTGTGTGGAGACTCTGCCGTGCCCCGGAACGGGGCAAAGCCGGTTCCACAAGCGGCAGTTTGAGCCTTCGATCCCTTTGTCGCTCCCGGGGTCTCACCGATCGTGAGCCGCAGTAAACGACACCGGTACCTGGCGCTGCAAACGCTGCTCGACAGTCAGAAGTCCTCTTGCGAGGCAGCCGCAGTCACCTGCGGGCGTAGGAAGTCTTGGTCCGTCACTTCGAGCATGGTAGCCCACAGCTACCAAG
>JANXTU010000363.1 GCA_025352235.1 Fimbriiglobus sp.
GCGAACCTCCGGACGACCTTCCAGAAGATCATCCGCCGCGCCGGTTTGGTTCAATGGCCGAAGCTATTCCACAACTTGAGGGCCAGTTGCGAGACCGATCTTGTGCAGGAACACCCGATCCACGTCGTCACGGCTTGGATCGGAAACACGCCGAACGTCGCGATCCAGCACTACTTGCAAACTCTCGATTCCGACTTCGCCAAGGCCTTGCGAGGGAGCGCGAAGAGCGGTGCAGAATCCGGTGCAGTGGTGGTGCAAAATGCGGTGCAGACGGGAGCGGCCGGATATGGCCCGGAAATGACAAAAGCGGCGGATCACGCTGTTTTCGTGGCTTCCCGTCGCTTCGTGTCCGCTGAGGACGATCCCAGTACCGCGCCAACAATGCACCCGATAGGAGTTGAACCTATAACCTTCTGCGCCGGAGGCAGATGCTCTATCCAATTGAGCTACGGGTGCTGATTAATGTCAATTCTACAACGCCTCGACGCTCGGACAAGAGATCAATTCGGGCAAGTGGGTTGGCGACCGCACGGACCGCAGCTACCCGCCGACTAAGATTTCATTAGAATACCAACCCACACCACACTTTGCAGAAAGGCTCTCCCCCGTGCCGAAATCGCTCCTCATTCTGTTGGCTATCGTCACCGTTACCGCGGTGGCCCCGGCCCAAACCCAACCGAAACCCAAAGCCTCCGCGACGGCTCCCGAGGATCTTTCGGCGCCCGACGGATTCAAGATCGAACTCCTCGCCAGCGCCGACGCGAAGACCGAAGGCTCGTGGATCAACCTCGGCCGAGACGACAAAGGCCGGTTGATCGTCGGCGGCCAAGGCGGCCAACCGACGCTGCGCATGACGATCAAAGACGGCAAAGTCGAAGCGACCGAAACGTTGAAGTTGCCGATCACGGAACTCATGGGCGTCTTGTACGCCTACGACAGCCTGTACGTCATGGGTGCCGGGCCGAAGGGCTACGGCATCTACCGCTGCAAAGAGTCGGGTACGCCCGGCGAGTTCGACGCCCAGCCGTTCAAAATCTTCGGCGCCGGCGGCGAACACGGCGCGCACGGCTTGGCCCTCGGGAAAGACGGTAAAATCTATGCGATGATCGGCAACCACACGAAGGTGCTCGACGGCCTCGATGCGGAATCGCCTTACAAGAACTACCGCGAAGATCACGTGCTCCCGCGCCAGTGGGACGGCAACGGCCACGCCGCCGGGATTCTCGCACCGGGTGGCTACGTCGTTCGTACCGATGCCGACGGCAAGAAGTGGGAGATGGTTCTCGGCGGCTTCCGCAACGCTTATGACCTCGCCTTTAACACCGACGGCGAACTCTTCACCTTCGACAGCGACATGGAATGGGACTGGGGCATGCCTTGGTACCGCCCGACGCGGGTGAATCATTGCACCGGCGGTTCCGAGCACGGCTGGCGCTCCGGCACCGGCGTTTGGCCCGATTACTACCCGGACAGCCTGCCGCCGACGTTGAATATCGGCATCGGTTCGCCGACGGGCGTGGGCAATGGAATCGGGGCGAAGTTCCCGGCCAAGTATCAACGCGCCCTTTTTATCTGCGATTGGTCGTACGGCCGGCTGATGGCGGTCCACCTGACTCCGAAGGGTTCGAGCTACAGTGCGACGTTCGAAAACTTCGTCGCGCCGAAGGGGCTCGATGGCAAGTCGCCGAAGAAACCGCTGCCGTTGACGGATGTGGTCATCGGCGTCGACGGCGCGATGTACTTCACCGTCGGCGGGCGGAACAACCAAGCGGGGCTGTACCGCGTCAGCTACGTCGGCGCCGAATCGACCAAGGCCGCCGTAGAACCGAACAAAGCTGGGGCCAAGGAACGCGAGTTGCGACACTCGCTGGAGGCTTTCCATGGGAAAAAAGATCCCAAAGCCGTGGCCGCCGTGTGGCCTCACCTCGGCAGTGAAGATCGCTTCTTGAGTTTCGCCGCCCGCGTCGCGCTCGAATCGCAACCGGTCGCCGAGTGGAAGAAGCTAGCGCTCGAAGAGAAAGACCCGGTCGCGGCGCTCACGGCGCTGCTCGGGCTCGCCCGTTCCGGGGACTTCAAAGACTACACCGACTTACTGACCGCGCTCGAGAAGTTCCCAACCTCCAAACTGACGGCCGAACAGAAGCTCGACAAACTCCGCGTGCTGCAAGTTGCGTTCAGCCGGCACGGCAACCCGAATGCGGATGCATCGAAAACGATCTTGGCGGAACTCGAGCCGCTATTTCCGAACTCCGACGACCGCTTCAACCGCGAAGCGGTCCAAGTGCTCGTTTACCTCCAATCGCCGAAGGTGCTCGCCAAGGGTCTGAAGATGATGGCGAAGGCAAAGACCCAAGAAGAGCGCTTCCACTATTTGTTCCACCTACGGACGCTGCCGCTCGGTTTCTGGACGATGGAGCAACGCAAGGAGTATCTCGGCTACTGGGCCAAGGACAAACAGAAGCTGCCGCACCCCGCTCAGACGGTGAAATGGTTCGAGGAAGCCGGTCGCGGCTACGGCGACGGCGCCAGCTACGCCAACTTTCTCAAGAACTTCTTGAAAGAATACGTCGCCAATATGGCCCCGGGGGAAGTCAAAGAGCTGACGCCGATCCTCGTCGCCATCGATGCGAAATCGACGGAGACGGTCGCCTCCAAAGTTCGGCCGTTCGTGAAGGAATGGAAGATGGACGACCTCGAACCGCAACTGGCGAAGGCGAGTAGCGGCCGCAATTTCGAGAAGGGCAAAGCGGCATTCGCCGATGCTCAGTGTGCCAAGTGCCACCGGTTCGTCGACTACGGCGGCGCCGTCGGCCCCGACCTCACCGCCGTGGCCAGCCGCTTCGACCGCCGGGCGATTTTGGAGTCGGTCGTCGAACCGTCGAAGGTCGTCTCCGAACAGTATCAGAATGTGGAAGTCGCCACGCTCGACGGCAAGTCGATCGTGGGACGATTGATCGACGAAACGCCGACGACCATCTCCGTGCAACCCGACCCGCTCGATGCGAAGCGCGTCGTGATCGAGAAGTCCAACATCGACACCCGCAAAGCGTCGAAGCTTTCGCCGATGGCGGCGCATTTGGTCGATGTGCTGAGCGCCGAGGATATTTTGGATTTGATCGCGTACATGGAATCGGGTGGGCGGAAGAACCATCCCGCGTTCGGCAAGAAGTGACGCATCTTGCAGCGTTGGAGCTCAACCTTAAAGTTGTGGCCCGCAGGCGCGGAAAGTCGGTCCGAGTCTTTGAAGAACGACACCTGATCGCGGCGTGTCAGGCCTCGAAGACTCGGCCTGATGGGGACAACTAAAAAGGTTGAACTCCAACGCTCCGCCGACCCGTTTGTGTCTCCGAGCTAGAATTGGGTCTCTTCTGTCGAGGAGTCTTTCATGCGCTCACTTTATTGGATTGCTGCCGCACTCGCGCTCGCGGCACTCGCCGTGTTCGCCGTCACTCGGACTCGCGACGAGTTCCAATCCTCGCAAAACTTCCCGATCCTCGAACCGTCCGAATCGACGGACACCACCGCGGTCGCCACGTTCGGCAACGGCTGTTTCTGGTGTACCGAAGCGATCTTCCAAGAACTGAAAGGCGTACGATCCGTCACATCGGGTTACACCGGCGGCCGGGTGCACAACCCGACCTACGAACAAATTTGCCGGGGCGATACCGGCCACGCCGAGGCGATCCGAATCACTTTCGATCCGGAGGTGATTTCGTACCCGGAGTTGCTCGAGGTATTCTGGCGCACCCACGACCCGACGACGCTCAATCGGCAAGGACGCGACACCGGGACCCAATACCGCTCGGCCATTTTTTTCCACAGCCCCCCGCAACGGGAACTCGCGGAGAAGTACAAAGCGAAGATCGACGAGGCCAAAGTCTTCGACAAACCCATCGTGACCGAGATCGTCCCGGCGGGCGAGTTTTTCCCGGCGGAGGCGTACCACCAGAACTTCTTCGCCGCGAACCCCAAGAACGGGTATTGCCGGTCGATCATCCAACCGAAGATGGAGAAGCTTAAGAAGGTCTTCCCGGACAGACTGAAGCCGTGAACCCCAAACCGAGCCGGACGGAGATCCTCGCCGCGGCAAATACGCGCGTGCCCGATCTCATCGGGCCGAATTTGAAAGTCCTGTTCTGCGGGACGAATCCCGGCTTGTATTCCGCCGCCATCGGCCACCACTTCGGCCGGCCGGGGAATCGATTCTGGCCGGCGGTCTTTGCGGGCGGATTCACCGAGCGTTTGTTATCCCCGTTTGAAGACGACGATTTTCTGGAACTCGGCTACGGGCTCACGAACATCCACGAGCGGGCCAGCGCCGGGATGGCGGAACTGTCGAATGCGGAATTGAAATCGGGCTGCGGGCGGCTGAAAGCGAAGGTGCTGATCCACGCTCCCAAATATTTGGCCGTGCTCAGTATCGGGGCGTACCGAATCGCATTCGATGACCCCCACGCCAAACTCGGACTGCAACCCGTGACGATCGGCGTGACCCGCATTTGGGTGCTGCCGAGCCCGAGCGGGTTGAACGCCCACCATCAACCGGCGGCCTTGGGGCGACTGTTCGCCGAACTCCGGGCCGCGGTCGAAGCGGGAAGGGCTTAGGCGTGGGCTTTTTTCTTTTCCTCGTGCCGGGCTGCGGCTTCCTCGACAGAGTGCGAGTCGGTCAGTCGCTTGTCGTTCTTGGCCAGTTGCACGAGCGTGCAATAGTGCTGGTGCAGCAGGTGGACCTCGGCTTCGGTGAGTTCCTCGACGTTGATGAGCCGATTGCTCGCACCCCGCACCGCTGCGACGAGTTCGTTCAGTTTCAAATGGATCGCCTGGGAATCTTTGTTCTGCGAACGTTGGATCAAAAAGACCATGAGGAAAGTGACGATCGTGGTCCCGGTGTTGATGACGAGTTGCCACGTGTTTGAATAGTCGAAGTACGGACCCGTGATCAGCCAAATCAGAATCGTCGAAGCCGCCAGGGCGAAAGCGGTCGAGGTGCCGGTCCAGTCGGTGGCGGTTTTGGACAACCGGGCCAAAGCGGTCTCGCGCCGCGGGGGCGGGGCGGGGATTGGCGGCGCCGGGGCAACTGGGTGCGAACGGTTCATCACGCGAACTCGCCAAGTCTCAGGGATTAGTCCCCCATGGTTTAGTCCTGCACGATCTTTGTCACAAGGGAATTGGCGGGTGCGCCGGCATTCGTCCCGCGTCCGCGCCTATATATTTACCCATTCGATACCCCCACGACGATCCCCCCATGCCCGCGACGCTCGAACCTGCCGTCTCCACCGTCCCCGATGCCCGCGGTCGCTTCGGCCCCTTCGGAGGGCGGTATGTCCCCGAAACGCTGATGTTCGCGCTCGACACGCTCGACGCGGCCTATCGCGACGCCCGGCTCGACCCCGAATTCCGCGAGGAATTCCACCGGATTTTGAACGACTTCGTCGGCCGGCCGTCGCGGTTGTACTTTGCGGAACGCCTCACGAAGGAAGCCGGTGGAGCGCGGATTTATTTGAAGCGCGAAGACCTCAACCACACCGGCGCCCACAAGATCAACAACGCCATCGGCCAAGCCATGCTCTGCAAACGGATGGGCAAGACACGCCTAATTGCGGAGACGGGCGCGGGGATGCACGGCGTCGCCACCGCCACGGCCGCAGCGCTCTTCGGGTTGCCCTGCCGGGTGTATATGGGCACCGAGGACATCCGTCGGCAGGAGTTGAATGTCTTTCGCATGAAGGCGATGGGCACCGAAGTTTTCCCTGTGACCAGCGGCAGCTGCACTTTGCGCGACGCCGTGAACGAGGCGATGCGCGAGTGGATGAGCAGCGTTGCCGACACGCACTACATCATCGGCAGCGTCATCGGGCCGCACCCGTTCCCGATGATCGTCCGCGATTTTCAATCGGTCATCGGCGAAGAGACGAAGGTGCAGAGCCGCGAGCAATTGGGGCGTTTGCCGGACGTCATCGTGGCTTGTGTCGGCGGCGGCAGCAACGCGGCCGGGATGTTCTACCCGTTTGTAAATCACCCCGAAGTTGAGATGGTCGGCGTCGAGGCGGGCGGACACGGGCCGAAGCTCGGCGGCCATGCCGCGACTCTTGGCTACGGCATGCCGGGGGTTCTCCACGGGACGTTCACCTACGTCCTCCAAGACGACGACGGCCAAACGGCCGACGTGCATTCGGTCAGCGCCGGCCTCGATTACCCCGGCGTCGGCCCGGAACACAGCTATTGGCACGAAAACGGCCGCGTGCGCTACTGCAGCGTCACGGACGACGAAGCCCTCGCCGCGTTCCACCAGTGCAGCCAGCTCGAAGGGATTCTGCCGGCGCTCGAAACGGCCCACGCGGTGGTCGAAACGATGCGGATCGCGGCGAGTCGGTCGAAGGACGAAATCGTGGTGCTCTGCTTCAGCGGCCGGGGCGACAAGGATTGCGCTGAAGTGGCGAGAGTGATGGCCGCTCGATAGTTTCGGATTTGAAGAATTCCCCGAGGCTGCTCCATGCTCCGTTTGATCGCCGGGTTCGCATTTCTCTCCGTTTCAACGATCGCCGCGGCCGCCGAGCCGTTGCAAACCGTCGCGGAAAAATCCGGTTTCCAAGCGACCTCGACGCACGTCGAGGTGCTCGCGTTCGCCAAGGAACTGACGAAGCAGTTCCCGGACTCCGTGAACTATTCCGAGTACGGCATCAGTACGGAAGGTAGGCCGCTGCCGGCGCTGACGCTGCAAATCGGCACGGAGGACAAACGGCCGACGGTGCTAATCTTTGCGAACATCCACGCGGGGGAAGTCGACGGTAAGGAAGCGGTGCTGGCGTTGGCCCGCGATCTGGCGATGGGCAAAAGCGAACTGCTGAAGACGCTGCGCATCGTGATCTTGCCGAACATCAACCCGGACGGAAACGACCGCATCGACAAGAAAAACCGCACCGAGCAAAACGGCCCCGCAGACGGTGTTGGCCAGCGTGAGAACGCAGACGGGCTCGACCTCAACCGCGACTTCGTCAAACTCGAGACCAAAGAGATCCGGGCGTTGCTGAAGATTGTGGTGCAAGTCGATCCGCTCATGGTCGTCGACTGCCACACCACGAACGGTAGCCAGCATCGCTACAAGCTGACCTACGATGGCCCGCGCACCGCCGCGGCCCACCCCGACCTCGTCTCGTACACGTCGGCCAAGCTCTTCCCGGATCTCACCGCGAAATTGAAGACGGCGACCGGCTACGACAGTTTCTGGTACGGCAACTTCAACCGCGACCGCACCGAATGGTCCACCTACGGCACCACCCCGCGTTACAGCACCCCCTTGTTCGCAATGCAGGGTCGCCTCGGCATCCTCAGCGAGAGTTACAGCTACGCCACCTACGAGGAACGCGTGAAGGCGAGCTACGCCTTCGTGAAAGCGAACCTCGAGCACGTCGCGGCGAACTTGGCCGCGATCCACAAAATCGTCGTCGCGGCACGGGAGACGCCGGCAAAGATCACCCTGCGGACGAAGACCGTTGCGCAAGAAAAGACCGCCACCGTCCTCGGCTACGTCGAGAAGGATGGCAAGCCGGCTGAACCGCGCCAACCGAAGGATTTTGAACTCAAGATCGTCACGAAGGTCGTGCCGACACTCGAAGTCGACGTGCCCACGGCGTACCTGATCCCCGCCGAGTTCGCCGCCGTGTCCGACACGCTCCGCCGGCACGGGATCAAGGTCGAGGAACTCCGCGAGCAGATTGAAGTCGACACCGAGACCTACACCGTCACCGAGATCGCCAAGGCGAAGTCGGCGTTCCAAAAGCACACGACCGTGACGGTCGAAACGACGTTGGCGAAATCGACGACCATGGCCCAACCGGGGATGTTCCTCGTGCGGACGGCCCAACCCCTCGGCCGGCTCGCGGCCTACTTGCTCGAGCCGCAATCCGAAGACGGCCTGACGACCTGGAACGCGTTCGACGCCGCGCTCGCGGTGAAGTCGCCGTTCCCCGTGGTGCGTTTGCCGAAGCTCGGGCCGGTCTTCACCGGCGCTCCGCGGCCGCTGCCCGAAGATCGCGTCGCCAAGAAGAAGTTCACCCTCGAACAATCGGCCCCGCTACGGATCCCCCCTACCGGCCTGGGCGAATTGACCTGGCTCCCTGACGGCGAGCATTGGTTGCAGGTGAAGGAAGGGAAACTTTGGAAGGTCGCCGCGCGATCCGGTCGCGCGGAGCTGTTCGTCGATGTTGAGAAATTAAAAAAATCGCTCGCCGGAATCAGCGGGACCGATTCGAAAATCTCGGCTTTGTTCACTCGCGGTACGAAATTCCAGTTCGATGCGGACCGCGCGAAGATTCTTTTCGATACCGGCGCCGGGTTGGTACTCGTCTATCGGGACGGCTCCGCGGCCCAGCGTCTCGACGGTGAGAAAGAACACGAATTCCCGACCTTCTCTCCCGATGGCCAGCATCTTGCATTCGTGCGCAAGGGGAACCTTTTCAGCATCGCCATCGCGACGGCGAAGGTCACGCAACTCACCGCCGATGGCGGCGCGGGGGAGATTCTCAACGGCCGCAGCGACTGGGTTTACGAGGAAGAAATCTTCAATCGCAACGGCGGCGCGTTTTGGTGGAGCCCCGATTCCACGGCCATCGCCTACATGCGGTTCGACGACAAGCCGGTGCCGAAGTTCAACGTGCTCGACGGTTCATCGCTGCGCGGCACGCCGTCCACGATTAACTACCCGAAGGCGGGGGATGCGAATCCGTTGGTCAGCATCGGCGTGGTGAAACTCGAAGACAAACCGAAGCCGGTATTCCTGAATCTCGAAGGGTACAAAGCCGACGCCACGGTGATCGCCCGCGTCGGTTGGGTACCCGGCAAGACGCCTGTGCCGTTCGCCTATTTGCAAAACCGCGAGCAGACGTGGCTCGACTTCGCGACGTGGCCCGACTTCGCCGCGAAGCCGAAAGTGCTCTTCCGTGAGACGACCAAAGCCTGGGTCGAAGACTTGGGCGAACCGCATTGGCTGAAGGATGGTTCGTTCCTCATCCTCAGCGAGCGCAGCGGTTGGAAGCAACTCTACCACTACGCGGCCGACGGCAAGTTGAACGGGGTCATCACGGCGGGGAACTTCGACATCAAAAGCCTCGACCGCATCGACGAAGCCAGCGGGGACATCTATTTCACCGCGAATGCCAGCAGCCCGACCGGTGTCGATTTCCTCATGACGAACCTGCGCGATCCGTCGAGCCTGACGATCCTCACGCAGACTGGCAGCACGCACGCGATCACGCTGGCACCCAAGGGGGCCCATTACATTGACCGTCAAAGTAACGACGCGGCGCCGGTGCAAGCGGTGCTGCGCGAACTCGTCCGCAAGCCGGTGCGCGTTCTCGACAGCAACCCCTCCTACGATCGTGAGCGATTCCTTTACGGCCGGTATGAACGGGTGAAAATTGAAACCCCCGACGGCTTCGCGATGGATGCGGCCATCACGTACCCGCCCGATTTCCACGAGGGCAACCGCTACCCCATCTGGATAATGACCTACGCCGGGCCGCACGCCCCGACGGTGAAAGATGGCGCCGGTACCCGCGGCGGCTTCGAGCAGATCTTGGCGGCTCAGGGGATCGTCGTGATGCGCATCGATCCGCGCAGTGCCAGCGGCCAAGGGGCCCAATCGGCGTGGACCTGCTTCAAACAACTCGGCGTGCAGGAACTCAAAGACTTGGAAACAGCCGTCGATTGGATCGGCAAAAATCCGTGGGCCGACACGACCCGCGTCGGAATCAGCGGCCACAGCTACGGGGGCTACATCTCGGCCTACGCGCTGACGCACTCCAAGAAGTTCAGCGCCGGCATCGCCGGGGCGCCCGTCACAGATTGGTCGCTGTACGACAGCATCTACACCGAGCGCTACATGGGCCTGCCGAAGGACAACGCCGCCGGGTACGAGAAGTCGTCGGTGCTGAAGACCGCCGCGAACCTGCACGGGAAGTTGCTGATCGTCCACGGTTTAGTGGATGACAACGTCCACGCTCAGAACAGCCTGAAGTTCATCGAAGCCCTCCAGAAAGCGAACAAGGACTTCGACGTGATGGTCTACCCGAGTTCCCGTCACGGCATCCTGTCGCCGCACTACCAGCGGACGCAGTACAAGTTCATCCTGCGCAGCTCCGGCTTGGAGAAATGAGACGCGAAGATTGCGTTCCTCGACAGCGCCGGCTGGCCCGGCGAGAAATGCTTTCTCCCAATCCCGCGTCTTGATTCCGCGCGGCACGCGACATACTATTCGACATTCTCGCTTCGCACAGTTACTACGGCGCACCGGCCGGCGCATATGATGGCAGGTAGGCGATGGCCGCGTGCGTGCGACCGAGCCGACCGACGGAGATGGCACCGATGTACGAACGATTCACAGACCGCGCCCGGAAGGTGATGCAGCTCGCCAACCAAGAGGCCCAGCGCTTCAACCACGAGTACATCGGCACCGAGCACATCCTGCTCGGGCTGGTGAAAGAAGGCTCGGGTGTGGCCGCGAACGTGCTCAAGAACCTCGACGTCGATTTGCGGAAGATCCGCCTCGAAGTCGAACGGATCGTCCAGCACGGCCAAGGCGGCGATCAAGTCGTGATGGGGCGTCTGCCCCACACGCCGCGAGCCAAAAAAGTCATCGAGTATTCCATCGAGGAAGCTCGGAATTTGAACCACAGTTACGTGGGTACCGAACACTTGCTCCTCGGCCTCCTGCGGGAACAAGAAGGGGTGGCGGCGCAGGTCCTCATGAACCTGGGCCTGAAACTCGAAGATGTGCGGGAGGAAGTTCTCAACCTGCTGGGGCACAATCCAATGCCGAATGAACAAGAACCCGCCGGCGGCGGTGGTGATCGCGGCTCGTCGAACGAGCGCTCCTCGTCCGGCAAGTCCAAGTCGAAGACCCCGGCCCTCGACAGCTTCGGCCGCGACCTCACCGAGCTCGCCCGCCAGGGCAAGCTCGACCCGGTCATCGGCCGCTCCAACGAAATCGAACGGGTCGTGCAGGTGCTCAGTCGCCGCACGAAAAACAACCCCGTGCTTCTCGGCGAAGCCGGCGTCGGCAAGACCGCCATCGTCGAAGGCCTCGCCCAGATGATCGTCGACGGCAGCATCCCAGACTTGCTCCGCGACCGCCGTCTGGTCGTCCTCGACCTCGCCATGATGGTCGCGGGCACAAAATACCGCGGCCAGTTCGAAGAGCGCATCAAAGCGGTCATGAATGAAGTCCGCCGGGCGAAGAACACGATCCTCTTCATCGACGAACTCCACACCCTCGTCGGCGCCGGCGGCGCCGAAGGCGCCATCGACGCCAGCAACGTGCTGAAGCCGGCCCTGGCCCGCGGTGAGATCCAGTGCATTGGCGCGACCACCCTCGACGAATACCGCAAGTACATCGAGAAGGATTCGGCGCTCGCCCGCCGCTTCCAAGAAGTCATCGTCAATCCGCCGAGCAAAGACGAAGCGGTCGAAATCCTCAAGGGGTTGCGCGACCGGTACGAAGCGCACCACCGCGTGCAGATCACCGATGCCGCGCTGCGGGCCGCCGTCGAACAATCGGATCGGTACATCAGCGGCCGTTGCCTCCCGGACAAAGCCATCGATGTCATCGACGAAGCCGGGGCCCGCATCCGCTTGAAAGCAATGACTCGTCCGCCGGATCTCAAGGAAATCGACGAGCAGATCGAAAAGCTCAACGCCGAAAAAGAACAGGCCGTGGCAAACCAGTTGTTCGAGGAAGCCGCAGCGCTCCGCGACAAAGCCGACAAGTTGAAGAAGAAGAAAGATTCGATCACGAAGGACTGGAAAGAGCGCGCCAAGGAGGTCGACGGCGTCGTCGACGAGGAAGTCATCGCAGAAGTCGTTTCCAAGATGACCGGCGTGCCGCTGAAGAAAGTCGGAGAAGACGAAACCCGCCGGCTGCTGAAGATGGAAGACGAACTCCACGGCAGCGTCGTGAGTCAAGACGAAGCCATCAAGGCCATCGCCAAGGCCGTCCGCAAGAGCCGCTCCGGGTTGAAAGATCCGCGCCGGCCCATCGGCAGCTTCATCTTCGCCGGGCCGACGGGCGTCGGTAAAACCTTGCTCGCCAAGGCGCTCGCCAAATTCCAGTTCGGCGACGACGCGGCCATCGTGCAACTCGACATGTCCGAGTACATGGAGAAGCACAACGTCAGCCGGCTCGTCGGGGCGCCCCCCGGTTATATCGGCTACGAGGAAGGCGGCCAACTCACCGAGAAGATCCGCCGCAAGCCCTACAGCGTGGTGCTCCTCGACGAAATCGAGAAGGCCCACCCGGACGTCTGGAACATGCTTCTCCAGATCATGGAAGAAGG
>JANXTU010000379.1 GCA_025352235.1 Fimbriiglobus sp.
CGCCGGATGTATCAAATCGGACTCAAAGTAGCGGACGATTTCAAGGAGACGATGAAAACCGTGTTCGACAACAACATCCCCAAATGGAATTATCGAGTGGTTCCCAGTAATTCCGACAGTTGATGAATCGCCGGTCCTAAGCTCCCCGCCGGTCACCACCTGTGCCCAGAGTTGGAGCAGGTCGGTGAGCTGCTGGCCGATGGCTTTGGCCACGCCGAAATCGATGACCTTCGGCACCGCCCGGTCGTCGTGCAGCTCCACCATCACGTTGCTCGGCTTAATGTCGCGGTGGATGATGCCCTTCATGTGGGCGTGCTGGATCGCTTGGCACACGGGGATAAACAGTTCGAGCCGCTGCTTCGGTGTCAACTTGCGGGAATCGCAGAACTCGGTGATCGGCGTCCCCTTCACGAGTTCCATCACAAAGTACGGCCGGCCGTCGGTCGTGGTGCCCGCGTCGAATACTTTGGAAATGTTCGGGTGGTCCATCACCGCGAGCGCTTGGCGCTCGGCCTCGAATCGACCGAGGACGCTCCGAGAGTCCATCCCCGGCTTGATGAGCTTGATCGCCACTCGCCTTTTGATCGGCTCGAGTTGATCGGCAACCCCGTCGGAGTCAAGCCGCAAACGAAAGTGCGGCGCACCGAAGGGCTGCGCCGCGTTGAAGTTCAATGATGTCAAGCGAGGTGGAAGACCAACTCCGGGGCGTATTTGCGATGGATCGCCCGCGCGATTTCCCGCCGCAACAACCCACCGGCCTTCTGCAAATGCGAGCATCGCGTTCGTGCGGGTGGTGGGGTCCGTGGCGTCTGCTGGAGTAAATCCGGCGACTGTCACGCGTAACCGACCCGTGTTGGGCGCCGGCTCGACCTTCACCACCGCCAAGTTTTGCAAGCGATCATCGGCCATCCCCGAAAGGATCCCGTGCAGAGCTTCCAAAACTTGCCCGCAGAGTTGCGACGTCTTGCGAGTCGCACTCGGCGGTCTGTTCCACGGTTTGTCGTGGAACGCCCTCGGATCGGTTCCATCGTCAGGGCCGAGTTCGGCCGTCGATGTCTCCCAACCCCGCGGGGCCTGCCTCCGTCTCTTCAAAGGGTAGACTCCGGTCGGGGGAAAACTTGCCGGGGTGCGGCGCGGATTGTCGAAAATGAATCGGGCGCATCGGGGTTCCTCCTTCCGGGTGTCGAGTCACCACATAGACGCGGCAAAAGCGAATCGGTTCGCGCCGGATTATTCGGGTGATTGTTTTCGATGGTGACGCCCCAACGACTCATCGAGCAGCGCGCCCGAAATGTGAAATCGCATCGTCCGGATTTCGCCGTAAACCGAGGCGAGATCGGCGATCAGACCCAGGTCGGCCGCCCGCTCTAAAATCCCGATGACTTCGAGCCCCCGACTTCGGGCGATTTCCCGCCCGTCGCGAGCGTCGGGAATTCCATCAGTTCGGCGGGCGATTGTATGCTCGACCAAGTCGGCAAGTCGGCGATGAACGCCCGGACGATCTCGGGGGCTTTCGGGTGAACCATCTCTGCGGCGACGGCTCCCGGTATGACAACACGCCCGAATAGCGCGGGTAGCACATCGACTCGTCCGACGCGAATGAGCACATTCAGCGGGGAGGGATCCGAAACGATCAGCGGCACAGAGTCACCCGATTGGCTCAAGGAAGGCGGCGGTGGAAAAAGTGGTCCGTTTCGATACTGGATCGCGGAGGATATGACGCCCAAACCAAACGTTTGATCTGAAACCCCCTTGAACCCCCCTATGTTCGGGGGGTTTCTTCAAACATAATCCTAGGTTTTCAGGTGGTTCAGTTATCTTTGAAGAAACGCCCCGAACCGAAGGGGTCACCGAATATTTTCCAGCCCACGCTCGGCCGGGGGTCGGTTTTCTTTCCCGTCGATGCTTCGGGTTCGCCACGAGGCGAGCCTGTTGACGTGGCGACCAGTTTCCAACTGGTCGACAAAAAGAACCCCAGCGTCTCCGAGACACGGTTGGCGCTTGTCCAATCGCGTGTCGACCAGTTGGAAACTGGTCGCCACGTAGGATGGCATCCTCCCCGAACCGAGGGGGTCACCGGATATTTTCCAGCCCACGCTCGGCCGGGGGTCGATTTTCTTTCCCGTCGATGCTTCGGTACGCCACGAGGCCAGCCTGTTGACGTGGCGACCAGTTTCCAACTGGTCGACAACAAGAACCCCAGCGTATCCGAGACACGGTTGGCGCTTGTCCAATCGCTTGTCGACCAGTTGGAAACTGGTCGCCACGTAGGATGGCATCACGGTTGGCGCTTGTCCAATCGCTTGTCGACCAGTTGGAAACTGGTCGCCACGTAGGATGGCATCCTCATCGGGTAGATGTGGCTGTTGGCGTAGGCGGGCCGGGCCGTATCTTCGACAGGGTGATTCCGCACGCGGTCGGGGGTTCGGCATGGCCATCGCTCACTTGTCGCTCGGCAGCAATTTGGGGGACCGCCGCGTGTGTGAGACGTACCGAGCGGCGCCGGAACGCCTGAAATGCGAGGGGATTCACACGGTGTGCGTCGACGAGACGACGGGGATTCCGGCGTTGGAGCGGATCGCGCCGACCAAGCCGATGCGTCCAGGACAGGTCGAGAAACGGGAGTTCGAATACAAGCGTCATGGGACGCAATGTCTGACGGCGAACTTCGAGGTGGCGACGGGTCGAGTGATCGCTCCGACGGTGGAGGCGACGCGCAACGAAGCGGACTTCGCGGCCCACATCGGGCGGACGATCGCGACGGACCCGTCGGCCGGTTGGATCTTCGTCGCGGACAACCTGACGACGCACGGCTCGGCGACGCTGGTGCTGTTGATCGCGGGCTTGTGCGCCCTGCCGACGGAGTCGCTGGGTGAAAAGGGGAAGAGCGGCGTGCTGAAGTCCGTGCCGACGCGGAAGGCGTTTTTGAAGGACGCGAGCCACCGGATCCGATTCGTGTATGTGCCCAAGCACACGTCGTGGCTGAACCAAGTCGAGATCGGGTTCAGCGTGCGGACGCGTCGGGTTATGACGCGGGGCGACTTCCGGTCGAAAGCCGAGTTGCGGAACCGCCTGCTAGAGTTCATCGATTACTTCAACCGGACGATGGCGAAGCCGTACAAATGGACGTACGCCGGTCGCCCGCTGAACGTGTGAACTTGGCGAATCCACCCGCACCCATGGCGGGGGGATTCAGCCAGGATGTTAGGGCATTTTCGATTTGATCGTAGTGCTTTCACAGGCCGGAAGTCTGGCGACTTCCGCTACGAAGATTCAGAAACTGCTCTAATCTGGTCCGTAGAAGGTGCCTCTGTGGTTAGGGCATTTTCGATTTGATCGTAGCGGAAGTCGCCAGACTTCCGAGCTTTCACCGGAATTCTGGCGACTTCCGCACGAAGATTCAGAAACTGCTCTAATCTGGGTCCG
>JANXTU010000429.1 GCA_025352235.1 Fimbriiglobus sp.
CAGTTGCAGGGCCGACGTCTGCATCATGATCGCGCGATCCCGCTTGTGCGCCGCGAGGCTCCATTGGTCGTTGGACTTCGCCTGATCTTGCGCCGCGGCGCTGCGCCAATACATCGCCCGGCTCATTTCGCTGGTGCTGAGACCGGCGAACGCCGTCGCGATGGCGGTCAGCGCGATCGGCAGCGCCGCGCCGAGCTTTTCGAGCAGGCCCTTCGGCGCGGGTTGCCTATCGACGGGGAAAGCTTCGGCGCTGCTCATGGTGGCTCCAGGCGAACGGTTCTCGCATCGCCAGTTTATCCCGGTGGCCCCCCCGCGGTGGCGCCGGTTCCTAAAATGCACCCGTCTTCATGATTCGTTCCCGATTGTCAGAAGCACGCTCGCAATTTTCCGCAGCGGCTGAAATCCGGACGGGCGGACACCGAATCACTCATCGCCGCCGAGGGAACCCGTATGGTGATCGACTTTTTCCTCCGCGTCAGCCGGTCGTTCGCCAAGCAGGGTTTGGCGAATATCGCGGTGGCGGCCATCGACCCCACCCTGTTCTCCGCGGGCAATCTGCTCGGCAAAGTCGCCGTCGACATTTGGAAAGATTACCGCCTGGACAAAAAGCAAAATCAACTCCACCAAGACATCCTCACCGCCGCCAAGTTGACCTTCGAGGAAGCCAAGCAAGCCGGCATCGAAGCCGCGAAACTCGCGACCGACGATCCCGAACTGCAGGGCCAAATCGAACGCCTGGTTACGCTGATCCCCGCGAGCATCCGCGCGTCGCTCCGCCGGGCGGAAGACCCGACCGGGACCACGCTGCCCGCCAACTACGCTGTCCACGATGCCGAAGACCTCGTCAAACTCTTCCCCGTCCGGTTGCCCCGCTTCAAAGCGGGCGACACCCCCGTGTTCCTACGCGGCTGGCGCCTGGTCGAACAAGTCGGCGCCGGCGGATTCGGCGAAGTTTGGAAAGTCCAAAGCACCCGCGCCGGCAATTTGCTCGGCGCGGTGAAGCTCAGCCATGGGCTCAGCGAAACGGAGCAATCGCTGCTGAACGAAAACGACTTGCTCAACCGCTTGCTCAAGGAAGGGGAGTTGGACGGCATCGTGCCGCTGCACGACGTTTGGGCCGATGGGGACCCCGTCCCGTGGCTCCGCTATAAGTACATCGCCGGCGGTGACCTCACCGCCCTTATCCACCGCTGGCAAGGTCTCGCCCCGGCGTCGCGCTACGAAACCGCCGTCGACGGACGATTGCAACTCGCCGGGACGGTCGGCCACTTCCACAACCTGACCAACGCCGAAGGTAAGCCCGATCCCATCGTGCACCGCGACTTGAAACCGTCGAACATCCTTTGCGATAAGGACAAATTGTTAGTCGCCGACCTTGGGATCGGCGCCATTTCCTCGCGCCGCAGCCTCGGCGGCGACGCTTCGCGCGGCATGAGCCAAGGGGCCGTGCTGGCCTCCTATCTACGCGGGTCGCACACGCCGCTCTACGCCAGCCCGCAACAGAAAGCCGGCTCGCGCGCCATCGACCCGCGCGACGACGTCCACGCCCTCGGGGTCATCGCCTATCAAATGATCACCGGGCAACTCGATGCCGCCCCCGGTTCCGATGCGGAATACGACCTCCGTGCGAAGGGGGCTTCGGACCCGTTGATCGAACTGATCAAGCAATGCACGTCCCGCGAGCCGACTCGGCGTCCGCCGAACGCGAATGCCATGAGTGCGGAGTTGCACGAACTCCGCACTCCCAAGGTCGCGGTGCCGCGCGAAGTCGACCCGATCGAACTGGAACTCGTTCCCACCAAACCGATCCCCGTCGCCATCAAACCCGAAACCGCGGCCCAACGCGTCTCGCGGCTCGAAAACGAAGCCCAAGCCCTCCAAGCGGAGGCCCGCGCCGCGCTGCAACTCCACGATTTCGAACTCGCCGCGACGACGCTCGCCGACTTCCGCCCCGAGTTGCTCGCCTTCCGCGACGAGGCCTTCTTCCGGCAGACCGCGACCGACCGCGATCGCCTGCGATTCCTGCACAAGGCAGTGCACGATCGCCTCGGCGACAATCAGTTCAAGGATCCGAAGCTGCCGGGCCTCATCGCCGAGTTCGTGGCGCTCAAGGAGAACGACCCGGAGATGAACGAACTCGCCCAGAAGTACCCGATCCGCGATCGCCTGCGATTCCTGCACAAGGAAGTTCACGATCGCCTCGGCGCAAAACAGTTCAAGGCTCCGATGCTGCCGGGCCTCATCGCCGAGTTTGTGGCGCTCAAGAAGAACGACCCGGAGATGAACGAACTCGCCCAGAAGTACCCGGTCCCGAAAATCGGCCAGACGATCACGAACAAACTCGGGATGAAGTTCGCTTGGGTGCCGCCGGGCGACTCTTGGCTCGGCGGCGGCTCTGGCAAACCGGTCAAACGGATGTTCACCATCGAAGCCGGTTTCTGGGCCGGTGTCTACCCCGTCACGCAGGCCGAATGGCTCGCGGTGGTCGGCGGGGCGAACCCAAGCCGCTTCAAAGGGAGACCGCCGTCCCGTCGAAGCCGTGAGCGCCGACCTCATCGACCAATCGTTCCTCATCGAGCTGAACAAGAAGTGCCGGGGGGATGGCTACACCTACCGCTTGCCGACGGCGGACGAATGGGAGTACCTCGCCCGCGGCGGGCCGATCCGCCAAGAGCAGAGACGCTTCGATT
>JANXTU010000431.1 GCA_025352235.1 Fimbriiglobus sp.
AACAGTTCCCCGCACTCCGCGCAACGGTCCGGCACCAACATGCGTCGCCCCTTGAGAACTCGGTTCAACGCGAGGATTTTCCGAGCCCGGTGACCCCCGCGAAGACCGCTGCGAATTGCAGCCCCACTGCCGTGGCGACGGTGCCGGCGATGTTCGTGTCCAACGCGAGGGCGGCCAGCGTGCCGAGGACGCCGCCCGAGACGCCGAAGCCGATGCTCAGGGCGATCATCGCGGCGAGGTCGTTGGTCAGCAGAAACGCCGTCGCTGCGGGGACGACGAGCAGCGCCACCACCACCACCGGGCCGACGGCGTCGAACGCGGCCACCGCCGTGAGGGAGGTCATGGTCATCAACCCGTAGTGCAGCAACATCGGGGCGAACCCGAAGGTCGAAGCGAGCGCCGCGTCGAACGTCGCCAGCTTCAACTCTTTGAAGAACAGGACGACGAGGGCGATTTCCACGGCGAAGATCGCACTCAACACGACGACCGCGCGCGGGAGATGATCGAACCACGCGAGGCGGTCGGTCGGGGAGAACTCGGCGAAGCCCAGCAGGACGCTATCGACGTCGAGATGCGTGCTGCGCAAGAAGAGTGACGCGAGCAGCGTGCCGGCCGCGAAGAGCGCCGGGAACACCAGCCCGATGGCGGCGTCCTCGGCCAGGCGGTCGCTGCGACGCAGCAATTCGACGAGCGCTACCGTCAGCACGCCGCTGGCCGTCGCCCCGAAGAACAACCACGGCGAACCGAGATCCCGCGTGACGAAATACGCCAGCACGATGCCGAAGAGCAGCACGTGGCTGATGGCATCGGCGACGAGCGCCACCCGCCGCAGCACGAGGAACACCCCCGGCACGGCGCAGGCCGCCCCGACCGCAGCCAACACGAGGATCACTTCGAGTTGGTAACTCATCCGCTCACGCGGACTTTCTTCGATCCCCAGACCAACCCGCGCCGCGGGGCGAATAGGATCGACGCCACCACGATCGCCGTGACGGCCAGCACGACCACCGGCCCCGCCGGCAAGCCGCTGCGCTGATGGCCGATCACCGCCCCTGCAAACCCGGCGACGCCGCCGATGATCCCGGCGAGGAGGCAGAGGACGCCGAGCCGGTCGACCCACTGCCGCGCGGCCACGACCGGCGCCACCAGCAAGGCGCTCATCAGCACCACCCCCACGAATTGCAGGCCGAGGACGACCGTGAAGACGATCAACGAGGTCATCAAATAATCGAGCGCCCGCATCGGGAAGCCGAGGCTGGCCGCGAATTCGCGGTCGAAACTCGCCAGCTTGAATTGCTTCCAAAAGAGCGCGAGCATCGCCAAGATCGCGGCGCCCAACGCGACGATGGTGGTCACGTCGGCGTCCTCTAAAAATGCGGCTTGACCGAAGAGGTACTTCTCCAGTCCGTGCTTCGTGGCGTCCCGCGCGTGCGGCTCCAACCACTCTTCGAGCATCCCCTCGGCCGGCCGAGTACTGAGGACTTCGTTCAGCTTCCGCAGGTATGTCATCAGTACGAGTCCGAAGCCGAAGAACACTGAGAGTGCCCCGGCGAGGGCGGTGTCGAATGGGACCCGGCTGCGGCTCACGATCCCCTTGACCAAGCTCATCGCGAGCCAGCCCGTGACGGCCGCGCCCAGCAGGATCATCAGCGGCGAGCGCCCGCCGAACATGAACGCCAACGCCACGCCCGGCAGGGCCGCGTGGGAAATGGCATCTCCTTGCAGACTCTGCCGGCGGACGACCGCGAACGTCCCCACCGCTCCGGCGAGCACGCCGATGGCCGTGAGCCCGAGGGCGACCGGCCGGAGCGTCGGATTGTCGAGGATGAACATGCGGTTGTTGTAGCGGAATCACCCCGCCCGCCGGCGGTGCCGCTCCACCGCCTCCCGGAAGACAGCCAGCCAGCCCGCAGCGATGCCGTCCCAATCCCTCGGCCAGACGCGCTGAGCCGCTTCGAGCTGCCGTGCGGCGTATTCCTCGCGCCGGGTCCACAAAGTCTTCATCGCATCCGCGACCGCGACCGGGTCGTGCGGATCGAAGTGCAGCATGGCCTCGCCGAAGCCGTCGCACTGCTCGCGCAGCGCGGGGATGTCCGAACAGGCCGCAGGGCAGCCGAGCAACACCGCTTCGTAAATCGGGAACGAACCCTGCTCGTACAGCGATGGCACCACGGTGGCCACGGCTTGCCGGTAGAGGGATTTCAGTTCGGCGCGCGATACGGTCCCGAGGAAATGGACGCGCCCCTGCAACCCGAGCGCGACGATCTTCTCTTTGAACGCGGGCGGTGCCGATGCCCGCGTTTCGCCGGTGATGGCTAAGTCGGCCGCGATGCCGCCGCGCTCCAATTCGACGAGGGCGTCGAGCAGGATCGTGTGGTTCTTATAACCGCGCATGCCGGCGGGGTAGAAGAAGTACCGGGTCGGCAATCGGCGCGGTTCGGCCGGCACCGGCTCGCCCGTCGGCCAGCAATCTCGCGGCACGCCGGGGCGGATCATCCGGACACGCTCCGCCGGCAGCCCCAACATCCCCAAAAGGTCATTCTGCCGGATGAACTCCGACAGACAGCCGAAGAGCGTCGCTTCCTCGCGGCGGTGTCGAAGGACGAATTCGAGGGCGTCGACATTCGCCCGGCCGAAGAATTCCGGGAAGCGCGAGAAGACGAGATCGTGGATGAACAGCACCGACGCATGGCTGCGAATTTCGCGGAGGACGCCCAGATACGGGTAGACCCAAACGTCGCACCCGGCCGCATCGGCCAAGGGTCCCGGTTGCATCACGGCGAGTTCGAATTCCGTCGGCGTACACGAATCGAACGGCAGAATCACCGGGGCTTCGGCCCACGCGAGCCAGGCCCGGTGTCGAAGCCGCAACGGCATGAGCATCCACCCGAGGAGCTTGACCGCGATCAACAGCGGCAACGCGAAAATCGCCAGCGCAATCAGCCCGGGTGTCCGCGGCCGGTTCCGCAGCGCGCGCAATCGAGCGACCCAACTCCGGGGTCGGCGCGTGGCGCGGGCGTAGCGCGCGGGGATACCCCGGTCGCGTTCGGCACGGGCCATGGCCCGCAAGGCGTCCGGGTGTTCGTGGCCGAGGAGCCGAATGCGACCGGGGTGCTTCGCCGCGAAGTCCGCGAGCAACGGGCCGTCGCCGGCGCGATACGCAACGCAGACTTCGACCTCCGGATGGTTCCGCAACAGGGCGTCGATCAACTCGTAGGCGAAGACGCCGATGCCGGTTTGCGGCAGCAGGGTCTCCCCATAGGCGCACCAAAAACCGATGCGAAAGGCGGGCGGTCGGATCATGCGGGCGACTGTAGCATCACGAAGGGAAGTCCGTCTACCCCCACCGCGATGCTATTTCTTCTCGACATCCCACCAGCGGACGACGCCATCGGCCGTCGAGGCGACGATCCGCTTGCCGCTCGGCGTGAAGGCGACCCACATCAGGGGCAGGCCTTCCGCGAGTTGTGACTAACGATCGACGATCAACCTATTCCGTCTTGCGTTTGAATTCGTAGTACACATGGCCCGAATCCTTTTTGGATTCGAATTTGTACGGGAACGATTTGCTCACCCACTCTGCATCGGCCGCTTCCTTGCGAGACTCGTCGATCAGAGTGAGCTTTAGCGAGTCGCCATCGACAGAATAATTGCCTTGGCAGAGGATCTGAGGCAATGCCTTCTCACCTTGTCTACCGATGCGTAAAATTCGCCGAACGTCGGGACGATGTACTTGCAGATAGCCTTTCGCCTTTCTGCCGAACAGAAAACATTCGGAAGCGCCGTCGCTTTGGAATTCGATCCAGTTGTCACTGGCCTTGACCAAAGGTTTACCATCTTGTTCACCGCGTACGCATTCCCAACGTCCGAGCAACTTCGGTAGTTCCCGGTTATAGAGATCGATTAAGAACAGCGTGGAGGTTTCGCTGTCGATGACCGCGCAGTGAGCTTGCAGAAACAGTTGCCCCAACAACCCATCGACTTCGACGGTTTCAATTTTTCCGGACTTGGGATTCAACACGCCCGCTGTCAAGGAAAAGCCATCGAGTATCCGGAGATCGCGTTTGGAGCGGACGCGATAGCCGCCCGAGACGACAGTCAGATCTTCGACTGTTCCAATCCCATATTTCTGCGAGGAGATGAGGTTGCTGTCGGTCAACTTTTCGTTCCGATGTGTATCCGATTCAAAACCAAGGGTCTTCCCCGCTTTTTTCCCAAGGGCAACCATGACGGCCGCGCCGGTGTCGACCATCAGTGTGAAAGGTTTGCCATCGAGTACCACCTTGACCAAGAACATGCCGTGCTCGGTTGTTTCCAGGAGTGTATTCGGCGTATACCCTTGTTCTTTCAAATACACAGATAGAGTCGTTTTGGGCTTTGCCGGCGGTTCGGCCGCGTACCCCTCCGAGAATTTTCGTGGGACTGATCCCCCGAAAAGAAGCGAGAGAGTGCAGCCGTAGACGAACACCGATCGGATGCGCACGATCGACTCCTTCAATAGTGGGCCGGATCGGGCGGTTATCATTTCTTTTCGACATCCCACCAGCGGACGTTGCCATCGGCCGTCGAGGCGACGATGCGCTTCCCGCTCGGGGTGAAGGCGACCCAATCGACCGGCCCGTATTCCATCTGATCCCGGTAGACCAGCGTTCCGGTCGCGAGGTGATACACCCGGAGTTCGCCCGCGACCAAGTGGCCATTGCTGAGCGGCTTGTTGGGTGTGAAGGCGATGGTACGCGATCTTCCGAGGGACATGCAAGCATCGAATCGGAGTTTCCGCAAAATCGTTCCCCGACTCCAGACCGACCGCCGGATTCGGTAGGGATTCCTCCCGCAGGGTATCGCAACAATTCTTGGAGATTCGGTGAACGACTTGGGAATCTGAACCATGGAATGACACCCGAAATCGGACGTAAGTCGTTGCGGCGCCTAAGTCGTTCCGAAAATCGGACGTCATTCCACGGTAGGGTGGGTGGGTTGACGCTGGAATGACGACTCCAAGAATTGTTGCTACACCCCCGCCCGCAAAACTCGCTTGCCCTGCACGGCCGGTGTCGGTATTCCCCCCGCCGAGACTTGAACCGAAATCGAACCGTAGGAACGGAATCATGCTCCAGCAGCAGACGCGCTCCCGTTGGACCCGGCGCGGCCTCGCCCTCGGCCTTGTGGCGGTCGCCACCGCCGCGATGACCGGGCGAGCCGTATCGCAGCCCGCCGTACCCCCCGCCGCCCCGCCCGGCCCGGCGCCGGTCGCGACCATCTACGGCGGCGTCGACATCACGCACGAAGAGTTCGGTAAGTTCCTCATGGACCGCGGCGGTTCCGACAAACTCGAAATCTTCGTGAACAAGAAGATCATCGAAATCGAAGCCAAGCGGTTGAACGTCACGGTGACCGACTTGGAACTCAAAGCGGCCTTCCGCGAAAGCGTCGCCCGCTCCGGCGAAGACGGGGTCGTCATCACCGAGAAGGATTTCATCCGCGTCGTGCTGCCGAAGTTCGGCAAGAACCTGTACGAGTGGATGGAAGACATCGAGCGCCCGCGCTTGCTGCTGACCAAGATGTGCCGGGGTAACGTCGTGGTCACCGAGGAAGACTTGAAGCTGCAATTCGAGCGCCGCTACGGGGAGATGCGCCAAGCGCAGATCATCATGTGGCCGTTGGGCGACGATCCGAAAGCGATCGCCAAGATCTGGGATCGCATCCGGAACAACGCCGCCGAGTTCAACAGCGAAGCGCGCCAGCAGGCCAACCCGGGCCTCGCCGCCACCGCCGGCGAGATCAAGCCGATCACCCGGCACCTTGCCGCGGACGACAAAAAGGTCGAAGAGGTCGCCTTCCAATTGAAGGAAGGCGAAGTGAGCCAGATCCTCCATACCCAGCAAGGCTACATGGTGATCAAGCTCAAGAAAATCCTCCCGGCCAACACCGACGCGAAGTTCGCCGATCAGCGCGCCAACTTGGATAAGGTCGCCCGGGAAGCGAAGCTCCAAGAGGAGATTCCGAAATTCTTCGCGAAGCTCCGCGCCGCCGCGAACCCGCAGCTCAAGTACGCCGGCCCGGCCGAATGGAAGCAAGCGGGCAACTTCCTCGATGGCTTGCCGAACGTCATCCAAGAAGCCGGGGCGAAGAACCCGGTGGTGCCGACGCCGGGCAAATGAGTCGGTTCGGGGCAATCGATGGCCAGCGTCGGCGGGGCGGCATATATTTCCACCTTGGAACACATGTGCCGACCGAGGAGATAGCATGGCCGAGGGGCGAGTCGAACCATCCGCGGTGCCGGTCCGCAAGGACTACCAGTGGACGGAGATCTTCAAGAGTTTCCAGGTCGCCCTCGACCCGCGGAAATTGCTCGTGGCCGCGGCCGGCATCCTCGTGATGTCGTTCGGGTGGTACTTGCTCTCGGCGGTATTTTACTACGCCGAACCGCTGCGCGTGAGCGAGGCGTACAGCAACAAGTCGATGGAAAAGAAGGTCGATAAACCGAAGACCGATAAGCCCGACGAAGTCGAAGAGTATTACAAGGTCGCAGCCCAGTCGCAGTTCGACCGCGACCATAAACAGTGGGCGACACTGCACACGCTCGCCGGCAAGGGCGGCAAGATCCGGACGCTGCCGTGGGACGAATTCCGCGGCGAAAACCCGTTCCTCTTCGCGACCAAGCTCGCCGACGCTCCGTCATCCGTCTGGGGCGAAGCCGTCCGCACTTACGTCCTATCACAAATTCCCGTTCTGATCGAACCGCTCTACAAACTCTTTCTGATCGTCACGAAGATCATCGATCCGGACGCCAGCACGCAAACGCGCCTCTATCTGCTGCTCTGCCTGCTTTGGAGCTTCGCCGTCTGGGCGTTTTTCGGCGGCATCATCACCCGCATCGCGGCCGTGCAATTCGGCGGCAAAGATCGCATCAGTTTGAAGCAAGCGTGCCGGTTCGTCGCGAACCGCTACCTCTCGTACCTGCTGTCGCCGCTGGTCCCGTTGATCATCATCGCGGTTATCGTCTTCATCATGTCGCTCTACGGGGCGGTCGCGCTGATCCCGATCCTCGGCGACATCGTCCTCTTCGGCATCGGCTTCCCGCTGATTATCCTCGGCGGCATCGTCATCGCCATTTTGCTCATCGGCCTGGTCGGCTACCCGATGATGTACACGACCATCAGCACCGAAGGCTCGGACACCTTCGACGCCCTCAGCCGCAGCTACAACTACGTCTTCCAAGCGCCCTGGCAGTACCTCTGGTACTCCATCGTCGCCGTCGTCTACGGCGCCGCCGTGACCTTCTTGGTCATCGTCGTCGGTTGCCTCATGGTCTACCTCGGCAAGTGGGCCGTCAGCCAACCGTCGTCCGCGATGGCGACCTCGCGCAAGCCGGACTTCCTGTTCGTCTACAGCCCCAAGTCGCTCGGCTGGCAGGAACTCATGCTGAAGGGCAGCCCCGCCGAAGTGGAGCCGGGATTCGTCGTCGATGAGAAAGCCAACACCGTTCGCAAAGACTACGTGCCGTCGAACCCGCAGGCCGACAAGGCCTACCGCGACGACATGACGTGGTGGAACGAAGCCGGCGCCGGCATGGTCACCTTCTGGATGGTGCTGGTGTTCCTACTGATGATCGGTTTCAGCTACAGCTACTTCTGGTCGGCCTCGACCATGATCTATCTGCTGATGCGCAAGAAGGTCGACGAAGTTGAACTCGACGAAGTCTACGTCGAAGAACAGCCGGCTCCGGCGCTGGCCCCGCCGCCGGCGCCGCCGGTTTCGACTGGCCCGGTCGGTTCGGTGTCGCTGCCAACGGTGACGGCACCGCCGATCATGCCACCGGCCCCGGCCGTTTCGCCCGCGGAAGAAGCCCCGCAGCCGCCGGTGCCGCCGACCTCGACGCTGACGGAATCGCCAACGACGACGACCCCGCCGCTGCCGACACCACCTCCTCCGGCGCCGGTAGTGGAACCGCCACCGGCACCGCCGACGGTTTAACCGAAACGGCGTGCCGAACTTCGTAAGGGGTCGGGTGAGTCAAAACACCCGACCCCTTACGGAGTTCGGCACGCCGACTCGAACTATACATTTGGGTGCACGATGCCCCGCCCGATATTGCTCTTCACCGGCCCGTTCGCCGACTTGCCGCTCGATACCCTCGCGGCCAAGGTCGGCGACTGGGGCTATCAAGGCGTCGAACTCTGCTGCTGGGGCGATCACCTCGAAGTCCAACGCGCGCTCAGCGACGACGCCTACTGCCCGGCCCGGCTCGAATTGCTGGCGCGCCACGACCTCCACGCCACCGTGATCGCGAATCACAAAGTCGGCCAAGCGGTATCGGACGTCATCGACGAACGCCACCAAGCGCTGCTGCCCGACTACGTCTGGGGCGACGGCAAGCCCGCGAAGGTGCAGCAGCGCGCCGCCGAGGAGATGATGGCGACCTTCCGGCTCGCCGAGAAGCTCGGGGTCGGGGTCGTCAGCGGGTTCACCGGCTCGCCGATTTGGTCGTACGTCACCGGATATCCGGCCCCGAAACCGGCGGTCATCGCCGAAGCGCTCAAGCAATTCGCGAAGCAGTGGAACCCGATCCTCGACGTGGCCCGCGACTGCGGTGTGCGCTTCGCCTGCGAGATCCATCCCGGCCAACTCGCCTTCGATCTGCACTCCGCCGAGATCGTGCTCGACGCCCTGCACGGCCGCGAGGAATTCGGTTTCACCTTCGACCCGAGCCACTTCCACTGGCAGGGGATCGAGCCGATCGAAATCCTCCGCCGCTTCCCGGATCGCATCTACCACGTCCACATCAAAGACGCGACGCTGACACTCAACGGTCGCTCCGGGTTGCTCTCGGGTTATTGGCCGAGCGGCGATCCGCGCCGCGGCTGGCAGTTCCGCAGCCCCGGCCGCGGCGGCATCGACTGGGATGCCATCCTGCGGACCCTCAACGAAATTGGCTACGATGGCCCCCTCGCCGTCGACTGGCACGACCCCGGCCTCGACCGCGAGTTCGGCGCCGCCGATGCCTTGCAGTTCTTGAAGCGCCTGGACTTCGACCCCCCGACTCGCGGGCCGCAGGTGTTCCGCGGATGACGGGGGTCGTGTCGGAGATTACATGACGTACCGGCGTTTGGCGGCGTCGGCGGCGTTGCACTCGGCGCAAGTGCCCCGGACGACGAGGTCGTATCCTTCGACGCGGAATTGTTTTTGGGCCGCGACTCCCTTCACCGCTTCGACGATCCCCTCGTGGGTGAATTCGATCATGGCGCCGCAGTTGGAGCAGACGAGGTGCTCGTGCCACGGGTAGCCGTAGTCGTGGTCGTAGACGGTGCGGGGGCCGATTTCGATTTTGCGCAACAACCGCGCTTCGACGAGCTTGGCGAGGGTGCGGTAGACGGTGGCCCGACTGACGGATCGATTCGCCGCCTTGAGTTCGGCGAGGAGTTCGTCGGTGTCGAAGTGACGGTGCTTCTCGAAAATGTGGCAGACGAGTTCGCGCTGCTGATCGGTGTAGCGCTGCGGCTTCGGCCGGCTGGTCAAGAATTCGCGGAAGCGCGCTTCGGGGGATTGCGACACCGCGACCGACGGCAAAGGCACGGGCGGGCTCCGGGCTAACGCGATTCTTCGGTGCGGCGGAACAAGAATTCTTCGGCCAAGGCCCAGCGCTCGGGGGTGTCGTACTGCCCGGCGGCGATCAATTGTCGGATGTGCGCGACCAAGCCGCGGCGGATGCCGTGGACATCCGGGGCTTCCGAGCGGAAGTCCGTCGGGTCGCGGTCGTCGGGGGAAGGCGTCGTGGGGTCGATCATGGTGGCCCGGAGCTGCAAGGCCGGGGGGAGTTCGGTCGGCGCGGGGGGCGAAGCCAACCGCACCCGCCAAGATCGCCAACGCTCGGGAACGTCACGCATCGGGGCGATATCTCACTTAGTTCTACACGCGAAACAGTGGCGGGAAGATGCCGGTTCGGAATTTTGTCCGAATGCATCGTGTCCGACGTCGCGTCGGGATCACTCGTTCACCCGCACGTCGGAAGCATTCTACTCAGAGCTATCGTCGGGCGCGACAGATCGAATCGAAGAAATTCCGGCGGCGGAAGCGGAACTCTTCGCCCAAAGTGTGGCCGGGCGCGCTTCGCCCGGATGGTGCGCGACAAACGGTTGCGGAACGGCCGCACCGAGATACTTCGGGGCCGCTTCGGCGAACGGCTCAAGTCGAAAACGCCCGCGGTTATCCGACGCGAGTCGCCTCGAGTCCGGCCAGCGGCCCCGGCGGCAACCGCGCCGCGACGGTCAGTGTGAAGGTACTCCCGCGGCCCGATTCGCTTTGCAGCGCCACGTCGCCGCCGAGCAGTTTCGCCAGCTCGCGGACGATCGACAGCCCGAGGCCGGAGCCCCCTTGCTCGCGCGTCAACGGGTTCGAGGCTTGGCGGAATTTCTGGAAGACCATCTCCTGCTCTTCGGGCGGAATGCCGACGCCCGTGTCGCTCACGGCCAGGATCAACGCGTTGCCGGCGTGGGCCGCGCTCAGGGTGATGCGGCCGCCGTCGGGTGTGAACTTCACCGCGTTCGACAGCAAATTCGACACGATCTGGCGGAGCTTGCCGACGTCTTGGCGGATCTCCGGGAACTCGGGGGCGACCTGCACCAAGAGTTCGATCTCCTTCTTCTCGGCTTGCGGTCGGAAGAGTGTCGCGGCCTGTTCACAGAACGCGGGCACGTCGAGCGTTTCGACCTTCACCTCCGTTTTCCCCGCTTCGAGCTTCGCCAAGTCGAGGATCTCGTTGATGATCACCAAAAGCTGCTTACCGCTGCTGTGGATGTTCGCGGCCCAGCGCTGCTGCTTGTCCGAAAGCGACAGCGAGTTGATCAGCATTTCCGAAAACCCGTTGACGATGTTCAGCGGCGTGCGGAACTCGTGGGACATCGTCGAGAGGAAGTCGGCCTTCATCCGCCCCGTCTGGAAGAGTTGCAAGTTGGCCCGCGCCAAATCGTCGACTTTCTTGTCGAGCTCCGCGATCAACCCCCGGTTGCGCTCCTGCATTTGGATCAAGTTGCTGAGCATGCGGTTGAACGCCACCGACAGATCTTCGAATTCGTCGCCGGTTTGGATGTCGCTACGGACCGCGAAACGCCCGGCGGCGATGGCGTCGGCCACGGACTTCAAATGCTTCACCGGCTTCACGATCACGTAGCGGACGATCAGGTAACTGCCCGCGAGTAGCGCGAGCGTGGTGCCGAGGGCGAACGCGATCAAGATGGCCCGGTTTTGGTGCAGCCCCGATTCGATCATCTCCGACGATAGGCGGATCTGCACGACCGCCATCAGGTCCCCGTCTTCGAGGAGCGGGTTGGCCATCTCTTGGGCTTTGAGGCGGGCCTCGGGGGTGTCGCCGCCGAACGCGGCCATCCGGGCGGCGTCGCGGTGGCAGCCGACGCACGATTTCTCGGCCCGCACGGCACCGTAGTAGAGGTACGCCGTCTCGTGGCGCAGGAAGCGGGTGTCTTCGGTCAGTCCCGGTTCGTTCTGCATCCTCCGCAAGATCGGCTGATCCTCCGGTTCGGGGCGGTTCTCCGCCTTGGTCGAATCGGGCAGGATCAACTTGGCTTTGTAATCTTTGAGGTCGTCGGGCCAGCTTTTCTTCTGGTTCTCTTGGAATTCGTTCATCCCGTCGAACAGCTCTTTATTCTGGCGGATGTGCGGCCGCGCGATGGTCGGCGACACCAACGTCCGCCCCGTGTGCGTGAGCTGATCGTACGCGAGATCCTCGGTCCGATTCGCGTAGAACCCGAAGCTCGACGCCATCAACACGAGGACCAACGCCCCGAGCAGGTAACGGCTTTTGCGCTCGAGGTGGGACTCGCCGAGCAGCCGTTTGAACGCGCGATACGACATGCACTCATCATACGGCGGCGCGACCGACCTTCGCCCCGCGGTTCCGTCCGTTACAATCACTCCATGCCACGAATTCTCCAGCTCTCCTCCGATGTCGTCACCAAAATCGCCGCGGGCGAGGTGATCGAACGGCCGTCGTCGGTCGTCAAAGAACTCCTCGAGAACTCCATCGATGCCGGGGCGACCCGCATCGAAATCGACCTCGAACAAGGCGGCACCGAGCTCATCCGCATCGTCGACAACGGCTGCGGCATCGACGCCGAGGATCTGCCATTGGCCTTCGCCAGCCACGCGACCAGCAAGCTCGTGACCGCCGACGATCTTTTCAACATCCACACCCTCGGCTTCCGGGGCGAGGCCCTCGCCAGCATCGGCAGCATCGGCCACGTCACACTTCAATCGTGGCCGACGGCGGCGACGCGCGGCCACGAAATCCGCTGCGAAGGGCACGCGCTTTCGGACGTCCGACCGTGGGGCGGTTCCCCCGGCACGCGCATCGAAGTCCGGCACCTCTTCTACAACGTGCCCGTTCGTAAGAAATTCCTGAAGTCCATCGGCACCGAACTCGGCCACGTCACCGAGACGGTCACCCGGTTGGCACTGGCGAACCCCTCGCTGCACCTCGTGCTCCGGCACAACGGCAAGATGGTCTACGACATCCCCGCGTCGGCGAATTTGAAGGACCGCATCGGTCTGTTTTACGGGGCCGAAATCCGCGATGCGCTGTACGCCGTCGACAGCGGGCCGGGGCCGGTGAGCTTGCACGGTTACATCGCCGACCCGAAGTGCGACCGCGGCAACGCCAAGCTGCAGTACCTGTTCCTCAACGGCCGGTGGTTCCGCGACCGCAGCCTCGGCCACGGCTTCCAAGAGGCCTACCGGGGCCTGCTGATGACCGGCCGCTACGCCATCGGGTTCTTGTACCTGCGCGTGCCGCCGAACACGGTCGATGTGAATGTCCACCCGACTAAAGCCGAGGTGCGTTTCCGCGAGAACGCCCTGATTTACTCGCTCGTCCGCAGCAGCGTGAAGAATCGGCTGATGGAGGAGAACCTGATCCCGCAGTTGCGGATTCCGGAGCAAGAGCCGGAACCGCGGCGGGACTTCCGCGAGTTTCTCCCGCCGCCGCAGTGGAGTCTGAACCCGCCGACTTCGCCGATGCCGCAATCGCTGTTTGGCCCGCGCCGCGATGCGGCGGAGCAAACGCCAGCGCCGTGGGAGTCGTTGGATCGCGGGGCGCAACTCTCGACACCCAAGCCCGCCGATCCGATTCTCGTCTTGGCCCCGGAAGTCGCCGCGCCCGATTTGTCGAATCTCCCGGCGCTGTCGCCCGGTTCCGCGCTGCAGGTCCACGACTCGTACATCGTTCTGGAAACGAACGACGGAATGCTCGTCATCGATCAACACGCGCTGCACGAGCGAATCTTGTTCGAGCAACTGCGCAAGCGCATCCGCGAGGGCAAGCTCGAAGTGCAGAAGTTGCTGATCCCCGAACCGATCGACCTGCCGCCGGAGCAGGCCGCGATCGTGCTCGACTTCAAGGATCAACTCGCCGAGTTGGGTTTGGATGTTTCCGAGTTCGGCGGCACGACGATTCTGCTCTCGAGCTACCCGACGCTGCTGTCGCGGCGGCCGCCGTTTGAAATCTTGCAGGGGGTCATCGATTATCTGGTGTCGAAGGATCGCCCGCCGACGAAGGAGATTCTACTCGACCACCTACTGGCGACGATGGCCTGCAAAGCCGCAGTGAAGGCCGGGGATCGGTTGACGCAGGAAGAAATCACTTACTTGCTGGAATTGCGGAAGATGGCTGAGGATTCGCACCATTGCCCGCACGGCCGGCCGACGACGCTGCTGTTCAGCCGCAAGCAACTTGACAAGCAATTCGGCCGGACATGAGGGTCAAAGATCGTCTTCGGTGAGGTCGTCTTGCGCGGCATGCCGGACTCGGATGATGTTGACCTCGTCGGCGTGAATCAGGAACAGGATCCGATAGACGTGGGGACCACGGCCAACCAATCGACACCGAACATCTTTACCGAATAATGCAGCCTCATCGGCTTCAGGCCATTGCTCGGCATCGTGAGCAAGTTTCAAAATTGCATCTTCGACCCGGGCCAGCCAACGGTCCCCCGAGATTTCGGAAACATTCGCTGCGATAGAGCGACCTGTCCGGTAGATTTCTCGACGAACCAGCCCCGGGACGATGACAATGCGGGTCATGGTGACTTCCCTGCCCGCGCATCGATCCAACCGAGCTCGGCCCTGATCCACGCGAACGCTTCTTGGGCGGGCATTCCGGAAACTCCGGCCTCGACGTCCGCGATCCGTTCGCGCAGCAGGGCGATTTCTTTCTCGCGGTCGTACGGAGCCATCGGGTGGGGATACTCGTAGACCTCATCGTCCTCGAATTCCTCGGCCTCCAAGCTCACGACGCGCGTCCCCTCCGGCAGGTCGGTCGGGGTGTCGAGTTCGACTCGGCCATTCACAATCGTTCCCAGCAGTTTCATGCGAAGTCCCCGTGCGTTTCGTTCATTGTACCCGCGCTCCTGCGGCCGGTCGATCCGGCCGCAAGCGACTCGATAAGCCATTCGGCCAGGCGTGAAGGTCACAGATCGTCTTCGGTGAGGTAATCTTGCGCGGCGTGCCGGACTTTGACGATTTCGACACTCGCGTCTTCGCAGCGAAACAGGATACGGTACACGTGTGGCCGTCGCCCCACGAGGCAGCACCGGAGATTGAGTCCAAATAGGCCGGCCTCTTCGGCTTCGGGCCACCGCTCGGCGTCTTTCGCGAGTTGCTGAATCGCGCGTTCTATGCGAGCGAGCCAGAGTTCTCCGGACCGAGTCGATACTTTCGACGCGATCGAGCGAGCCGTCCGGTAAAGTTCCCGGCGCACGCGTGCTGGAACGGTCACGCTCCGTGTCATGGTGATTTCCCGGCTTGCGAGTCGGTCCAACCGAGTTCTTCCCGGATGGACGCGAAAGCCTCATCAACCGTCATGCACGGAGCGCCGGCGTCCAATTCGGCGAGCCGGAGGCGCAGATCCGCGATGTGTTCCTCCCAGCTTTCCTGCGGCAACGGGTCGTCCTGGTAGAAGTCCTCGAATTCCTCGGCCTCCAAGCTCACGACGCGCGTCCCCTCCGGCAGGTCAGTCGGGGTGTCGAGTTCGACTCGGCCATTCACAATCGTTCCCAGCAGTTTCATGCGAAGTCCCCGTTAGTTTGAGATGTTTTACCCGCGGCCGCCCGATCCGGCCGCAAGCAACTCGACACGTGTGGCCGACGCCCCACGAGGCAGCACCGGAGGTTGAGTCCGAAGAGGCCGGCCTCTTCGGCTTCGGGCCATTGCTCGGCGTCTTTCGCGAGTTTCCGAAAAACCGATTCGATACGCTTTCGCCACTTTCGAGCCGACACCTCAGAAACGTTCTTCGCGATTGATCTGGCGGTTTTAGCCATATCACGCAGGACATTTTGGGGAACCGACACTGTGCGGGACATGCCTATTTCCCGAGGGTCGGAGTTGTCCAGCCCATTTCGGCATCGAGTGCAGCAAAAGCCTCATCAACCGTCATGCACGGAGCGCCGGCGTCCAATTCGGCGAGCCGGAGGCGCAGATCCGCGATGTGTTCCTCCCAGCTTTCCTGCGGCAACGGGTAGTCCTGGTAGAAGTCCTCGAATTCCTCGGCCTCCAAACTGACGACGCGCGTTCCCTCCGGCAGGTCAGTCGGGGTGTCGAGTTCGACCCGGCCATTCACAATCGTTCCCAGCAGTTTCATGCGATGTCCCCGTTAGTTTGAGATGTTTTACCCGCGCCCTTCCAGCCAAAGTCACTCGCCAAAGCGATTCGGGCGGAGGTGAGGATCAAAGATCGTCTTCGGTGAGGTAATCCTGCGCGGCGTGGATGATCCGGAAGACATCGACGGTTCCACCATCAACTGTAAACAGAACGCGATAAACGTGCCGGCCTCGACCCACGGTCCGACAGCGCAGATCCAATTCGAGCAAAGCGGCTTCGTCCGCCTCGGGCCAACTCCGCGCGTCTTTCGCCAACATGCGGATCGCAAGTTCGACTTTCGATCTCCATCGACGTGAGGAAATTGCGGATACATGTTCGGCAATCGAATGTTCGATGCGAGCAATGTCCGCGATGGCTGCGTGTCTGACTGCGACGATGTCTGCCATGGCTATGTGCGCTTTCTCGCAACGGCCCAATCGTCCAACATCGCATCGACCGCCGCGAAGGCCTCATCGACCGACAATCCAGGAACTCCGGCATCCCGCTCGGCGATCCGTTCCCGCAGCAGGGCGATTTCTTTCTCGCGGTCGTACGGAGCCATCGGATGGGGATACTCGTAGACCTCTTGGTCCTCGAATTCCTCGGCCTTCAAGCTCACGACGCGCGTCCCCTCCGGCAGGTCCGTCGGGGTGTCGAGTTCGACCCGGCCATTCACAATCGTTCCTAGCAGTTTCATGCGAAGTCCCCGTGCGTTTTGTTCATTGTACCCGCGCTCCTGCGGCCGGTCGATGGGGCGTCTCGTTCCGTATCATTTCCTCAGCCACCTCTCCCGAGCCACGCTGGAGTCCGCCATGTCCACCCCCGTTGCGGCGCACAACCTCTTCGAGAATTCCGAAGTCTTCCGCATGGCCTGCGAGCAGTTGCGGACCGTCGCCGCCGAACTCCCCGAGTTCGACGTCGGCATCATCGACCGCCTGATGTTGCCCAAGCGCTCGCTCGTCGTCAGCGTCCCCGTCCGCATGGACTCGGGCAAAACGCAGGTCTTCCTCGGCTACCGCGTGCAGCACTCCCTCACGAGCGGCGCCAGCAAGGGCGGCCTGCGCTACGCCCCGAACGTCGACATCGGCGAAGTTGCGGCACTGGCCATGTGGATGAGCTGGAAATGCGGCATCATGGGCCTGCCCTACGGCGGCGCGAAGGGGGGCATCGCCTGCGACCCCGCGAAGTTGAGCCTCGGGGAAAAGGAGCGACTGACGCGCCGCTTTACCGAGGAAGTCCTGAGCATCATCGGCCCGCGCGTCGACGTCATGGCCCCGGACATGGGGACCGACGAACAGACGATGGCCTGGATCTACGACACCTACAGCATGAAGATCGGCTACGCCTGCCCGGAGATCGTCACGGGCAAGCCGGTCGAACTCGGCGGTTGCATCGGCCGCCGCGAAGCGACCGGCCGCGGGGTCGTCTACTGCATCCTCGAAGCGCTCAAAGAATTGAACCTCACCCCCGACACCTGCACCGCCGTCGTGCAGGGCTACGGCAACGTCGGTTCCGTCACCTGCGACGAACTCCACAAACTCGGGCTGAAAGTCATCGCCATCGGCGACCGCTACGGCTCGATCCGCAATACCCACGGCATCAACATCCCCGCACTTCAGAAGTACGTGCTGGCCCCCGAGAACGAACGGCACACGATCGTCGGCTACCCGAAAGCCGAAGCGATCCCCGATGACGAATTGCTGACGACGCCCTGCACCGTGCTGATCCCCGCCGCGACGGAGCGCGTCATTAATAAGGAGAACGCCGGGAAGTTGCAGTGCCGGGTGATCGCCGAAGGGGCCAATGGGCCGACGACCCCGGAGGCCGACCGCATTCTCGCCGAGACGGACGTGTTCATCATTCCCGACGTACTCTGCAACGCCGGCGGCGTCACGGTCAGTTACTTCGAGTGGGTGCAAGACCTGCAACAGTTCATGTGGGACGAAGACCAAGTGAACAGCGCGCTCCGCAAGCAGATGCACAAGGCCTACTCGAAGGTCCGGCACAAAGCCCTCTCGCGGAAGTTGACGATGCGCACCGCCGCCCTGAGCCTCGGTGTCGAGAAGGTCGCCAACGAAAAAGCGAAGCGCGGCTTGTTCCCGTGATTCGCGCGGTGCCAGGATACTGGCGCGCCGGCCGAACTCCCCGGTGGTCCTCCCAGAGGAAATCGGGGAACTTCGCGGCAACCGACCTGTCCAACTCGCAATCCGCAGAAAATAATCGGTGGGAATAGCCGATCTCACCTGCAGATTCGGATGAGATCGGAAAGGCATTTGATTCGCTCGTAAAGCGCACTATAGATTTGAGCCACCGCGTCAGATCGTGAAGGCGGGTTATCACGGTTGACACGGCGGGGTGGCAACTCGAATCGCGATCCGGCCGGTGCCGGGCCGGTTTTTCGGGCTATACCCGCGCTTCCGCTCGGTTTTCCGCAAAAACCCGCGGTCGGCGGGCGCACCGTACCGCGTTCTTGTTTCGACGGTCGATAGCAACGTTCGGGATATGCTGCGAAGGTGGTTTTGAACCGCGCAGTCGGTCAGTGGCCCTTGCGGGTCACCGGCGGGAGGATTCGCCCCACCCGCCGCGACGAAGTCGGTTTCTTTTTAAAGACAGGATGACTCCTTCCATGTCACGTCTGCGCCGCTACAGCACCGAAGCCGTGCAATCCCCGCTCGAAACCTACTTGCGCGAAATCAACGAGACGGCGCTGCTCACGGCCGACGAGGAAAAGAGCCTCGCCCGGCTCATCGGCGTCGGCGATACCGCGGCCCGCGACCGCATGGTCCGCGCCAACCTGCGCCTGGTCGTCAACATCGCCCGCGGCTATACCGGCAAGGGCCTCGCCTTGCAGGATCTCATCGAAGAGGGCAACCTCGGCCTGCTCCGCGCCGTCGAGGGCTTCGACCCGAACATGAACACCCGCTTCAGCACCTACGCCAGCTACTGGATCAAACAGAGCATCAAGCGGGCGCTGGTGAACACGGCCAAGACGATCCGCATCCCGGCCTACATGGTCGAGTTGCTCTCGAAGTGGCGCCGGGCGACCAACAAACTCAACGACGAACTCGGCCGGCCGCCGACGCCGGAGGAAATCGCCAAGCTGCTGGGGCTGCCCAAGAAGAAGCTGAGCATCATCAAGAAGGCGATCCGCGTTTACAACAGCACGCCGCAGACGGACCAGAGCGAAGCGGGCTGGAGCATCGACGAGATGCTGATGGACAACCGGTCGAAGACGCCCGACGACGAGATGGTCGAAACCGACGACCTCAAACAAGTGCTGGTGCTGCTCGAGAAGATGGACAAGCGCGAGGCGACGGTGTTGAAGATGCGCTTCGGCCTCGACGAAGAAGAGCCGAAGACCCTGAAGGAAATCGGCGAGAGCCTGGGCCTGACCCGCGAACGCGTCCGGCAGATCGAAAGCGAAGCTTTGGCGAAACTGAACGAGAGCCTCTGCGGGGATTGAGGGGGCGTGCCGCAATCCCTTTTTCAGTCGCCATCTTCCGCATCGGCGAGCACTACCTCTACCTGGTGGTGCTCGCCGATGGTGGGGTGAAGCCGTAACGTAATATTAACGGTCTTCTCAAGCACTTTATAACAATGCCCGCTCCCGCGCTCGTTGAAGAACTGGTCCGGCGATTCCTCGACAACGAGCCGTCGTATCGCAGCGCAAACTACAAGGAAGATCAACTCCGCCAGGAGTTCCTCAACCCCTTCTTCGAGTGCCTCGGTTGGGACATGGCCAATCGCGAAGGCTACGCCCTCGCCTATCGCGATGTCATCCACGAAGACTCGCTGCTCATCGACGGCCAAGCGAAAGCCCCGGACTACTCGTTTCGCATCGGCGAAGTGCGGAAGTTCTTCATCGAAGCCAAGAAGCCGGCGGTGCAGATCGCCCGCGATCCCGATTCGGCCTATCAGCTCCGCCGCTATGCGTGGTCGGCCAAACTCCCCGTGTCGATCCTCACGAACTTCGGCGAACTCGCCGTCTACGACTGCTCGCAGAAGCCCGACCAAGACGACAAAGCCGCCACGGGGCGGATCGAGTTCCTGTACGCGAAGGACTATGCCGAGAAATGGGATATGCTGTTCGGGCACTTCTCGAAACAGGCCATCCTCAAAGGCTCTTTCGACAAGTACGCCGTCGGCAACAAGGGCCGCCGGGGGACCGCCACGGTCGATGCCGCATTCCTGCTTGAAATCGAAGGCTGGCGCGAATTGCTGGCGCTCAACTTCGCCAAGAAGAACGCCGCGATCACACAAGCCGAGTTGAACTATGCCGTTCAGGTGACCATCGACCGGATCATCTTCCTGCGCATGTGCGAAGATCGGGGCATGGAAACCTACGGTCGGTTGAAAGAACTGACCGAGGGCACCGGCGCGTACGGCCGCTTGCAGCAGCTCTTCGCGCTCGCCGACGACCGCTACAACTCCGGGCTGTTCCACTTCAACAATGAAAAGGATCGCAGCCACCCGGACCGGCTCACGCACACGCTCGCCCTCGACGACAAGCCGCTGAAACAGATTTTCAAAAGCCTCTACTACCCCGAAAGCCCGTACGTCTTCAACGTGATGCCCGCCGACATCCTCGGCCAAGTCTACGAGCAGTTCCTCGGCAAAGTCATCGTCCTCAACAACCGCCACGTTGCCAAGGTCGAAGAGAAGCCCGAGGTGAAGAAGGCCGGCGGCGTCTATTACACGCCGACGTACATTGTCGAATACATCGTGCGGCAGACCGTCGGCAAACTGCTCGAAGGGGCGACGGCGGAGACGGCGAGCCAGCTGCGCATCCTCGATCCCGCCTGCGGCTCCGGGTCGTTCCTGCTCGTGGCCTACGATCACCTGCTGAAGTGGTACTTGAAGTTGTACATCGACCAAGGCCCGGAGAAGCACGGCAAGGCTCTCGTGAAGGTCGGCGACCGTGAATACCGCCTGACGACGGCCGAGAAGAAGCGCATCCTCATCGACAACATCTACGGCGTGGACATCGACACCCAGGCCGTGGAGGTGACGAAGCTCTCGCTGCTGCTGAAGGTGCTGGAAGGCGAAACCGACGCGAGCCTGAAGTCGAGCCCGAAGCTGACGGGCGAGCGCGTCCTGCCCGACTTGGATCGGAACATCCAGTGCGGCAACTCGCTGATCGGCCCGGAGATTCGGGATTCGGCAGCCTTTCAATCGCTCACAGAAATCGAACGGATGGCTATTTCACCTTTCAACTGGAAAACGGCTTTTGCAAAGGTCTTCAAATTCGGCGGATTCCACGCGGTGATAGGCAATCCGCCTTACGTGCTCCAACAGTGGATCCAGCAGCGTTCGACGTTCGATTTCTTCGCTGCGAATTATGCAACTGCGAAGTACAAGATCGATACGTATCACTTGTTTTTTGAACGCGGACTCGAACTGCTGAAGGCGGAAGGATATTTGGGGTTTATCACACCGAATACTTTTCTCCGCAATAAGCACGCCCGGGAATTGCGATCGCTCCTCTTGGAGCGGACTCACATCTCAATCTTGAGGGTCTACTACTTCAACGTGTTCAAAGCCAGCGTTGATACGGCCGTCTGCATCCTCCGCAAGTCTACACCCGACGCGAATGCCGTGAACACTGTCGAGAAATCCCTCAGCGAATCGGATGTGAAATCGTTCAGTGGAAAGTATCAACTCCTGTGGAAGTCTCACCCTGAACTCCATTTCGGGTTACCCGGCAATGGCATTACGATCGATATCAAAGCGAAATTTCGGAAAGCGACGTTCGCGCTCGGTGAAATCGCGACGGCTTACTTCGGAATTCAAACGCACGACCGCGCGACCCACGTCGGTATCCGCAAGCCGACCAAACACCACCTCCCTTGCATTGACGGGGGGAGTTTCGGGCGATACCGGCTCAGCCCCCCGAAAGAATACGTCGACTTCCAACCGCGAGCCATCAAGAGCGGTGGGAAAGTGGCGGTCTACCTCCACGAGCGAATCGGGATCCGGCAGATCGGTTGCTCCCCCATCGCAACGCTACTCCCTGGTGACATTTATACTCTGAATACCATTTATAATGTCTTCTTCATCCGTCCGACGCAATTTAATCTCAAATTCATTTTGGGATTGATCTGTTCAAAAGCGCTCAGTTGGTACTGGAAGCTCGAATACTATGACCAAAAAGCGACTTTCCCAAAGATCAAGAAGGAGGCGATACTCGGTATCCCTATTCCGTCCTTGGATCTAACCTCGCCGCGCGACGCGACCCGCCACGACAGCATCGTCCAGCTCGTCGAGGCGATGCTCTCGCTCCATGTCCGGCTCGCCGCCGCCAAAACCCCGCACGAAGCCACTTCCCTCCAATCGCAGATCGAGGCCACCGACGCTCGCATTGACGCCATCGTGTACGAGCTGTACGGCCTCACGGCCGAGGAGATCGCCATCGTCGAAGCCACGACCCATGTTGGAAAGGAATGAACTTCTGCTTCGCAGCCACCCCTGAGTCGCCCGGTCAACCCGAAAGCCCTTTCGACTCGTCCCCGTTCACATCCGCACCTTGAACAACTTCCGGTATGCCGGCATCAGCCAATTCGGGAGCAGGCGGCCGAAGCTGCTGCGGCGGGTTTCGCCGACGTAGATTTGATCGCCCGGTTGCAGGGGGATGTTCGTCCGCTCGTCGCCGTCCAAAAAGATTGCGTCGAAGTCGATGTGGAACAATTCCGGTGGCGAACCCTTGGCCACGTTCGGCCGGACGACGCTCACGTCGCGCGGGTCGGTGCAGCCCGGTTTGAGGGCGCCCGTCCGCTGGAGCAATTCGACGGCGCGCTCCGGGCCCCGGTAGACGAGCATCTGCTGGCGATTCGCTTCCGGGCCGTGCAC
>JANXTU010000484.1 GCA_025352235.1 Fimbriiglobus sp.
CAGGAGCCCGACGTGATTCCGATTTGCCAACATTGCCATACCTCGAACGTGAACCGGCCGCGATTGCTCTGCTGGGGGTGCTATTACGCCCCCGGTGTGCGGGATCGTTACCCGTCGACGAGTAAATACGCCCGCCGCGGCATCGGCAACTTCAACGGGAACGCCCCGCTGGCGTGCGAGCCGACGACGGCCGCGCCGGGGAGCCGCGAGAAGCTGGACGTGATGGCCGAGCGGGCCCGGATGCACCAGCGGCTCTGGCATCCGTACGACGCCGCGTTCGACGGGGACCCGAAGCCGCTGATGGCCTATGGGGACGACAGTCGAGAGAAGAAAGTGGCCTAGCGCGCGAAACGCGGACTCCGTACGATGCCGCGCGGCCGGGGCGGAGTCGGGGGACGGCGATTCCACGCGGACAATTCGGATGCGGCCGAAGGCGGTGGGGTAGAAAGCGACCCCACCGCCTTCGCTTTGACGGTCGCAACGGTTGTTTCGGCGGCGCCCGACCCGATTCCCGAGATTTGCGGGTGCGGGGCGCAAGCCGCGCAGGAATTCGCTCCGCAAGCGCGCAAAATGACGGTCGTAACTCAAAGGGGTCCGAGCGTTACGCGCAATCCACCCCGGAGTCAAGCCCCCCGGTGAGAATGTGAGGTAGGGTACGGCAGAATTTCGGTGGCTCGAGGCGCACAACGGAGGGATACGACATGCTAGTCCTCAGTCGGAAGCTCGGAGAGAAAATCTTCATCGGGGATAATATCTGCATCACGGTCGTCGATATCGACCGCGGCAAGATCCGCTTGGGAATCGAAGCGCCCCGCGATGTGCCGATCTACCGGCAAGAGCTCCTGCCGTTGGCCCAGCAGCAAGAGCTGATGGCCGCCCAGCAGAATCAACAGAAACTGCCCTCGGCTTCTTGACCACGAACCGAGTCCCTCACCCCCGGCCTTCCGCCGGGGTTTTTCCGTGGTGTCGATTCTCAACCCAACAAACCTTCCGCGAAGTCGGCGGGGTCGTCGTCCGCCGGGGGCGGGGTCTCCGCTGCGGGTTCTTCCAGTTTCGCGACCGCCTGCGCCTTGCGGATCGTCTCTTCGGTGCTCGTCGGGTCGACTTGTTCGCAGGTCTTCGTCAGCGCGTCGGCGATGGCTTTCATGTCCGCCTGCCATCGCTGCGGTTCGACGCCCGCCGGGGTCAGTTGGCCGAATTCTTCGGTCATCAGAATGAGCCGCAGGCAATGCCGGAAGATCAAGCCTTCTTGCTTGGCCAAGTCTTTGTGCGTGATGAACGTGTTGAAGTTGCCTCCGAGTTCCAGCAGTTCCCCGGCGGCCCAGACGGGCGTCGTCGTCAGGTCCAACACATCCGGGTGCGTGGCATCGAAGAGCATCCGCACCTTGTCCGCGAGCAGCGGGGGCCGTTCGTCCCACGGCACGAAATCGTCCTCGTCTTCTTCGCCCTCGAGCTTCGGCACGACGGCTTGGATCAATCCTTTTTGAATCAGCGCCGGGTCGATGCGTTCGGTTTGCAACGGACCCGGCGTCAGGCTGAAGGGGACGCGCACGAATTTGAGTAGCGGCCGGGGCAGCTCGAGCACGCTCTCGAAAATCTGCATGCGCTCGTCGGGGCTGGCCAGGCCGAGGTGCTCCATGAGGAACGCCCCGTACAGCGGATGGACCGCGCGGAAGGCGAGCAGTTTCTCGAGTTCCGGCGTCGGGTTCGCCAGCGTCGGCAGATAGACCGGCGGCGGGTTCTCCGCGGAAAAAATCACCGGGGGCGCATCGGGCTCCGGCGGAGGTGGAGGCGGTGGATCGAGCTGGATGAAGCCGCGCTCGTGGAGGATCATCAGCATCCGCTGCAGTTGCTTCATCCCCGCTTCGATACGGGGCTGGTCGAGCAAGCGTTTCCGCACCACGGCGCGGATTTTTTCGATCTCGGGCGACGCCTTCAGTAAGTACGCCAGCAACCGCCACGGCAGCGGCCCCTTGGAATAGAGCCGCGCTGGCGCCGCGGTTTGCAGCTTCTCGAAGTCGGACTCGCTCCAATATTTTCGCTGGTTGTTCCGGCTCGGCTTCTTCTTCAGCATCTCCTTGCGCTTCTTCAACAGCCCCGGATCTTTGGTCAACTCCGGGATTTGCTCGAACAGCTTCTTCCACTTCACGATGCGGATATCGTCGTCGTGCGGCACGGCGAAGACGAAGCCTTCTTTGTCGAACTGCGGTCGCCCGGCGCGGCCGAAGATTTGGTGCGCCGAACTGGCGTCGATGACTTTCTCTTTGCCGAAGGGGCCTTTCATCAGCGACGTGAGCACCACCGACCGTGCCGGCAGGTTGATCCCCGACGCGAGGGTCTCGGTGCACAGCGCGACGCTCAGCAGCTTCTTCTCGAAGAGGATTTCGACGACGCGCCGATACTTCGGCAGCAGACCGGCGTGGTGGACGCCGACGCCGCGCCGCAACATCTGCTTCAACTTCGGCCCGATGCCCTGCGGCCAGTCGAGCAGATCGACTTCTTTTTGCAGCGCGGCTTTCTGCGCCGAGTTCAGCAGGTCCAAGCCTTTCAATTGCTCGGCGATGCTCCAGCATTCGTCGCGGTTGAAGGCGAATACCAGCGCCGGCACTTTCCGCGTGGCGTCGTCCCCCTTGGCGAGATCGACGAGCAGATCGTTCAAAAACTCGTCCGGCACCCAGCGGTACGTCAGCGGGATCTTGCGCTCTTTGCCCTCGGCCAACTCCAGCTTGCGGCCGTGCATCCGGTCGAGCCAGTTGAGGAACTCGACGGAGTTCCCGACGGTCGCGCTGAGCAACAGGAGACGGATGTGCTTGGGCAGCATGTTGAGCGACAGTTCCCAAACGATGCCGCGCTCGGGGTCGGCGAAGCTGTGGAACTCGTCCATGACGACGGCGGACACGTCGGTGAAATCGAAGCCGTCTTGGTGCAGCAATCGGTTCAGCAAAATCTCGGCGACGACGACCAGCACCTTGGCTTCCGGGTTGACCTTGCGGTTGCCCGTGACGAGGCCGACGGAGTCGCGCGGGAAGCCCCAACGCTCGGCAGACGCCTGCATTTCATGGAACTTTTGTTCGGTCAGGGCGATCAGCGGCGTCGTGTAATAGGCGACGGTGCCGGTGTGCAGCGCCTCGTACAAAGCCGCCTGCGCGATCAGCGTTTTGCCGGTGCCGGTGGGGGCGCAGACCATCACCCCTTGGTCGGAGGTGAACCACGCGAGTAGCGCCTCCTCCTGCACCGGATAGGGTGGGTAGGGCAACTGCTCGAAATATTTCGTCGCCAATTCGTCGCGTGTCATCCCGTCAGGATATTAGATCGGCGGCGATGTCGGCTTCCGGCGGATCGCCCGGAAGAGGGCGAACCCGGCGACGAGGACGACCATGGTGCCGAGGGCGAAGCCGATGGTCCGGCGGGCGCCGCCGGAGTCGCCGGCGGGCGATTGGCCGTGCTCGACCAATTGATTGCCGCCGCTCGCGCGCTTGCGGATTTCAAACTGGTCGTAGAGTTCGCCGTCGGCGGTGCGGGCTTCGAATTGCAGCTTGTCGCCATCGATACGGATGAGCTGGTAGAACTGCTTTTTCTCCGCGTTCGACACCATCCACGGTTGCACGGCGATGTCGTACAGTTTCGGCCCGCTCACCGAAACGACGTAGACGGCGCCGCTCCGGTCGTTCTCGGTTTCCCCGGCCAACACATTGTCGTCGCGCATCAAGCCGCTGCGGCCGTAGCAGTGATCGTGGCCCTGCAGCACGAGATCGACATCGTAGCGGTCGAACAGCGGCCGCCAGAATTTGCGCACGGCTTTGTCCGCGTCGCTTTTGGCCCGGCCATTCGCGGTCGAATACAAGGGCACGTGGAAGGTGACCACCGTCCAGCGATTCGGGTTGTCTTTCAGGGCGTTTTCGAGCCATGCCGTTTGTTCGTCTTGCCGCTCCATCGAGTTCAAACAGATCACCCGGACGCCTTGAACGTCGAGAAAGTAGCAGGTCTCTTCCAACCCCGCCGGGCCGTGTTCGGGCAGCGTGAATTGCGCCCGCCAGTTCGGCGCGACGATGCTCGGCCGCGATTTCTTCTTCTCGGCGAGACCACCGCCGATGAGCGCTTCGCGGGCGTCGAGTTTCAGTTCCTCGTCGGTCTTCGGCGCCGAGCCGTATTCGTGGTTCCCCGGCGACGGGATGCTCGGGATCATGCCGTTGATGAACCCGGCCGCGGCGTGCCATTCCCCCCACTGGCTATCGCTGGTGCCGGAGCTGACCAAGTCGCCGGCGTGCAGGATGAACTTCGCCTTCGGCATGTCGACGTACGCTTGGCGGATGAGGCGCGACCAGTGGCGTTTGATTTCGTCTTGGGCGTCGCCGACGTAAATGAAACCGAACGGCTCCGGGTTCTCGCTCGTCGTCTCGAATTGGAACCACTCGCTCCATTTCCCCGGAGTGCCGACGCGGTAGACGTACTTGGTCCCCGGCTTCAGGCCGGTGAACGTCACGCTGTGGTAGTGGGCCTCGTTGGAGGTCGATTTGAAGAACTCGGTCTTGGCGGGGACGGTCCGCGCGGCGGGGCCGGCGTCTTTCGAATTGAGCGGATCAAAACTCGGACCGGGAGCCGTTTCGGCGATCTGCCCGACGGCCGATTTCACACTGGTATCGGTCCGCCACGTGGCCGATTGCGTGGTGGTGGTGTCCCCGCTCCACGTGAGAATCACGCGGTCCGGCACCGGCGTCGGATTTTGAGCCGAGGCGCCGACGGCCGAGACGAGGAGTGCGACCAAGCCGAATCGGAAGTTCATGATCGATCCCTGCGCCTCGGCGACCGCGTTACCATCGGTATAATCCCGGCTTCAGTTGAAGGTACACTGGCCGAGTCGGAATTGCCCGAGAAGATTCCCCCATTCCCCCGACCAATCCGTACGAGGCGAACGATGCCCCTCTTGTTTCTCGCATTGATGCCCCTCGCATTCGGGGCGAATCCTTTCGCCGCCGACCTCGTCGTGACGAACGGGAAAATTTGGACCGGCGACCCCGCCCGACCCGAAGCCACGGCGATGGCGATCCACGGCGGCAAGATCATCCGCGTCGGCACCGACCGCGACATGGAACCGTTCGCCGGGAAGCGGGTCCTCGACTTGAAAGGCCGGCGGGTCGTCCCCGGTTTCACCGACAGCCACCTGCACGTGCTGGGCGGCGGGTTGCAACTGGCCCGCGTCGAACTGAAAGATTGCGCGGACGAAGCCGAGTTCGGCAAACGGTTGAAAGCCTTCGACGAAACCACCCCGACCGACCGCTGGATGCTCGGCGGCAACTGGGACCACGACCGGGCCTTCGCCGGGAAGTTGCCGACGGCCGCGACACTGGACCGGTACGCTCCGAACCGCCGGATCTTTCTGCGCCGTTACGACGGCCACATGGCGTTGGCCAACGCCGCGGTGCTCAAACTCGCCGGCATCACCGCGGACACGAAAGACCCCGCGGGCGGTGTCATCGAGCGCCTACCGGACGGCAAGACGCCGTCGGGAATCCTGCGCGACAACGCCATGGACTTGGTCACGCGCTTCGTGCCCGAGCCGGGCGAAGATGAAATTCGCGAGGCCGTGCGAACCGCGCAGGTCGCCTTCGCCAAGGCCGGCATCACGGCCGTGCAAGACATGGAAGGCAATTCCACCGCGACGCGGAAACTCTATTTTCGGGTGGTTCAACAACTCGCGGCGAAGGACAAACTCACGGTGCGGATCGATCTGCGGTGGCCCATCGCCCAGCAGAAGGACCTCGCCGACCTCGGCGTGACGGCGGGGTTCGGCTCCGAGTCCTTGCGCCTCGGCGGCGTCAAAGGATTCATGGACGGGTCGCTCGGCAGCAGCACTGCGAAGATGTTCGAAGGGTACGTCACCGATCCGAAAGTCACGGGCGTTTGGGTGACGGAACCGGACACGATGAAGCGCCTCGTGGCGACCGCCGACCAAGCCGGGTTGAACGTGGCGATCCATGCCATCGGCGACCGGGCCAATTCGGAACTGCTCGACCTCTTCGCCGAAGTCGCCCGGGCAAACGGTCCGCGCGATCGGCGTTTCCGCATCGAACACGCCCAGCACTTGAAGCCCGACGATGTCCAGCGATTCCCCGCGGGCGATGTCATCGCGTCGATGCAGCCGTACCACCTGATCGACGACGCCCGCTGGGCCGAGGGGCGCATCGGGGCGAAGCGCTGCGCGTCGTCGTACTGCTACCGGAGCTTGCTCGACGCCAAAGCGAAGCTCGCGTTCGGCTCGGATTGGCCGGTCGCGCCGCTCAACGTGTTCGAAGGGATCGACGCGGCCGTGAACCGCCGGCCGCTCGACGGGAAACACCCGAAGGGGTGGTTCCCGGAGCAACGCATCACGGTCGCCGAAGCGGTGGCGGCGTACACGAGCGGCGGCGCTTATGCGGCCGGGGCCGAGGGGACACGCGGCGTGTTGAAGGAATCGATGCTTGCCGACTTCGCGGTGCTCTCGAAGGACATCTTCGACTCCGCGGAGAAGGACGCCCTCACGAAAACGACCGTCGCAATGACGGTCGTCGGGGGCCGGATCGTTTGGGAAAAGAGGTGAAATCGGCATTTTGGGGTGGCACCGATCTAGGTGGCACCGGCGTCTCGCCGGTGCGTGGCAAACCCTAGACCGAGTTCCCAAAGACTGAGGGAGTCCTATTTCACGCACCGGCGGGACGCCGGTGCCACCACCTCGGGTGGGACACCGGAAGTCAGCATCCGTATTTCCTCAGCGCATCCCCTTTAGCTCCGGGACTTCCCGGATCAGCACCGTCAGCTTCGCCCCGGCGGCTTCGGCCCATTTGCCGTTGGGGGCGAGCTTCAGCACCTTGTCGAAGCACGCGGCCGCTTCTTTCGCCTTACCCTTTTGCAGCCACGTTTCGCCGAGGGCGAAGTAGGTCGCGGCATTGCGGTCGTCGAGTTGCTCCGCGGCCAGCAGCAGTTTTTCCGGATCGCTTTTCAACTTCGCTGCTAGCAGCTCGGCGTCTTTGGCGACCGCGTCGTCCGCGAAGTTCACCCGGATGCGCTCGCACCATTCCAGGCACTCGCCGAGACGCTCGGTGTGGAACGCGTCCTTCGCCAAACCGAGCATCTCGCGGGCCGATTGCGTGGGGACGACGATCGACGGCTTCACCGGCACCGGCACTTTGGCGAGCACGGTCGGCTGCGGGACCGGCATCGTCAGCAGTGCTTTCTTGCTGTTCTCGGCGAATTGATCGGGCGGCAAATACCCCGAGAGGTACCCGTAAATTTTCCCGTCGTGCCCCGCGATGGCCGAGGTCGGGTAGATGGTCACCTTCATCGCCTTGGCGAACTCGGGGTCCTTGGTGGCGTCGATCTTCAGCGGGATGAACTTCGCGTTCACGAACGCGACGATGTCCGGGTCGGCGAAAGTATGGTTCTCCAACTTCCGGCAATAGACGCAATCTTGCGAACCGATGACCACCAGCAACGGGAGCTTCTTCGCCTCGGCTTCCTTGCGCGCGGCGGGGTAATCGGTGCGCCACGGGATCGGCTCGGCCGCCCCGCTCGGGGTCGCCCCGATCAGGCACCAGAGGCCGACGAAACCGCAGGCGCGCAAGGTGGGTGAACTCATAACGGCTCCCGAGGGCTGGGCGGCCCGGAGGACAAATCGATTCGCAATCCTTGCGACCATGGCCTACTGGCTCCGCACGAACACCCGACTCCTCACCGGAGTCCGGCTCGCCGATCACGCGCGCGGATGCGCCTTGTGGTAGCTCTGCTGCATCCGCGTCGTCGTGACGTGCGTGTACACCTGCGTCGTCGTCAGGCTCTTGTGGCCCAGCAATTCTTGCACACCCCGGATGTCCGCGCCGTTGTCGAGCAGGTGCGTGGCGAAACTGTGCCGGAGCGTGTGCGGGGTCGTGCGCGGGTCCAACCCCGCGCGCCGCAAATGCGTGACCAGCAACCGGCCGACGCTGCGGGTCGTCAGCCGGCCACCCGATTTGTTCAAGAACACCGCTTCGGCCACGGCCCCGACGCTCGCCAGCAATTCTTTGCGATCCCCGAGCCACGTCGTCATCGCGACGATGGCCTGATCCCCCAAAAGGGCGAGCCGCTCCTTTTTCCCCTTGCCGCGGATGACGAGCACGCCGTCGCTCAGGTCGGCGTCGGCGAGGTTCAACCCGCAGAGTTCGGAGACCCGCAAGCCGGCGGAATAGAGCGTCTCGAACATGGCCCGATCGCGCCGGCCGAACGGAGATAGCGCCGATGGGCTCGCCAGCAATTTGCGGATGTCCTCGACCGTCAGGAAGTGCGGGAGCTTTTTGTTCAACCGGGGGCTGCGCAGCGCCTCGGCCGGGTTCGTCGCCAGTGTCCCCTGCCGGCAGAGGAACTTGCCGAAGGTCCGCACGGCCGCGAGTCGGCGGGCGATGGTCGTCTTGGCGTAGCCTTGCTCGTGGAGCCACGCCAAGAACGCCCGCAGGGCGCGGGTGTTCCAGTCGCGGGCGTCGAGGGAATCTTTCTTCGCCGTGGTGCGCAGGAATTCCAAGGCTTGCGTGATGTCCTCCCGATACGACTTCACAGTCTGAATCGAAGAGTTCTTCTCGATGCCCAGGTGCGTCAGGAATTCGGCGAAGCCACGTTCGAGCGTCAAGGGTGTCAATCAGTGATGATGGTCGAACGGATCAAATCCGCGAGGGCTGATGGCCTTCGCTCCGGGTCGCCTGGTGGCGCGCTCGTTCCGTCAAGACTGCGGCGTCGAACCAATTCAAAGTCACTTCGGGATCGGCCGCTTGATCCCGCAGCGCGGCAATGACCGTCTCGCGGCTGTCGTCATCGTACACGTACACGAACCGCTCGCTGCCTTTGATCAGCGCGAGGACGTTGAGATCGTGCAAAGCGCGCCCCCGGGCCGGAATCTGTATTTCTCCGCTTAGTTTCGACCGGCCAGCGAACGGGGTTGAGGGAATGGACCGCGATTCGCCCACAAGCAGGACGCCCGGGGTCGGGTCGTAACGGTCGGCGGATTTCGGTGGATTCCGTGGGATTAACCGCGGGTTGTCACTCCGCATTCCGCATTCCGCGCTCCGCACTTCCCCAATTGTGTGGCCCCGGCATTCGGTGCTTGGTATCATCCCCACACTTTCCCGTACTTCGGTACCCCTCCCGTCGGAGCCTTCGCTCATGGTCTCATCCGGTCCCGATATGAAACTCTTCGCGGCGTGCTTCACGTCGCTGATCGCGACGTCGTTCGGCTTCATCGTCCGCGTCTTCCTGATGGACACTTGGGCGACCGAGTTCGGCCTGTCGGCCACGCAAAAAGGGGAGATCTTCGGCGTCGGCCTCTGGCCCTTCGCCATCAGCATCGTGTTGTTCAGCCTCATCATCGATAAAATCGGCTACCGCACGGCCATGTTCTTCGCCTTCGTTTGCCATGCCGCGTACATGGCCATCGTGATCGCCGCACCGACGCTCGTCGCCCAAGGCATGAGCGGCTACTGGGTGCTTTACTTGGGCAGCTTCATCGGGGCGCTCGGCAATGGGACGGTGGAAGCCGTCATCAACCCCGTCGTCGCCACTATGTTCAAAGAACAGAAGACGAAATGGCTGAACATCCTCCACGCCGGCTGGCCGGGCGGTTTGGTGCTCGGCGGAATTTTGGCGCTCTTGCTCGGCGATTCGACCGTCAGTACCCCCGAGTGGCTTTCCAGCGATTGGCGCTTGAAAGTCGGCCTCGTCGGGCTGCCCGTGTTCGCGTACGGCGCGCTGATGCTCGTCTGCAAGTTCCCCGTGAATGAGCGCGTCGCGGCCGGGGTCTCGTTCAAGGATATGCTCAAAGAAGTCGGGATGCTCGGGGCGTTCCTCGTCAGCGTGTTGATCGTGTTCGAACTCGCCAACGTCGCCGAGAAGTTCGGTTTGAAACTCGGCGACGAAGGGCTGTATGTCAAGGTCGGCGTGGCCGCCGCCATCGCCATCGGCTTCGGGTTGTACACGATGTCACTCGGCCGGCCGCTGTTCGTCATCCTCATGCTCATCATGGTGCCGCTCGCCATCACGGAACTCGGGACCGACAGTTGGATTTCGGACCTCATGACGCCCGTCATGAAGAAGCTCGGCCAAGATTACTTCGGCCTGCTGGACGGATTGAAAGGGGCTTGGGTCCTCATTTACACGTCGTTCATCATGATGGTTCTCCGGTTCTGCGCCGGGCCGATCGTGCACAAGATTTCCCCGCTCGGCCTGTTGGCGGTGAGCGCCGGGATCGCGGCCGTCGGACTCTTCAGCCTCTCGTTGGCGACCGGGATCGCGATCATCTTCGCCGCGACGCTCTACGCCTTCGGCAAGACGTTCTTCTGGCCGACGATGCTCGGGGTCGTCTCCGAGCAATTCCCCAAAGGCGGGGCCCTCACCCTCAACGCGATCGCCGGCCTCGGCATGATGGCGGTGGGGATCGTGGGGAGCCCGCTGCTCGGCAACGTTCAAGACAAGGAAATCGACAAGGAATTGAAAGCCAACCACGCCGGCCTGCACGCCAAAATCATGGACGACGAGAAGCCGAGCGTGTTCGGGAAGTACCAACCCGTGGATGACAAGAAGTTGGAAGGGGCTTCGGCCGCGGAAAAGGCGATCGTCGCGGAGACGGGCAACATCGCGAAGAAGTCAGCCCTCACCACGGTGGCGATCTTCCCGATCATCATGCTCGTGAGCTACCTCTTGCTGCTCGCTTACTTCCGAAGCCGCGGCGGTTACAAGGCGGTCAAGCTGCACGAGGAGCCGACGGCGCCGACGGAGTATTAACTGTGGCGGCGAGTTTTCGTAGCGGGCCAATCTGCTTTGTTGGCTGTGGCGACCGTCCGATGGAGTTTGAACCCTTCTTCGCCCCAACGGGGCCGACTGATACAGCCTGGGGCGGAAGCCCCAGGAACCGACGACCTCTCTTTTTCGCCCTGAAGGGGCCGTCTTGCCCGACGTCGGCCCCTTCAGGGCGAAGAGAATTGGAACTTGGTTCCCAGGGCTCCCGCCCGGGGCTGTATAAGTCGGCCCCGTTGGGGCGAAGAGAAAACTGGACCGCTACGAAAACGTGATGTCCGCTCTAACGCCATTAGCCGATCCCCCACCGCACCGGTGTCGGTTTTGAGAATGACCTCGACGCGGGCACCCTCCGGAAAAAGGGCCGCATCGTCCAAGATCACGCTCCCGTGCGAAACGGTTCCTTCTTGCAACATCGATTTGGCCCTTGGGTATGCTTTCAAGATACCACGGTTTGTCCGGGCGGCCCATCACCCCGCCACGGCGTTTGTAAGGTGTTGCACCACCGCGGCGACGGCGCCTTGCAACTTCGTCCCTTTCGCGCGCAGAATCCGGCAGTCGGCGAACGACGGTCGCAGCGCCCGCTTGGCGGTGAGGTCGACGACCCGTTGGAACAAACCGTCGTCGGCCGCGAAGAGCCGGCTGTGCACGAAGACCGTCGTCGGGTTGAACAAATTGATGACGGCCGCGACCGCGATCGACAGGTACTTCGCCGTCTCGAGCAGTTCCCCCGCGAGCGGGCCACGTCCCGATTCCACGAGCGCCAACGCTTCGTCCACCGTCACGGTGCGGTTCAATTTTCGCCCGACGCGCCGCGCGAAGGCGGCGTCGTTGCAGACCGTTTCCAAACAGCCGGTGTTCCCGCAACCGCAGGCCCGGCCCCCCTCGGCGACCACCGTGATGTGGCCGATTTCCCCGGCCAAGCCGCTGTGGCCGTTCAGCACGCGGCCGCCGCTCATGACGCCGAGGCCGACGCCGGCGCCGACGTCCATGATGGCGAAGTCGTCTAGCCCGACCGCGAGGCCGTAATCACGCTCCGCGAGGCAAAGGGCGTGCGATTCTTGAACCAACACCCCCGGCAGACCGAGGCGCTCGGCGAGG
>JANXTU010000508.1 GCA_025352235.1 Fimbriiglobus sp.
TTGGCCGTCAGCGTTGTACTTCAGCGCGACTTGGGTGCAGAGGCGGTTCACCTCGTCGTAGGTGCCGTTCACGGCGATGACCTTGGCCCCGAAGATACTGGTGCCGAGGATCTTGGCTTTCTCCAAATCGGCGGGGATGAAGATGTACGCCTCCAACCCGGCTTGGGCGGCATTGGCCGCGACGCTGTTGGCGAGGTTGCCGGTGCTGGCGCAGCCAACGGTTTTGAAGCCGAATTCGCGGGCTTTACTGAGTGCAACGGAGACGACGCGATCTTTGAACGACAGCGTCGGGAAATTTACGGCGTCGTTCTTGATCCAGAGAGTTTTGACGCCGAGTTCATCCGCAAGGCGGTCGGCTTTGATGAGCGGTGTTCCGCCGACTTGGGGGCCGACGGTCGGTTCGCCTTCAATCGGAAGGAATTCGCGGTAGCGCCACATGTTCCGCTTACGCGATTCGATCTTCGCCCGGCTGACGTTTTTGCGGATTCCCTCGTAGTCGTAGACGACCTCGAGCGGGCCGAAGTCGTCGGTGCAGAAGTTGAGGGCTTGCTTCGCGTAGAGTTTGCCGCAGACCTTGCACTGCAAACCCGTGGAGAAATCCGACACGGAATCACCCGATCCGGAGAGTGCGCCGTGAGGCGCGGGCATCCGGTGAGTTCTCGTCCGATCCAGAGTGCGTGCGGTGAGATAAGAAATCGGCAGGCGCCGCAGCGGCCGGGAGTGAACCCGGAATGCGGAACTGTCCGGTATCTTATCTGCCCCGATTCGGCGATCCGGTGGCGTGAGCCAGCGGAGCTTTCATCGAGCAGGAGGTAGCACCAGCACCGTTGGAAGAAAGTTTGGCTTTCCGCCATCGGCCGGTTGCTGTGGCATCGTCGGGCCTGAACCCTCCGCCACTCTGGATAAGATACTCACCTGAAGCAAGTGTAGCCGCGCCGCGGCGGGTTGGCAACACCGGGGCAGGGGAATTCGAGGGGGAAATGCAATGACAGAAACGGAATGGCTGGCTTGCGAGGAGCCGATGACTCTCGCGAGTGCTGCCCGAGACAAAGTCAACACGCAGCGATTTCGTTGGATGGCATCGGAATGGGGGCAACGGAACCGGAGATTCTTTTGCAAGGAAGATTTAGATTGGCTGGACGCATATTCGCAATGGTTACATGGAGAGGGGCCAGATCCCAATCAATTGGAATGGCCCCCAGTTTTCTATCCACTCATTCGTAACGTTAGCCCCGACCCGTTCGGAATGCATTTTTTCTACGCGCTTCGCAAACTTGGTAACCCAATGTGCGCTGCAGCGATCGCCGGCGATGAGGCCAGCCAATCGTTTCAATTTACTCCGTTGAAGCCGCTGCCGTCGGATGAAAACCACAAAGGGCGATCGAAAAGCAAGCGGGCCGCGCATGCGGCGCGAGAAAAGGCCCATTTCGAAGAGCGGCATCGGCAGAGAGGTCTTCTCCGGGATCGGGTCGGCCACGAATTCGGCATCCATTTCCGCGATGTGGCTGGCAATCCTTTCCGCCCCGTCGTCGCCGATTCCGGATGGCTAACAGCCAAAGTCGTCGCCATAGCATCGGGCATCTACGCCGACCGCGCATTTGACCGCATGTCGATCCTCGCCAATGCGCTGGAGAAAGCCGGCTGCACGAATGCGGATGTCCTGCTCCACTGCCGAGGCGACGGGCCGCATGTCCGGGGTTGCTGGGTCGTCGATTTGCTTCTGGGGAAGGAGTAGGGGTGGGAATTGTTGCAATTTCGCAAGATCCAGATTTGGCGTTGCAAAAACACAACACTCACATCTGCGTCTTGATTTGTCGCCGGGTTGCGAATCGCTTCCGGCTGACCCAGACCCACGCGACTTGCATCCCGCCGGCGACGAAGCCGACGTAATTTCCCATGATCTGAACGAACCAGCAGAAGCGCAATCCGGCCCACGTTTGCGGTGGCAGACGGTCGTACATCTCGGGTGGTAAGACACGCAATCCGAAGCTCGTCGCGACGGCGCCGAACACGCCCGCGAGCAACGAGAATCCGGCGATCAGCGCGAGCAGCAACAGGACCGGTTTCCGCAAATCGCGGGCGGTGCGCTTCGGGCGTTTCCCCAGCCGGGCGGCACAGGCCAACCCGAGGCCGAGGCTGGCGCCGAAGAGTCCCCAGGTCGCCGCCCCGGTGAGGATCACCGAATCCATGTCCATCGAAAAATAGGCCGGGACGCACAGGTGCAACAGGCCATCGCGGAGGGCGCCGAAACCCGCACCGAGGAGCGTTGTGAAAATGAAGATCGAAGCGAATTGCATGAATCTCAACCTTGGCGAGCCGGTCAGCGTGAGCTGCCGGATTCTATTCCCGGACCAGAATCCGGCAGCTCACACGCTGACCGTCTCGCTCATTCTCTATTTCATAGCGGCGAGGGCAAATCGCGTTTGGTGAACGCCCGCAGAGCAAAGAAGTATCCGGCCGTGCCGAAGGTGATCAGGACCACCACCGGCGGGATTTGGAACATCGCCCGGCCGCCGTTCCAAACTTCGCCGAGATCGAGCAGCCAGTCTTTGTGCAGCCAGATGTTTTGGGGCTGGTAGTAGTAGAAGAGGCTCAGCGGTCGGAGGAACGCGATCTCGGCCCAGAGTTGGCCCAACACGTTGAGGATGAACATCAGCATCACCGTCAGTACGGCCCAGCCGATGACGCGCCAGCGGCTGCGGCCGCAGGCCGAATAGAGCATCGTGATGCCGCTGATCGCGAACATCAGCGACATCAGACTGACGATCGCGCCCCATTGATCGCGGGCGGAGAACTCGAGAACTTCCGGAGCGCGAGCCTGCGGCCCGAACGGCAGATTCAATTTGTTGATCGACGAATAATCGACGACGAAATCGCCGACGACCCAGAGGCCGAACTGCGTGCCGGCGAGGATCGAACAACAAAGGATCGGGATCACGAGCAGATCGACGAGCAGGTGCGCCAAGATCAGCCGGTCCCGAGGTACCGGCTGCGAAAGAAGCAGTTCCATCGTCCCTTTTTCGATTTCCCCCGACACCGCCCCGGCCGCGCGGCCGATGCCCCAGAGGCAAGCCAGTACCATGACCACCGGGTGGAGCATCTGCACCGACAAGAAATCGAGCGGCTGATTGAAGTTGATGTTTGAACCACCGAGTACGGCCTGCGACACTTTTCCCGGCCCGGCGAAGACAACTTTGTCGAAGGTCTCCTTCACTTCTTTTTTGCCGCCGATCTTGGCGAGTTCGCCGAGGGTGTTGAAGAACGGCGCGATCTCCGTGGTGACGCTGTGGGCAATCTTCACCCACAATCCGGAGAACGAAAATAGGATCAGCCAGACGACCAGCAGCGGCCAGCGGATATCGCGCAGCAATTTCCGCACGAGGATGAGCGTCATGGGGGTCAGCCGTTGCCGTGGTGAAAGCGGTAGATTTTGCCGAGGCCTTGCGGTTCGATTTTGAGATCGGTCACACTTTGATGGCCGAGCCAATGGAGCAGCTTCGGCAGCGGCCCCCGGTACTCGAGGTCGAGGTGCTGGCCGGTGATTGCGTCCGCTGACAACGGCATGTCATCGGGGCCGACCGTCGGGATCGCTCCGGTGAACGTCGCTGTGACTTTGCGACCGTCGGTGAGTTCGGACATCTCTTGATGGTGGACGAGCACGCCTTTGCGAAGGATCACGACGCGGTCGCACACGGCTTCGACTTCTTGCAACACGTGCGACGAAAAGAGGATCGCTTTGCCCGAGTCGCGGGCCCATTTCAACTGCAGCAGGAACTCGTCCCGCATGGTGGGGTCAAGGGTGTTGGTCGGTTCGTCGAGGATAATCAACGGCACCTTCGGGACGAGCACCGCGAGCAAGGCGACCTTGCGCTTCATCCCGGACGACATTTCCGTGAGCCGGCGGTCCGGGTCGATGTCGAGGCGCTTGGCGAGGGCATCGACCTCGGCCCCGACCACGTCGCCGCGGAGCTTGCCGAGGAAGGTCACGAGCTGCCGGCCGGTCATCGTCTCGTACAGACGGAGTTCGCCGGGGAGGTAGGTCACGCGTTTGCGGACTTCGATGGATTGCGTCCACGAGTCGAACCCGCCGACGCTGGCGGTACCGCTGGACGATTTCAGGAAGCCGAGTACCAACCGCAGGGCCGTGGTTTTCCCCGCGCCGTTCGGGCCCAGCAGACCCACGATTTCCCCCGGTTTCACCGCGAGGTTCAACGAATCGAGCGCCCGGTATTTCCCGTAGATTTTCGTGAGGTCGGTGGTTTGCAGGAGTGGGGCAGACATAACGCGTGGGTATTCCCGAAAGGCGATCCGTAGGTCATCCGGTTAGGATAGTGTAGTTACCACCCCCATCATCTGCGTGCGGAATTTCCATGGATGTCGTGTTGTTATCCGCCGTGCGGACACCGATTGGCAAATTCCTCGGCGGCTTGGCCGATCTTCCGGCCCCGCGTCTCGGGGCCGTTGTCATCGCGGAGGCGCTGAAGCGCGCCGGTGTCGCGCCGGGCGCCGTCGATGAAGTGATCTTCGGCGAAGTCGTCACGGCTGGGGTCGGTCAAGCCCCGGCCCGGCAGGCTGCGCTGTTTGCGGGACTGCCAAACAGCATCGCGGCCGTGACCATCAACAAAGTCTGCGGCTCGGGCTTAAAAGCAGTGATGCTCGCGGCGCAGGCGATCAAAGCCGGGGATGGGTCGCTGATCGTCGCCGGCGGAATGGAGAGCATGAGCCAGGCCCCATTTCTGCTGCCCAAGGTGCGGGCCGGGTACAAATACGGCGACCAAACGGCGAAGGATGCACTCATTCAAGATGGGCTTTGGTGCGCGTTCCAGAACTGGCCGATGGGCGACGCGGCCGAGCACACGGCGACCAGTTGTGGCATCTCCCGGACGGAGCAAGATCGATTCAGCGTGCAGAGCCACCAGCGCGCGGCGGCGGCGTGGGCGAGTGGGGCCTTTGACGCCGAAGTGATCCCCGTGACCGTCGGCATTGGGGCCAAGGCCATCACCGTCAGCCGGGATGAGGGCATCCGGGCTGAATCGACAATTGAAGGCTTGGCGAAGTTGAAACCGGCCTTCCAAGCGACGGGCACCGTCACCGCGGCGAACGCCTCGCAACTGAGCGATGGCGCGGCGGCGTTGGTCGTGGCATCGTCGGAAGCCGCGGCGAAACTCGGGGCAAAGCCGTTGGCGAAGGTGATCGCCTACGCCACCTCCGGCGTCGATCCGAAGGATATTTTCATCGCTCCCGTCACGGCGGTGCGGATGGTGCTCGCCAAAGCCGGGTTGACCCTCGACGCTATCGATCTTTTCGAACTGAACGAAGCGTTCGCCTCGCAGATGCTGGCTTGTTCGCAGCAATTGCAGTTAGATGAAAGCCGCGTGAACGTCAACGGCGGGGCCATCGCTTTGGGCCACCCCATCGGCGCCAGCGGGGCCAGAGTGTTGACGACGCTCGTCCACGCTCTGCGGGCACGCGGGTTGAAACGCGGACTGGCGTCGCTCTGCCTCGGCGGCGGCAACGCCGTGGCGATGATTGTGGAAACATCATGAAAGCACTTCCACGACAGCCATCGGATTGGCACGGAGACAACTCGGCTATCCGAAGGGTGCTGATGTCGGAGTGGGATCCTATTGGCTGCGGAGTGCCAGATGATGAATACGACAGTTACATTCCAGGCATCTATCAGATGATGCAACTTCAATCGGATGTCGATAAATTGTCGGCTTACCTCCAACACGTGGAAACAAAATTGATCGGCCTACCTGCTAGACCCGAAGTGAACCTACGCGTCGCAAAAATTCTGCTACATCTATGGGATATCCATTCATCCAACGATCCGGAGCCAATCGCATGACTCGGCTTTCCAGCTTTCTCTGCCTCTCGCTCTTGATCGGCTGCAATTCTTCAACGCAAGTTCCCACTGCTATCGAATCCACTACGTCCTTAAACGAAAAGCCTACGGACAAACCTAAGCCGGGTGCCGCCGAACGCGCCAAGCCGACGCGCGACGGCGCGGACTGGCCGCAGTTGCTCGGGCCGAACCGGGACGGCGTCAGCACCGAAACCGGCATCTTGAAGACGTGGCCGAAGGAGGGATTGAAAAAGCTCTGGGACTGCAAACTCGGGCTCGGTTATGCGCCGCCGGCGGTGGTGAAGGGCAAGCTGTACCACTTCGACCGCTTCGACGATACCGCCCGGCTGACCTGCCGCAACGCCGAGACCGGCGAGTTGATCTGGAAGTACGAATACGCCCTCGAGTATCAGGATCTGTACGGATACGACGCCGGACCCCGGGCCGGCCCCGTCGTCGACGGCGAGCAAGTCTTTTTGCACGGCGTCGATGGTACGGTCGCGGCGGTGAACGCGGCCGATGGCAAAGAGCAGTGGAAGGTCGACACCAAAACGACGTATCGCGTCCATCAAAACTTCTTCGGCGCGGGCAGCGTGCCCCTGGTCGTCGGCGATCTCGTGATCGTCCCCATCGGCGGTAGCCCGAAAGGCGCCCGGCCTTTCGACCTCCGCGATGCCAAAGGCGACGGCTCCGGCATTGTCGCCTTCGACCGCAAGACCGGCGCGGAGAAATATAAGCTCAGCGACGAACTCGCCAGCTATTCCAGCCCGGTTTTGGCGACATTCCACGGCGAGAAAACGGTGCTCCACTTCGCCCGCGGCGGCCTGTTGGGCTTCGATCCGGCGACCGGCAAGGAACGCTTCTTCCACAAATGGCGGGCGAAAATCGAAGAGAGCGTGAACGCGGCGAACCCGGTCGTCGTCGGGGATCGCATCCTCGTAACCGAGTGCTACGAGAAGGGGAGCCTCTGCGTCGAGGTGCAAAAAGACTTCACGCTGAAGACCATCTGGAGCGACGACGCCCACGACCGCGGTGAGAAATCGTTGATGGCCCATTGGTGCACGCCGATGGTCGAGGGCAAATTCGTGTACGGCTGCAGCGCCCGCCATTCCCCGCAGGCCGATTTCCGCTGCGTCGAGTTCGCCACGGGCGAGGTGAAGTGGATCGAAAAGAAGACTCGCTGGACCACGGCGATCAAAATCGACGGCCACCTGTTGACCTTCGCCGAAGAGGGGACGCTGACCCTCGTGAAGTTGAACGCGGACAAGTACGAGAAGGTTGCCCGGTGGATCGGCGAAAAGAACCCCGACTTGGAATACCCCTGCTGGGCCCCGCCGGTCGTCAGCCGCGGATTGCTGTACGTCCGCGGGAAGGGGAAGTTGGTTTGCTACGAGTTGAAGTGATTTTAGCCGCGACGCGGAGTCTTCGGAGCGGAGCGCGTCCTCACACGGAGTTTTTGGGGTGTGTCCGTTGGCTAAGGGCGCTTGGCGCGCTCAATCAGCGCCAACTTCACCGGATCGGGTAAAAACTTCGTCAAGTCCCCACCCAATTGGGCGATCTGCCGCAGCAACGAACTGCTGACGTGCGAGAATTCTTCCTTCGCCATCAAGAAGACCGTCTCGATTTCCGAATCGAGGTTGCGGTTCATCAGCGACATCGTGAATTCGTATTCCATGTCGCTGAGCGTCCGCAGGCCGCGGACCATGATTCGGGCCCCGGCGTCGCGGACGAACCGGACCGTCAGCCCGTCGAACTTCTGCACTTCGACATTCGGAAAGTTCCGGCTGACTTCCTCGATCAGCCGGACACGCTCGTCGATGTCGAAGAAGGTCGTTTTATCCGGGTTGATGCCGACGCCGACGATGAGTCGGTCGAAGAGGACGCTGCCGCGCTCGATGACGTCGAGGTGGCCCCGGTGCACGGGGTCGAAGGTGCCGGTGTAGACGGCGATGCGGGGATCCAGTGAGCTCTTCGGCATCGAACGAATCTCCGAACATCACGAAGGAAGCGCGGCCAGCAATCGATCGATCTCATCGGTGGTGTTGTACGCGTGCGGGCTGACCCGCAAACGCTCGGCCCGACTATTCACGATCACTCCGGCTTGCCGGCAGGCTTTCATCGCGACTTTTGAAGGTGTCGTCGGGTGCGTCAGCGCCACGATCCCGGACGGCGCGGTGCGGTCGCTAAATACTTGCCAGCCCCGGCTCGGGGCATGTTCGCAGAGGTAGTCCGTGAGTTCGAGAATCTTCGCCGCGATGGTCGCGTGGCCGACTTCCTCGAACAATTCCAAACTCGAACCGAGCGCGCTCAGTCCTGGCACGTTGAGCGCGCCGCCTTCCCAGCGGCCCGCGTGCGGCTTCATCCGGAAATCGTTGACGTGGTACTCGAACGGATTCACCACGCTGTGCGCCCCGACGCCGATGGGGTGCAATCGCTCGACCCATTCCCGGCGGATGTAGCCGAACCCGGCCCCTTCCGGTGCGAGCATCCACTTGTGCCCGTCAGCGGCGAGGGCGTCGATGCCGGACTTCTGCACGTCGATGGGGAAGGCCCCGAGGGCTTGGATCGCATCGACGAAAAAGAAAATCCCCCGGCTGCGGCAGAGGTCGCCGAGGCGGTCGAGATCGTTGCGGAAGCCGCTGGCGAATTCGACGGCGCTGATGCTGAGCAGCCGCGTTCGCGGGGTGATCGCCGCGGCGATGTCGTCGATCTCGACGCGATTCCCCCGGCTCGGCACGGCGATCACTTCGACCCCGCGACCGGCCAAGTTCATCCACGGGTAGAGGTTCGACGGATATTCCTCGGCCGGCAGCACGACGTTGTCGCCCGGTTGCCATGGGAACCCTTCGGCGATCAGGCCGATGCCGACGGTTGTGTTCGGCACGAAGAGGATGTCGTCGGCACTCGGGGCGTTGATCAGCTTCGCCGCGAGACTGCGGACGTGCGCCAGACGTTGGACCCACGTCAGGATCGTGGCGATGCCGTTGCGGGCGATCTCGTCGGCGTAGGCATTCATCGCAGCGACGGCGCGGAGCGGGATCGGAGCCACGGCCGCATGATCGAAGAACGCCCAGCGGTCGGTGATGGGAAATTCCGCCCGGAATCCGGCCCAATCCATGACGATTTCCCCGATTCGGATGCGGATCGCCAATCTCAGGATAAACTAGGGAAGTTCCGGTTTACGTCATTCCATCGGTTACCCACCCACCCTACCGTGGAATGACGGCCGAATTTCGGAACGAGCTAGGCGGGATAGGACTTGCATCGATTTCTCGATGTGCGCCTGAGATCGAAATCACTCGGATCAGACCGAATCGACCCGCCGGACACCGAACGCGAAGAACTGTGGAGCCCGACCCTTGTTTGGAAATGATCAGCCGACCGCGTTCGACCTCCGATTCCGCTTGGCCGGAATCCCCGTGCGCGTCACCCCGTGGTTCTGGATCGTCATGGCGCTGCTGGGGAGCAGTATCTACAGCAATGAAGGCCCGCTGTATCTCCTGCTCTGGGTCGCGTGCGGCTTCGTGTCGATCCTCGTCCACGAGATGGGGCATGCCGTCGCGGCCAAGCTGTTCGGATCGCCGGTTTCGATTACGCTGATCGCCTTCGGCGGTATCGCACAGTATTCGCACCCGCCGCGCTCGGCCGTCAAGCGGATCGCGATTTCCCTGGCCGGGCCGGGGGCGGGTTTCGGTTTGCTCGGGATCGTCGTCGCGACGGCCTTGGCTTTGGATTGGAAAGCTCAAGGCGGTTACGTGCAGTCCGGGCTCGAATACCTTTTCATCATGAACCTCGTCTGGAACCTGTTCAACTTGTTGCCGATTTGGCCGCTCGATGGTGGGCAAGTCGGCCGGGAACTCTTCGCGCTGGCGAAGTTTCGCAACCCGGACGCCGCCATCCACACGCTGTCGCTGGGGATCGCGGGCACACTGGCCACCCTCGGCGTGCTGGCGCTCCTCCGGATCGGCATCCCCGCGAACGATGTCCCCTACTTGCGCACCGTGATCGTTTACCTGAGCCACAGCCCGATGCTGACCATTTGGATGGCGCTCTTCGCCTTCACGAATTACCAAATGCTGCAACAATCCAAGCGGCGCGGATACTACTACGAAGATGACGACACCCCGCCGTGGCGGCGGAATTGACGGTGAGGCCCGACACAATGGTTTCGGCGGAAACACTCCCACCCCTCCGCGAAATCATTTCTAAATTCGGGTAGAACCTAACTGCCGCAACGACTTACGTCCGAATTTTGCACCGACGGAGCCGGCTGAAACCATTTAAGTACCAACGGAGTTCCCCGATGAAGTGGTGCCTCGCCTTGATCGCTTGCATGCTGGTGGCACAAGTCCGCGCCGAAGTCCCGAAGGAACTCGGCGAATTCATCGCCAAACCCGACAAGGCCTACGAATGGAAGTCGAAGGGGAAGATCGAAACTCCGGCGGGTGTCGTCTACGAACTGGCGATGACCTCGCAGAAGTGGCAGGACACGACGTGGACCCACGGCATCCAAATCTTCGTGCCGAAAGGGGCGAAACCGCAGGCGACGATGGTGCTGTACAACACCGGCGGGGCCCCGTCGCCGACGAATGCGTTCCTCGGTTTGGCGATTTCCGAACGCGTCAAAGCGCCGGTGGCGTTCGTGTACGGCATCCCGAATCAGCCGATCTACGGCAAGAAGGAAGACGGGCTCATCGCCGAAACCTTCACCAAGTATCTCGCCACCGAAGACGCGAGTTGGCCGCTGCTATTCCCGATGGCCAAGAGCCTGATTCGGGCGATGGACACGCTGCAGGCCTTCGCCAAAGAGGAATGGAAATTCGACGTGATAGACTTCGTGGTGACGGGGGCCTCGAAGCGCGGCTGGACGAGTTGGTTAACGGCCGCGACCGGCGACAAACGCGTGAAGGCGATCATCCCGATGGTCATCGACACGCTGAACTTCAAAGAGCAAATGCCGAATCAAGTGAAGAGCTTCGGCAAATACAGCGAGCAAATCAATGACTATGTCGAACGCGGGTTGCTCGACCCGAAGAAGCCCGAGACGCCGATCAGCAAGAAGCTCTGGGAGATGGTCGACCCGTACAGTTACCGGGAAAAACTGACGCTGCCCAAGGTCATCATCAACGGCACCAACGACCCGTACTGGGCTCAAGACGCGCTCAACTTTTATTGGGATGACCTCAAAGGGCCGAAGTGGATTTTGTACGTGCCGAACGCGGGGCACGGGTTGGAAGAGGTGCACGAGGGCAACAAGAAAGACCGCGACCGGGTGCTGAATACCCTGTCGGCGGCGGCGCGCTGGTTCGTCGAAGACAAGACGCCGCCGGCGATGAGTTGGAAGCACGAAGGCGAGGACAAGCCGAAGTTCCGCGTCGACGGCAGCAAGGACGCCAAGGCCTACCGCCTTTGGACGGCGGACTCCGAGACCCGCGACTTCCGCAAGGCCAAGTGGGTGGGCAACGATTTGAAGTCCGATGGCGGGGCGTGGTCCGGGGTGCTCGAACGGCCCAAGGCCGGGTTCCGGGCGGTCTTCGCCGAATGCGAATACGATCTCGACGGGTTGAAGTACAACCTCAGCACGCAGATTCGCATCCTCGAACCGGCGGCGAAATAAGTGCCGTGGGACTTCGCCGAGGAACTGCGGAAGTACGGGCCGGGCTCCGGTGACACCGCAGTGTCACCGGGCGCGGCCCGTGCCTATTGCGCCGCAGTGACTCGCAGCCACTACGAGAACTTCACGGTCGCGTCGTGGCTGCTGCCCAAGGCGCTGGTTCCGCATTTCGAGGCCGTGTACGCGTACTGCCGCTGGGCCGACGACCTTGCCGACGAAACCGGCGGCGGGGAGGTGGCGCTGGATCTGTTGGGCTGGTGGCGACGGGGATTGCTGGACTGTTACGAGGAAGCCGGTTCCGATGTGGCGACACGTTTCTTAACGTGTCGGAGAAATGGTTCCGACACGTTGGGAAACGTGTCGCCACACAACACCCACCCGGTTTCCGTCGCGTTTCGCGACTCGGATGTGGCGGCACGTCTCCCAACGTGCCCGGAAGCTGGTTCCGATACGTTGGGAAACGTGTCGCCACACAACACCCACCCGGTGTTCGTCGCGCTCCGCGAGACGATTCGCACCTTCGCCATCCCGGCGAAGCCGTTCCTCGATCTGCTCGTCGCCTTCGAACAAGATCAGCGCGTCCCGAAGTACGATACCTTCGATCAACTGCTGGGGTATTGCCGGAACTCGGCGAATCCCGTCGGGCACCTCGTGCTGTACCTATTTGAAACCTTCGACGAAACGAAGGCCGCGCTGTCGGACGACATTTGCACCGGCCTGCAACTGGCGAACTTTTGGCAGGATGTCGCCCGCGATTTCGAGAAGGGGCGGATCTATTTGCCGCGGGAAGATCGGGAGCGCTTCGGTGTGACCGAAGATCAAATCCGCGGCAAAACGTTCGACGCCGCCTTCCGCGAGTTGATGGCGTTCGAAGTGCAACGGACTTGGACGTTCTTCGAGCGCGGTCGGGTACTGCTCCCACTCCTTCCCCGAAAAGCGCGCGTCGATGTCGAACTCTTCGCCCTCGGCGGGGAGGCGGTCCTCCGGGCCATCGAGAAACAGAATTGCGACGTGCTGACCAGCCGGCCGCGCATCGGTAAGTTCCGCAAAGCCCGGTTGCTGGGCCGGGCGCTGCTGGGTCAATTGTGGGGCTGATGAATTCGCGCGCGGGCTTTCTCGCGGGTCACGCGCGCATGCAATTCTTCCGCCTGCCCCCGGCTGAGCTGCTCGCCGATGGCGAACGGCTTCGCCGCCAACAAGGCCGCGGCCTCCTCGGCGGTGCAATTCCGGCTCGCCCGTAGAATCGGCGTGAGAGTCTCCCGCGCCGTCAGCGGAAAATCGTCGACGATCACCGAATAAATCTTTTCCGGCGCGGCGCGACGCACCAGGCGTTCGAGGTCGGGCAACTCCGTGATCACCGTCAAATGATCGCCCGGTTGCAAACGGTAGTTTTTCGGCACTCCCCCCTCCGCGAAGGCGGGATGCCCCGCGATGCCGACCGGGAGGAAGCGGTAGTCGACCGTGAGTTCCTGCAACGGATGATCGACGAGGTCGACGTCGCCGGCTTGGACGACGACTTCGCAAATCGCCATCGTCTTGCCGCCGACGGTGAGGATCGATTGCACGCGGTCGCCGAGCAGCGCCGCGGCGAACGCCGGGGCGGCCAACGCCGGTGTCGACATCGCGTATTTCAACTCGGCCGCGTCGCGCATCGCCTCGGCGAAGTCGGGGTCGGCCAAGCGAACGACGACCCGCTGCTCCGCGTTCAACTCGCGGACCAACAGTGCGATTTCGAGGTTGGCCAATTCGGACGACGTCGCCGCGATGACGGCGCGGGCCCGGATCGCCCCGGCTTGCTTCAAAACCTCTTGCACGGTCGCATCGCCGACGAGCACGGCGGCGCCCATGCGGCGCACCGTAGAGACGAACGGGTTGTCGGCGTTGCGGTCGATGACAACGACTTGACAGTCGAGTTTCAAAAGGTGCTCGACGCAACGGAAGCCGATGTTCCCGAGGCCGCAGACGACGACGTGCCCCGCGTCCGGGATGCGGCGCATTTCGAACGCCCCGCCGAGTTTGGCCTTCAACAGGTAGTTGGTGAAGATGGCGGTGAAGGCCGCGATGAGGGCCGCGCCCAGAAGTTTGAGGACGCTGATGAAGATTTTGATCCCTTCGCCTTGACCGTCGCCGCGCAGGTCCGAGCCGGTCGCGACGACCGACACCGTACTGTAGAGCGAGTCGCCCCAACCGGAGGCGGTGCCGAATCGGAAGACGAGCGAACTCGCCAAGAGTACCGCGAATAAAGCGCCCGTAGCCACTTTCATCGCGAGGTCGATTTCGCCGAGCGTGCGCCGGGCCGTGCGGGCGAAGCGCCGCAGTTTCCCGGCCCACTGCACCGTGGAGGCGAAGGTACCCGACGCGGACGCGAGCAACTCGCCGACGGCTTTCGGGTCGCCGCAGACGACGAAGCGATCCCCGGCCGCGAGACGGCTGTCCGGTGGGATCGTTTGCGAAAGCACGAGGACGCGAAAGCGCCCGGCCGTATCCGCGAGGCGCTCCCCTTTCAGCGTGGAATCGGCGTCGACCGTGACTTCGGCGACTTGCTGCGCGGCCTCGCCGATGGCGAATGCGGCCAGCGCCTCCCCGCTCACGGCGGTCAGGGCCATGAGGGGCGCCGTCAACGCCGAGACGGACAGGGCCACCGTGTTGCGCAGGGCCGCGCCGAGCCGCGGGATCAGATTTTGGTTGAACATCCGAACCACGATGCGAGCGTTCGGGTTCAACCGCCGGACGAGCATGGCCGTCGATACATTGAGCAAATCGTCGCTGGTCACAATCAGAATGCCGGTCGCGGTCGCGGCCCCCGCTTTCTCCAAAAGATCGGCTTGCCGGCAGTCGCCTTGATAGAAGGTGACGCCCTTCAAGCGGGAATCGTCGGCCTTCGCTTTCAGGTCAATGACGGTGATCTCGGCCTGCGCGATCTTCAGCGAATCGAGGACGCGCCAACCGACTTGGCCCAGGCCGCAGAGTAAGACCGTACGGGTCATCGGCGAATCTCCATTGCGTGCGGCCGCGGTGCATTCGGATAATCAACGCAACTGTCGGTGCCCGACAAGCCATTCGGAAAGACCGGCCATGGATTTGGACGACAAAGTTTGCCTCTGCTTCCGAGTCACGAAGCGGAAGCTCGTGAACTTTCTGCGACGGGAGTTGCCGCGCGTGCCGAGCCAATTGTCCGAGTGCGGCGGCGCCGGCACGGGGTGCGGCTGGTGCATCCCCTTTTTAAAGCAACTGTACCGACAAGAAATGACCATAGCCATCGATCCCAGTTTTTCGGCTCTAACGGCGGCGGAATACGCGCGCCAGCGTGCGGATTACATCCGGGTCGAAAAAAAAGTTCCGCCGCCGGGGGCCGAGCCACTGCCGGACGATGCGAATCCCACTTGAAGATTGCGCCGGAATGGCACAGATTTCCGCCCGGGTCGCAGCGGCGCGCAAACCCGGAGACACGAAATCGCACCTTGTCGGGAATCGGGGCGCGACCTTGTGCCGGATGGGGGAACTCTGCGGATTCTCCGTTTGACGCCCGGCGAATGGCGATCTAGATTTCCGGCGTAGATGATCGCCAGTTGGTTCGGTACGGGATCGACGCAGCCGCCCAGTTCCGCCGCCGCGATGCGGGGGAGCGAACCTAGCCCGGGCACCAAGGTGGTTGCTTCGCCGCCGCAAACGAACCGCTGAGCCATCGTCGCTACGGAGAAACGACCATGGTACGCACGGCGGTACGCCGCGCTGTCCACTTCCTTAAACGGGAAGACGGACCGACCGCGGTGGAATACGCCGTCATACTCGCCCTGATCGTGGTGGTGTGCGTTGTCGCCATCAGCACGGTGGGGCAAAATACGACGGCGATTTACAACAACGACATCTTGAAGTCCGGACTCAAACCCTCGTGACCCTTTCGGTCGCGGGTTGATCGTACACGGCTCCGGGCCTTTGGCCCGAGTTCCGTTCGGCGGCTGTTTTTTCACAACCTTTCGAGGCCAGATCCATGCGTTCCATGACCAAGTCCATCGTCAAATTCCTGAAGCGTGAAGATGGCCCGACCGCGGTCGAATACGCCGTCATGCTCGCCCTGATCGTGGTGGTGTGCATCGCCGCCATCACCGCCATCGGCGGCGCGTCGAACCAGACCTTCAGCCAAGTCGGCTCGGCCATCAAGCCGAGCTGAATGGGGCCGACCGGGATTTCGCCGGTCTAGCAACGAACCAGAAGCCGGGCCATTTTTGGCCCGGCTTCTTTCGTTTTCGCGTTCTAAGTTTCGGCACAGGCTACCCCCTCCGAGGAAGTTCCGCCCATGTCCAACTCCGTGATGGCCGCCCCCGCGAACGCCGACGATTCCTTGGGGATCGACCGGGCTTTCCTCGTGTCCATGGCCCGCATCCCCGCCTTGGCGTTCGTTTGGGTCGGCCTCGCTTGGGTCGCCAGCGCCGTTTGGGAACAATTCGGCCCGCTCGAATCCGGCAACCTCGGGCCGATGGTCGTGCTCGCCGGCGGGATGATCCTCGCCGCCGCGATCGACGGCTGGGCGTTCAAAGTCCCCAATTGGTGTACGCTCTCGCTGGTGGTCAGCGGTTGGTACCTCGGCATCTTGCACGATTGCGGCGTGACGATCGTCCCCGGTTTCGCCCCGGACGCAACTGGCGGCTTCGCCTCGGCACTGCTCTGCACTTTTCTCGGATTCATCCTGCTCTTCCCGATGCTGTTCATCCAAGGGATGGGGCAGGGGGATGTGAAAATGCAAATGGGCTTCGGCGCCTGGATCGGGGCCTACTTCGGCCTCGGGCTCGGCGCGTCGGTCATCATCTGGGCCTTCTGCTTGGGGGCCATCGTCGGTGGCGTCTTCGGCATCGTGATGATGTTCGCCCGCCGGCAATTCGGGAAGAACGCCGAGAACTTCCGCGCGATCATGGGCGACCTGCAAACCTTGGTCACCGACGGCCCGAGCAAAGCCGCCGCGCGGGCCAACACCCGCCGGCCCTCGTGGGTTCGCCTTCCCTACGGGGTGCCGCTTTGCATCGGCTTCCTCGGTTACCTCTGGTACCGGCTCATTTTGGTCGCTTGATGCGGAATGATTAATTCCGCACTCAGAATTGTCTCATGCCCCCGCCGATTCGGCGGGGGCATGGCTTTTGGGACTCTGGTGAAAATCCGGGCGATCGGACCGACCGGAATAATTGTAGCATCCGGGGGGGATCGGTCGAAGGAGTAGGTGTGTCAATCCTCCATCACCGAATGTAAACCCCGCGCGGCGGGAAAAACCGAAACGATGCGGACTTCTTGCGAAATGCGAACTTCGTACTAGGGTTGGTCGCTCGATTGATCGGCGCGCCTCAAAACTGCGCCGGCCCCATCCGAGACACCACCCTGCGGAATTCGCCGGCCCAGCCGCAGGAACGACGCTCCCCACACCGAGGCGATCCGGAGCTCCGCTTCGGGCCGGTGGGGATCGGGCCGCAGTCGCAATCGTCTCCGGGGGATGGCACCAGTGAAACAGAAGAACATCGTGCTCGCGGCAGTGGCGGTCGGTTGCGGATTGATCGCGGCCTTCCTCACCCTGCAAATGGGGGCGAAGACCAAGACGCAAGAAGTCGAAATGGTCCAAGTGCCCGTGGCGGCCGCCGACCTCTCGGTGGGGACGAAGTTGAAGGGCGAGGAACTCGACAAGTTCATCGTCATGAAGCCGATGCCGAAGGATTCGGTACCGGCGAATTATGTCGAGCAAATGGACGTGCTCAAAGACAAACGCCTGACGCGGACAATCCGCGCTGGCGAGCCGTTCAACCCACAGGACCTGACGCTCAACGGATTTTTGAATCCGCCGCCGGGCCACAGCGTGATGTCGGCCAGCATGTCGACGGTCGAAGCGGCGAGCGGGTTCATCGGGCCGGGCGCCCACGTGGACATCATCGCCTCGGTGATGATGAAGAAGTCCCAGAAATGGATGGTCTTCCCGATGTTCCTCGACATGCTCGTGCTGGCGGTGAACTCCGACGCGACGCCGTCGAGCGCCCCGGGCGGGGCGACGTTGAACGTGGGCATGGTGTCGCTCGCGGTGACGGCCGAACAGCAATTGCTCCTGCAAGGGGCGATTTCCCGCGGGGCCACCATGCGGATGGCGCTGCGCCACCCGGACAAGCCCGCCGTGCACAAAGTGCTGAAGGCCGAAGAAATTTGGGAGATTCTATTGGATCGAATCGAAGACGTGAGAGACCTGGTCGCTCCACCGATCCTGCCGACGATGCCGACCGTGGAGATGGTGAAGGTCAAAGTGCCGACGATCGATCTGCCCGCGGGCACCGCGATCACCGACGATTTGATCGCGAAGAGTTTCAAGGACGCGGAGTACCCGCTGAGCTTGGTGCCGGAAACGGCCGTGAAAGAACTGAAGAGTTACGCGGTGAACGGGGACTACCTGTTGAAGGATCTGCCCGCGAACTACTTCGTGCCGAAGTCGTATTTGGGTGCGAAGCCGGTCGAACCGAAGATGGCCCGAGTCGGACCGAACGACACGGGTTCGGTGCCGAAAGAAGGCGAGCCGGCCGAACTGGCCAAGCCCGTGCCACCGAAGGCGGTGTATGTGGATGTGACGATCCAGACGGCCAAAGGAGTGGTGAAGTACCGCTACCAGAAGTTGGCGAACGGCGACCACAAATACGTGGGCGTCGTCCGCGAGGAGACCGATGCGGACGAATTGAAGGCCGGCGAAAGCTTGCCGGAGAAGAAGCCGGCCGAATCGGGCGCCCCGAAGGGCCCGATCACGGCGGAGTGATGAGTGCGTCCCCCTTGGTCGGGGGGCCGAATGACGACGACAGAATTCCGGAGCGGGGACTGGCCCCATTTCGGCGAACGCACACGGCGGATCGTCCCGATCCGCCAAGTCCCGTGGGGAGGGTGAACGGATGCACCTGATCAATACTCGACGCCGCCGCTGGTTGGCGGGCTTAGCCGTACTCACCGGATTGGCGGGCAGCACCGTCGCCGTGGGGCAGCAACCCAACAAACCGCCCGCGGGCGGCGTGGATGTGAAAATCGACGCCAAGAGCGGCGCGCTGCTCGTGCCGCTCGGGGGCTTGGCCAAGTTCGACCCGAAAACGAACAAGCTCATCACCGACATCACCCTGAGCAACGGGGACGTCCTCGAGGCGAAGCCGATCGCCCCGGACCTCAAGAAAATCGACCTCGTCGGCAAGCTCGGCGGGGCCACGCAACTGACCGTGACCTTCGACGACCGCTCGAAGGCCGTGTACACCGTGGTCGTCCAGCCCGATTACGAACAGCTCAAGTTCGTCATCAAGCAGGCCGTCCCGTCGGCGAATATCGAGATCATCCCGGGTGTCGGCAACGTCATCGTCCTCAGCGGCTCGGTGAGCCAACCGGGCGACGCCGACATCATCGTGCGGATCGCCAGCAGCGCCGTCGGCGGCAGCGCGGCGAACGTCATCAACGCGATCCAAATCGGCGGGACGCAGCAGGTCATGATCGACGTGGTCGTGGCCCAGGTCGACCGCACGATGCTCCGCGAACGGGGTTTCTCGTTCCAAGGCGGCGGCAAGAACTTCGGCATCAGCTCCATCCTCGGTGGCTTGGCCGGTTCGTCGGTGATCTCGGGCGCCTTGCCGAGGTTCACCTCCGGGGCCAACGCCAACATCATCGCGGGGATCGTCCCAGGACAGTTCACCGGCGCCCTGCGGGCCTTGAAAACCGAAGGCGTGGCGAAGTTCCTTTCGGAACCGAAGATCGTGACCCAAACCGGCCGCGCCGCGTTCTTCCGGGCGGGTGGCCAACAAGCCGTGCTCAGCCCGTCGTCGGGCATCAACGGCCCCGGCGTCACGCTGACCCCGGTCGGCACCGAACTCGAAGTGCTTCCCATCGTCTACGGCGACGGGCGCATCTACCTCGAAATCAACCCGCGGATTTCGTCCGTCAACAACGGCCGCGGCATCACGACCGCCTTCGGCTTCACGCCCGGCTTCGACGAAACGCAAGCCCGCTCGTCGATCACCCTGCAATCGGGCCAGACCTACGCCATCGGCGGTTTGCTGCAAACGACCGTCCAAGCGAGTGCCCAGAAAGTCCCGTACTTGGGCGACCTGCCTTTGGTCGGGGCGGCCTTCAGCAGCATGACCCACGACGAACGCGAGACCGAACTGCTGATCTTGGTGACGCCGCGGTTGGTGGAACCGCTCAACGCGGACCAAGTGCCGCGGCGGGTTCCCGGCAAAGAAACGCGCAGCCCGGACGATTATGAGCTATTCGTTGAGCAACTCCTCGAAGCACCCCGCGGGGCCCGGAAGATCTTCAACGGCAAGCAATACGTCCCGGCGTACCGACACGCGGTGAACAACGGGACCGGCTTGACCGCCGGAGCCGCCTTGTGTGCCCCGACTCTGCCGTCGGCCCCGATCATCACCGAGCCGTCGGCGATCCCGCAAAATCTGCCGTCGACGGTGCCGGCCCCGCTGCTGGCCCCGCTGCCGGCCCCGCTGCCGGCCCCCGAAGGCAAGTGACGATCGCTCCGGACGAAGCAACGCCAATGCCGGGCGGATCCGAAGGGACCGCCCGGCCGTTCACACCACCCGATGCACACCCCGACTTCGGTGATCGCCATGCAAAGAGTCGCCATCGTAGATCCGGCCGAGTCGTCGCGCGAATCCCTCCGCACGCTTTTGTTGGGGGTCGATTTCGTCTGGCTCGAAGCCGAGTGCGCCCGTTACGAATACTTCTTCGACGTGGTCCAGCAGCAAGAGACGATGCCCGACTTGGCCATCGTCGCGCTCGACGCGGATAAGAACAAAGCCCTGCACATGATCGGCGAGCTGTCGAGCAAATTTCCGAAACTGCCGATCCTCACCATCAGCCACGATCACCAAGCCCTTCTGCAATCGCTCCAGCGCGGGGCCAAATACTTCCTCACCCACCCCGTCGGCCTCGAAGACATGCTCGCCGCGTTGCGCCGGTCGCTCGGCGAAAGCAGCGGCCACCTCGGCGATCAACCGAGCTTCGGCGGAATGACCCGCCAGCAAGGCCCGACGCAGATGATCGCCGTGCTCGGCTCGCGCGGCGGCGTCGGCACCACCAGTCTGTCGGTCAACCTCGCCGCGACCCTCTCGACCGACCCGAACAACAGCGTGGCGCTCGTCGATCTCGACTTGGCTCTGGGCGATGCCGACATCGCCATGGACGTCAACGGGATGGACAACATCAGCATCGCCGACCTGGCCCGCAACATCGAGCGGCTCGACATGAACTTCCTCCGGCGGGCCCTCGTCCGCCACGAGGGGACGGGCCTGTCGATCCTGCGGCACCCGATGGAAATCCAAGAGATCGGCATCCTGCACGAGGGGCACATCGAGCGAATTTTGAACCTGCTCAAGATGAGCTACTCGCACTTGATCCTCGACCTGAGCAAGTCGCTCCTGCCGACCGACATGATGGCCCTCCGCATGGCCGACACGATTCTGCTGACGGCCCAACTCGAGCTCAGCAGCCTCCGCAACGTCGTGCGGTTGATCCACCTGCTCGGCAGCGAAGACAACCTCGCCGAAAAAGTCCGCGTCGTCATCAACCGCGTCGGCTCGGACACGGTCGAAGAGGGCATCAGCATGAAGAAGGCCGAAGAGGTCATCGGCAAGCCGATCTTCTGGCAGATCCCGAACGACCCGAAGGCGTTGATCGCGGCCCGCATCGCCGGGGAACCGCTGGTCCGCCACAACCCGAAATGCCGGGTGCAACTGGCGATCGTCGGTTTGGCCCAGGCCCTCGCGGGCAAACCCGCCGGCCCCGCCGCCGCCGATCCGAGAGTCAAATCGAGTTGGAGTTTGTTCGGCCGCAAGTAGTCGCCCCCCGGATCGCACCCAGTTTGACCCACGAGGAACGCGGATATGTCTCGGCTGCAACAGGGCATTTCGAAGCTCAACAATCTCAGCAACCAAGGGAACCATTCCGGGTTGTCGCGGCTGTCGAGCCCGAGCTTCGGCGGATCGAGCAGTAGTGGCGGCAAGAATTTCGAGGAGCTGAAGCGGCAGATCCACTCGAAACTCGTCGAGCGGCTCGATCTGTCTCGCGTCAAAGACCTCGCCAGCGACGCCATGCGCCGGGACATCCGCCGGGCCATCGAGCACTTGTGCGACACCGAGAACCCGCTGCTCAATCGGATCGAGCGCGAGAAATTGATCGAGGAAATCCTCGACGAGACCCTCGGCTTCGGCCCGCTCGAACCGCTGCTGAAAGATCCGACCGTCAGCGAAATCATGGTCAACGGTCCGAAGAAGATTTACGTCGAACGCCGCGGCAAGATCGAGCGCTCCGAGGTCGTGTTCCGCGACAACGACCACCTGCTGCAAATCATCGACCGCATCGTGTCGAAGGTCGGCCGGCGCGTCGACGAAACCAGCCCGCTCTGCGACGCCCGCTTGCCGGACGGCTCCCGCGTGAATGCCGTCATCGGTCCGATCGCCCTCGACGGGGCGAGCCTCAGCATCCGCCGCTTCGGGGCGATTCCGCTGAAACTCGAGGATTTGCTCAACTACAAAGCCTTCACGCCGGAAATGGCGATGCTTCTGGAAGGGGCCATCAAAGCCCGGATGAACGTGCTGATTTCGGGCGGGACCGGCTCCGGGAAAACCACGCTGTTGAACACGCTCTCGGCGTTCATCCCCGGCGACGAGCGTCTCGTGACCATCGAAGACGCCGCGGAACTCCAACTGCAACAGGACCACATTGTCCGGCTCGAAACGCGGCCGCCGAACATCGAAGGCAAAGGCACGGTGAGTTGCCGGGACCTCGTGAAGAACGCCCTGCGGATGCGGCCCGACCGGATCATCGTGGGCGAATGCCGGGGGGCCGAGGCGCTCGACATGCTGCAAGCCATGAACACCGGCCACGCCGGGAGTATGACGACGCTGCACGCCAACACCCCGCGTGACGGCCTCGCCCGCTTGGAGACGATGATCATGATGGGCGGCACCGAGTTGCCCATCAAAGCGATGCGGCAGCAGATCGCCTCCGCTGTGGACATGATCATCCAAGTCAACCGTTTGCAGGGCGGCCCGCGGAAAATGGTCAGCATCACCGAGGTGTTGAACATGGAACAAGACGTCATCATCATGCAAGAAATCTTCCGCTTCCGGCAGGTCGGCGTCGATCAAAACGGCCGAGCCTTCGGCCAATTTGAAGCTACGGGCGTCCGCCCCTCCTTCGTCTCGCGATTGGAGCAAAAAGGGATCAAACTCCCGTCGAATATGTTCACCGAACGAGTTTTGGCCCGCGATTGAAACCGATAACTCCGACCGCCGACGCGGCCGGCACGCCCGACAACATTCCACCCTTGCCCGAGTCGTGCACCATGAGTCCTCTCGTATTGGCCTTGTTGATCGGCGGGTTGGTCATCGGGATGGTTCTCGCGATCGCCTTCGCCGTGACCGGTTCGAAGGAGGGCCGGGCGTCGGCCCGCCTCGACGTCCTCGTCCGCCGCAACAATCGCAAAGATTCCTCGGCCGACATGCTGTTGAAGCAGGCTCTGCAAGAAGTCGACAAGAAGAACTTGCTCGACAAGATCACGCCGAAAGTCCTGAACCTCCAGAAGATGATCGAGCAAGCCGACGCCAACGTGAAGCCGAGCGCCCTGGTCGGCGTCGGGCTCGTCGCGGCCTTCGTCGGCGGCGTTGCCACGGCTTGGATGGTCAACCTGTACGTGGCGCCGATCGTCGCGCTGTTCTGCCTCTCGGCGCCGTTCCTTTGGCTCTTCTGGAAACGGAAGAGCCGCCTGAACAAGTTCGCCAACCAATTGCCGGAGTCGATGGAGCTCGTCGCCCGCGCCCTGCGGGCCGGGCACTCCCTCACGGCCGGGTTGCACGTGGTCGCCGAAGAAATGCCGATGCCGATCGCGAAGGAATTCGGCCGCGTCTACGAGGAGCAAAACCTCGGGATCACCCTGGACGAAGCCCTGAAAGGGATGTGCGAACGTGTGCCGAACCTCGACTTGAAATTCTTCATCACGAGCGTCGCCATTCAGCGTCAAACCGGGGGTGACCTCGCAGAAATCCTCGACCGCATCGGCTACGTCATCCGCGAGCGGATCAAAATCCTCGGCCAAGTGCAGGCGCTCACGGCCGAAGGTCGGCTCTCCGGGATCGTGCTGGTGGCCCTGCCAATCGGACTCTTCCTGCTCATGCTCTGGATGAAGCCGGACTACATCGAGGCACTCTGGAAGGACCCGATGGGGGTGAAGATGTCGATCGGGGCCATCGTCTTGATGCTCATTGGCACGTACTCGATCAAGAAAATCATCGACATCAAAGTCTGAGAGTCGCACACCGCCTCATGGCAACCTGGAGACCCACCCGTGGACCTGTTCGCGTTTCTATCCGCGGATGAGCTGGCACCGATTTTCGTGTTCGCCGCCATCATGATCGGGACATTCTGGCTGCTGCAGTTGATCTCCAACCGCAACAGCCAAGCCGAGAACCGCCTCGACCGGATCGGCCGGCCGCGCTCGCTGATCGATCTGGAACTGTCGCAGATGGAAACGCGGCAGCGGTTCTCCGGGCTCAAGGAGGCGTTCTCGAACTTGGGGGCTTCGATGCAGCCCCAATCGGACCTGGAAAAGAACTCGCTGCGGGTCAAGTTGGCCAACGCCGGCTTCCGCAGCGAGACCGCCCCGATGATCTACCAAGGCCTCCGGGTGGCTTGCCTACTCGGATTTCTCCTCCCAGCCCTCCTGATCTGTATAGTCGCGCAAGGTTTCACACTGGCTGCGATGTGGAAAATCGGATTGGCTGGGTGTGCTGGGTTCTATTTGCCGATGATTGCCCTGAAGCTGCTCGTGAACGATCGCCAGCAGCAGATCTTCTTGACGCTGCCCGACGCGCTCGACCTTTTGGTCGTCTGCGTCGAGTCCGGCTTGGGCTTGGACGCGGGCCTGCGGAAGGTGACCGACGAGATGAGTGACCACGCCAAAACGATCTGCGAAGAGTTGGCTTTGGCGAACCTGCAACTGCAAATGGGCCGGCCGCGCCGGGAAGTGCTGCACGACCTCGGCGTGCGGACCGGCGTGGACGACGTGAAGAGCCTCGCGGCGATTTTGATCCAGGCCGATCGATTCGGGGCAAGTATCGCCCAAGCCCTCCGGGTGCAATCGGACGCGATGCGGACGCGTCGCCGCCAGATCGCCGAAGAAAAAGCGGCGAAGACGGCCGTGAAGCTGATCTTCCCGCTGGTGCTGTTCATTTTCCCGGCGATCTTCGTGGTGTTGGTCGGCCCCGCAGCGATCCTCATCCAGAAGAACTTGCTGTCGAAGATGGGATGACGACGACTTTCGAGCGGGCAGGATGCCCCGCCTAACTCATGGAGGAAGTGCGATGGTGAAGTTCGTTCGCGCCGCGACTCTCGCGGCCTTGTTCGTGGGCGGCGTGGCGGCCATCGGTTGCACCGGCCCCGGGCTGCAGAGCCGCTACAGCAACGTGGTCGATCCATGCCAGCAAGAGCGCTATAAAGCGAGCGCTCGCGACAACGTCATCCAGCCGTTCGACGCGATGGCCAACAACGCCAACAACCTCGACGTGACGCTGTTCAACACGCATTTCGAGTCCGGCAAAGAGACGCTGAACGCGGCCGGCTTGAAGAAGATCGATTACATCGCCCGCCGCCTGCCGGCGCCGGCGGGTAAGGTTTGGATCCAAACTGCGCGGGATCTGCCGTACGACGCGGCCAACCCGCAGAAATTGATCAGCGCCCGTGCCGACCTCGATGTCAAACGTTGCCAATCGGTGTTGGCTTACCTGAGCGCCCAACCGAGCGGCCAAGCGATGCACTACGAGGTGCAAGCACACGACGCGGTCGATCCGTCGATGTCGGCCCAAGGCCCGACGAACGCCTACCGTGGCCTCGCCAACCAGTACGGCGCCTCGGCCGGTGGCACCGGCGGAGCCGGCGGCACCCAGTCGGGCGCCGGTGGTGGCACGGCCCCGGGCGCCCCGACGGCGCCGAGCGGTGGCAACAATACGCCCCGTTAGCACGATGGCGAAGTCGGAGACTTCGGCGGAGTGCACGGGCACTCCGCTTTTTTCGTTTTTCAACCCACACTTAGGGATTCACCGTGACTCGCACATTCGCCGCCGCCTTGATTTGCCTCCTGCTGCTCGCCGGAAGCGCGGAGGCTTCGCCCTTCGCCCAAAGCTACGCCGACGGATTCATCGACCATTGGACCGCGGCCTTCTCTAAACGGAATACCATCGTCGTCGGCGTCCTCATCGTCGGGGCCGTGGGGATTTTCATCATCACCCGCGGCAAGCGGATGAAGTGAATCGGAGGGTTGAAAAGAGCCCGGCACGACCGCCACTCGTGACCTAAGCTTGGCCATCGCTTCCCCGCGCGTGGGTTCCCTCATGGCCGTGCTGTCCCGCCCCGTCGTCGAATGGGATACCAATCCCGCCCCCGAGGCGCCGATCTCCCCGGAGTCGATCAAAGAATCGGGTCTGACGCTGGCGTTCCTCGGCGACATGCTCGTCCGTACCATCTACGCCCGCGGCCCGCAGGTCGGCCGGGACCTCGCGCAGTTCCTCTGCTTGCCGTTCAAAATCATCCGCGAGCCGCTGAAGTATTTGAAGGAAGAAAAGCACATCCAAGTCGACGGCGGCGATCTCGTCGGGGAAGTCAGCTACCGCTTCAGCCTCACCGAGCGCGGCCGCGGGCACGCCCAAGACCTGATGAAGCAGTGCGCCTACGTCGGCCCGGCCCCGGTGCCGCTCGACGATTACGTCGAACAGTGCTACCGCCAAACCGTGACCGGTCTGAGCTGCTACCCCGAAGTGTTGCGGGCCCCGTTCCGGCACCTCGTCATCAAAGACGACCTCTTCAACGCCATCGGCCCGGCCATCATCAGCGGCCGCTCGGTGTTCATCTACGGCCCGCCCGGCAACGGCAAGACCGCCATCGCCCGCGCCATTGGCGAGTACATGAATTCCGTCGGCGGGTCGATTTTCATCCCCCACGCGTTCATCGCCGACGGTCACGTCGTCACCGTCTACGACCCGTCGCTGCATACCATCGACGACACGCCCAGCGAATTCGGGGACGACGGCGACGCGGTGGTGCGGCGGTTGCTCAGCGACGGCTCGTACGATCAGCGCTGGGTGAAAATCCGCCGGCCTGTGATCGTGGTCGGCGGGGAACTCACCCTGAACATGCTCGATTTGCGCTTCAATACGGAGGCGAACTTTTACCAAGCGCCGATTCACTTCAAGGCCAACGGCGGGGTCTTCCTCATCGACGACTTCGGCCGGCAGATCGTCAGCCCCAAGGAACTGCTCAACCGTTGGATTCTGCCGCTCGAAGATCGGCACGACTTCCTCACCGTCTCCAACGGGAAGAAGTTCCAAGTCCCTTTCGAGCAGCTCATCATCTTCAGTACGAACTTGGACCCGAAAGAACTGGTCGACGACGCGTTCCTCCGGCGGATCCGCCACAAGGTTTGCATCACCGCGCCGACGCGGGAGGTGTACGAGAAAATCTTCGCGTCGGTGTGCAAACGGCTCGACATGAACTTCAACGCGGAGTCCGTGGAATACCTGTTCGAGCGCTACTACAATCGCGGCCGGACGGCTCGCGCCAGCGATTGTCGGGATTTATTGGAAACGGTGCAGTCGATTTGCCGATACAGACGGCAACCCGTGCATTTGACGCGCGACCTGATGATCGAAGCCTCGGCGAGCTTCATCGCGGAATTCAAATAGACAACACGAACATTTCCGAGAGGGACGACCCATGGACGGGCGCCTGATTCGATTGGTTTTGGCGGCGGGCTTGGCGGTCGGCGCGACGGGGTGCCGCACGAACCGCGATCTGAAGATGCCCGACGGCACGCTGCCCAAACCGGGCGAGCGCGTCGGCCTGTTCAGCAAGTCGGCCCCCAAATACGGCCCGCCGAAAGAAGAAGTCGTCGAGCGGGCGCCGCGCGGCAAACCGGGTCAACCGCTGAAAGCCGACACGGAAGCGGCCTTCGCGGACGCCGAAATCGAATCGGCCTTCTCGGAAGGCAAGCCGGCCACCGAACGGGATCCGCTCGTCGATTCCGCCCGCCAGCGCTATCAAAAAGCCCTCAAACAAGACCCGAAATGTACGGCGGCGCTCGTCGGCTTGGCCAAGCTTTACACCAAGATCGGCGACCGCGGACGGGCCGTGCAAATTTACGCGGAAGGCCTGCGGCAGAATCCGAAGGACCACGAACTCGCCCACAAGATGGCGAGCATGCACGCCAAAGCCGAGGAATGGCAGGCCGCCTGCGAAGCGTGCAAAATCGCCATCGCGATCGACCCTGAAAACCGGACGTACCACAAGACCCTCGGCTACTGCGCGGCCCGCGCCGGCCAATGGGATGCCGCCTTCGAGACCCTTATGCGGGTGATGCCCGAAGCCGACGCCCGCTACTTCCTCGGCCGCGTGTTGATCGACGCCGAGCGCGTGGCCGAAGGTCGCCAGCAGTTGGAAATGGCCATTCGTAAAAATCCCCAACACGAAGCCGCGACCGAGTTGATCGCCGATCTCGACGCGAGGATGACCGTGCCGAGTTTGGTCCCGCAACTCGCCCCGATCCAACAAGCTGGCGTGCGCTAACCAGTTTCTGAATCTTCGTAGCGGAAGTCTTCAGACGTCCGGCCTGGGAAAGCACGGAAGTCTGGCGACTTCCGCTACGATCAAATCGAGAATGCTCTAACTTCACCACGGGCCGGGTCGCACGCTCCGCTGCGCCGACTGCGCGTCGCGGCGAATAGCGACATCGCGGCCAACTTCGTAAATTCCCTGCATGGGGGAATCGCTGTCGGGGGTGATCGAGCGGATCACCTTCCACAATTTGGACAACGGCTACTGCGTGCTGAAAGTGCAGGCCAAGGGGCACCGCGAACCGGTGGTCGTGGTCGGTCATTTGTCGAGCGCCATCGCCGGTGAGTTCATCGAAGCCAAAGGCGAATGGATCACGGACCGGCAGCACGGCCAACAATTCAAAGCGGGCGAACTGCGCACGACCCCGCCGCACACCACCGAGGGCATCGCCAAATACTTGGGCAGCGGATTGGTCAAAGGGATCGGCCCGAAGTATGCCCAGAAGATCGTCGATGTCTTCGGCGATAAGACCCTCGACGTCATCGATCGATCCCCGGCATTTTTGAAACAGGTCAAGGGGCTGGGCCCGAAGCGGATCGAACTCATCCGCGCGTCGTGGAAACAGAACCAATCCGTCCACAAAATCATGGCCTTTCTCCAGAGTTTCGGCATCGGCACGGCCCGCGCCGTCCGCATCTACAAGACCTACGGCGAGAACGCCGTCGAGCAGGTGCGGTCGAACCCGTACCGTCTCAGCACCGACATCTGGGGCGTCGGGTTCCGCACGGCGGATGAGCTGGCGCAGAAGCTCGGCATCCCGCTTGATTCCCCGAGGCGCGCCGAAGCCGCGGTCCGGTACATCCTCCAAGAAGCGAGCGCGAAAGGGCATGTCGGCGTGCCGCAGGAAGTCGTGCGCGAGCAGACGGCGGCGCTCACGGAGATCGCGGGGGACATCATTCAGAAGGCCATCGACGACCTGCGCTTGCAAGACGAGTTGGTGTTGGAGCAAATGAAGCCAGACCTCACCCCCCAACCTCCTCACCGAAACGGAGAGGAGGAGCCGAATCTGCTCTACCTCAAGCCACTGCACCTCGCCGAATGCGGTGTGGCCCGTGGGATGATCGCCCTTCGCAGCGGCGTTCACCCGCTGCCAGCGGTCGACGTGCCCAAGGCGCTGGCGTGGGTCGAGCAGAAGATGGGGATCGAATTCGCCGAGGCTCAGCGCGAGGCGGTGCGGCAGGCGATCACGCAGAAGGTGCTCGTACTCACGGGCGGTCCCGGCACCGGCAAGACGACCATCGTCCGGGCCATTCTGGAAATCTTCCGGGCCAAACAACAACGGGTCGCGCTCTGCGCCCCGACCGGCCGGGCCGCCAAACGATTGACCGAATCGACCGGCCAAGAAGCGAAGACGATCCACCGCTTGCTCGAGTTCGACGCCGCCCTCGGCACCTTCCGACGCAGCCGCGAGAACCCGCTCGATTTGGATTTGCTCGTCGTCGACGAGACCTCGATGGCCGACCTCACGCTGACGAATCAACTGCTGCGGGCCGTGCCCGCCTGGGCCTGCGTTGTTTTCGTCGGCGACCGGGATCAACTGCCGTCGGTCGGCGCGGGCCGGGTGTTGGCCGACTTCATCGACTCCGGCACCGTCGCCGTCGTGCGGCTCACCGAGGTCCACCGGCAAGCCGGGGCGAGTTCCATCGTCCGGGCGGCGCACGCCGTGAACCGAGGCGAGGAGCCGGAATCGGCCGCGCCGGGGCAGGGAGATTTTTTCATCATCGAAGCCGACGAACCGGCCACGGTGCTCGAGCGCATCGTGACGATGGTGAAGGAACGCATCCCGGCCAAGTTCAACCTCGATCCGTTCCGCGATGTGCAAGTGCTGTCGCCGATGAACAAGTCCGAACTCGGCGTGTTGAATTTGAACAGCGTGCTGCAAGCGGCGCTGAACCCCCAGCAAGACCGCAACCAGGAGGTGGCCCGCTTCGGCGTGACGTTCCGCCGCGGCGACAAAGTCATTCAAACGCAGAATAATTATCAGCGCGAAGTGTTCAACGGCGACATCGGCCGCATCACCGATGTGGACGCCGTGAATCAATCGCTGAGCGTCGATTACGATGGCCGGGATGTCGAATACGACTTCGGCGATCTGGACGAATTGCAATTGGCGTATTGCACGAGCATCCACAAAGCCCAAGGGAGTGAATACCCGGCCGTCATTATCCCGGTGCATACCCAGCATTATGTCATGCTACAACGGAACCTGCTTTACACGGGCATCACCCGCGGCCGCAAGCTCGTGGTGCTGGTGGGCAGTAAGAAAGCCTTGTGGATCGCGGTGAACAAAGCCGATCAAGCCCGGCGCTATTCGCTGCTGAGTTGGCGCCTGCGACAAGCCGACGGGCCGCAAGAACCGCACCGCCAAACCGACCAATGACGGCCGCAAGATGCGCCGCTACCAACGCCGCTGGAAGGTCGAACGCACCTTCGCTTGGCTCCACAGCTACCGCCGCACCGTCACCCGCATCGAACGGTCCATCTAACGCTTCGACGGATTCGTCTCCCTCGCCTGCGCCTTCATCGCTCTCAATAAGCAGTTGCGAAATAGTCTCTAAAGCCTATTTCGCAACTACCCTTGCGCATTTCTCGGGACTTGGCATGATGGACTTTCCGATCCGGAGGTTAGGCCACGAGCAAACGCGAGCCGCAGGTAACGTACAGCGGCAGGAAGCAGTGGTGATCGTAGTAGCCGTGGAAGACGTGCTTCTCTTGTTGGCCGTGGATCGGGTCGTCGGTGGCGTCGATGTCGAGGATGAGTTCGGCTGGCGGTGTGTCGAACGAGGCCAGGAACTGGTCGACCAGCAGCGTCGCGATGCGGAGGAGGTCGGGGCGGGCGATGCGGTTCTCGAGCCGGCAGAGCGTCGGGGCCGAAGCGAGTTCGGCGGAGCCGTCGACTTCGGGGTGGTCGGTGGCGGCCTGCCAGAGCGGATCTCGCCGCAGGAGGCCGTGGTCGTTGAGATCCTCGTAACCGGCGGCGAGCCCGAGGACGCGCTGGGCCAGGAGCGTCCGCTGCGGGTGGACGATCCGTTCGGGCGAGCGGGGATCTTGGATGGCCGCGTCGAGGGCCGCGGTGAGGCCGATCCGGCGGTCGGCCTCCCGCAGGAGCAGCAAGCCGGCATCGGAGGTGATGTGGCCCGCGGTGAACTCGGCGACGAGTTCCCGGCGGCGGACACTGGAAAACGAGACGGCCGGTATGGTACGGTGTGTCATCGCGGTGGCTGTCGGCGAGGAAGGGAAGTGGTGTGGTAACTCCTTCTCATACCAAACCTTCCGCCACCGCGCCATTCCACTTCGATCCGAACTGGTGAAATATCCGGGTTAGCTCCGGTTCCGCTGGGGGAGACTTCGGCATAGGTGCCACAGACGTCAAGGATGTCACGGGCCCACGGAGTGAATTCCCCGGATTGCGGCTCTCGGCAGTTGTCGAGGTCGACCCCGCAGTAGCCGGCGCCGAGCTCAATGCCGATGCCGTCGAATTGGCCAGTACGGTAGGCGGTTACAACATTGTCGAACGTCGTCCAAGTCGACAGGTCGTTGCTCTTCGCCTTGAAGCCGTTGGCTTGGTACGGCGGCTTATCCCACTTGCGCTTCTCCGCGCTCCATACCAACCGCCAGAGTACCCACCGTTCCAGAGCACGGATCGAAGCAGGGACGGCGTCGAAGTTTGGCGCAAGCACCTTCGGTTTTTCGTCGGGCGTGCTGTAAAACAGCTTCTTCGGCGTTATCATAGGTGTGTGCCATGCTGTGTTGACGCCTTCGCCCCGACTTGTCCTCGGGGCGTTGGCATTGATGGTTAAGCCCCGGCCGCTTCCAACTCGCGCGCGGCGGCCTCGATGGCCCGGCGGCGTTCGGTCGGTGTGGGGAGCGGGATGGTCGCGGGCTCGGCGGTTTCCGCCGGTTCTTGTTGCGCGGCCAGGAAGCGGAAGATCGCGGCCTTCGAGGTCATCAACTTCCCGGCACCGCGGAAGTGTTCCAGCTTCACCCGCCGGCCAGTTCGCACCCGTACTCCCGAGATGCACCAGCGGCTGATCGTCGCCGGATGGCACGGGCGGCCGGAGCGGAACGTCCCGAACAAACGGGCCGCTTCGGCGCAACCCATGGCACCCTCGGCGATGATGCGTTCGATCAGCGATGTATCGACCATGCGAAGTCTCCGGTGAGTTGCGGCCACGGTCGTTAACGGGCGGTCAAGACGGTTTGCACTTTCGCTTTGCTCGCCAACCAAGCTTCGAGTGTCGCCCGGTGGAACAGCACGCGACGGCCAACTTTGATGCGACCAAGCGGTTCGCCTTCGAGGGCGCGACGTTCCAAGGTTTTCGCCGATAGCCCCGACAAGCGGGCGGCGGCGGGGCCATCGAGTGCTACGGCTTCTAGGCCTCAACCAAGCGTGATCTCGACCCGTTTATTTTCTGCGAATGCCAAAAAGCTTGAAATCCTCGACGGTTTCCGGGGTCTGTGGATGGAGACGCATCCCGCAGATCCGTACGCCGAAGAGGATTCCGAGTGAAAA
>JANXTU010000535.1 GCA_025352235.1 Fimbriiglobus sp.
TGGAGTCTTCGGAACCCGCCGGCCCGAATGTAAACCGGCGGGTTCCGAAGACTCCACCCGCCCCACGAGAGTTCTGCCGAGACCCCTATGGCCAAGAAGCGCGACTATTACGAAATCCTCGGCGTCGAAGTCACGGCGGACGACGGCCAAATCAAAACCTCGTACCGCCGGCTCGCGCTGCAGTTCCACCCGGACCGCAACGCCGGCGACGACGCCGCCGCGCACAAGTTCAAAGAAGCCACCGAAGCGTACGAAGTCCTCGCCGATAAAGACAAACGCTCCCTGTACGATCGCGGCGGCCACTCGGCTGTCGACGGCTCGCGCGGCGGGGGCGGGGGCCAATCGGTCGATCTCGGCGACCTCCTCGGCGGGCTCTTCGGCGGCCTCTTCAACGAGGGCGGCGGTCGGCGCAAAGCCGGGCCGCAACCGGGCCGCGATGTCCAGATCATTATCGACATCGAACTCGTCGACGCCGCGCGGGGAATCAAGAAGTCGATCACGATTCAACGCGAAGACCACTGCGAGAAGTGCAACGGCACCGGGGCCAAACCGGGCACCAAACCGACGAACTGCAAGCGCTGCGGCGGACAGGGCGTCGTGATCCAGCAGCAGATGTTCATGCGCGTGCAGACGCCCTGCCGGGCCTGCAACGGGCAGGGCGTCATCGTCACCGACCCGTGCACGCAGTGCCGGGGGAACGGCAAGACCGTCGGCAAGCGCACCCTCGAAGTCGAGATCCCGCCGGGCGTCGATACGGGCGACCGCATCCGCTATCAGGGCCAAGGGGACGCCGGGGATTCCGGCGCACCGCGCGGCGATCTCGAGTTCGCCATCCGCGTCCGCGAGCACAAGTTCTTCGAGCGCGACGGCACGAACTTGATCTGCCAATGGCCGATCACCTTCGCCCAAGCCGCGCTCGGCGGGCCCATCGAAATCCGCACGCTGATCGGCGAGAAAATCAAGTACGACCTCCCGCGCGGCGTCCAAAGCCACGACGTGGTGAAGCTGTCCGGCCACGGCATGCCCGGCCGGCGCGGCGCCCGCCGCGGCGACCTCATGGTGCAGGTCGTCGTCGATACGCCGCAGCGACTTTCGCCCGATCAAGAGCGGCTCTACCGCGAACTCGCGGAACTTGACAAAATCGATGTCGGCCCGCCGCCGAAGAAGAGCATCTTCAGCAAGTTGAAGGATTTGTTCGTACCCGACGAGACCCCGGCGAAACCGGAGAGTGACCCGAAATGAACGACGCCGAAACGCCCGAAGTCCCGAACGCGACGACGCCGAGCCAAGTCGCCTTGCAAGCGAGGGTCGATCAGCTCGAGCAGCAGGCGGCCGACTACAAGCTGTTGCTGGCCGATATGCAGACCTCCGGTCGCCGGTTGCGCGACGACTCCGACAAACAGAGGAAGTACGCCGCGGAGCCGGTATTTCGCGATCTGCTCGCGGTGATCGACAACCTCGACCGCGCGATCGCCGAGGCGAACAAAGCCGGGGACGGCGGGCCTTTGAAAATCGGAGTCACCGCGACCATCGTCCTGTTCCTCGACGTGCTGAAGCGCCACGGCGTCAAGCGGATCGAAACGGTGCAGGGTTCGCCCTTCGACCCGAATCTGCACGAAGCGGTGATGGAGCAACCGACCAACGACGTGGCCGCGGGCGGCGTGTACCAGGTGCTGGCGCAGGGGTATCAACTGCACGACCGCGTCTTGCGACCGGCGACGGTGATCGTCGCGAGCGCCCCACCGGCGGGCGGCTGAATTTCCATGGGCGGCGTCCGCTGGCCGAACAATCCGCCGACTTCTGGAACGTGATCGGGAGACAAGGGGCTTCCAGCACCCGACCGATTGCATAATGCGCGTGCAAACCGTGCCGTAGCGCGAAGCAGAAAGCAGCCAGCCGAACCGAGAGTGGATGACGAAGGCGGATTCTCAAAAATGATATCGTCCTGAAATTCTAGGCGATTTGGACCGCTTCCCGACTGCGAGCCGGGGGCGAAACCCGTTTGGCACGGACCGTGCATTTCTGGTATTTCGCAAGAGTGAAACGCGGTTGGGAATGCGGGCTGTTGGGAGAGGCAGCTCGGGTTTGCTACCGCTAACACTCTTGCGAAACCATTCCGAGTCGTCGAGAGAGGGGAGAGGCTCTCGGCGACTCGGGTGGTTGTTTTTTGCGCGATGCCGGCACTGATCATTTCCAAATCCATTTCAACACTCACAATTCCAAACTCCAAGTAGTCTGCCCACCAATTTCCTTTTCAAATTGAGCCTGAACCGCGCCGATCCCGTTTCCTTCCTGCCGCCCGTCAGAATTCGTTCCGCTCCCTCAATTTGCGGATCGTTCCTCCGGAAGTCCGCGTTCGGCGCGGATTTCTGGTGGCGCGACCGGCAAAAATGATCCCGGCACTTCGATAAACCATCCGAGGGAACGAACTGAACTCGCCCCTCATCCCCCACACAACCCCCATTCGGGAAGCTCACAATGTCTCTGTCTATCGTCAACAACGCCGCCTCGCTCACCGCGCAGCATAACCTGAACAAGACCAGCGGCGCTCTGCGTCAATCGCTCGAACGGCTCTCGACCGGCTTGCGGATCAACCGCGGGGCGGACGGCCCGGCGGCCCTGGTCATCTCGGAACAGCAGCGCTCGCAGATCGCCGGTTTGAAGACGGCCATCGACAATACGAACAAGGCCGTGACGGTCCTGCAAACGGGCGAAGGCGCCTTGAACGAAGTGAACGGCCTGCTCACCAAGATCCGCAGCTTGGCCCTCGACTCGGCCAACGCCGGGGTCAACGACACCAACGCCCTCGCCGCCAACCAGGCCGAAATCGACAACATCCTCGGCACCATCGACACCATTGCGAACAACACGAAGTTCGG
>JANXTU010000584.1 GCA_025352235.1 Fimbriiglobus sp.
ACCCACCCACCCTATCGTGGAATGACGTCCGACTTTCGGAACGACCTAGCGCGGCAAGGAGTTACGTCCGATTTCAGGTGCCTCCCCTGGCTGGGATTCACAAGTCATTCCCCCGTGGCTCCAAGAATTGTTGTCATACCCCCGGCTTTCTGGCTGATCGCTGAAGCCTGATTGCTGGCGACTGCCGATTCAAAACTTGAGAAACAAAACAGCCATCCGCCATCAGCGGACAGTTGTCAGGAAAATCGAATCTTCCTTGGGTCTAGCCCAACGCCAGTGGCCCGGCCCCGCAGAAATCCTTGTTGCCAAACGTCTTGATGTTGTGCCCGAAGCCGTGGGCCAAGCTCAGCAGCAACCGGTTGTGCGGCACACTCTTGGCGTGTTTGATCGACTGGCCCATCTTGAAGTTCAACCCGCCGCCGACGAGTACGAACGGGATGTTGTCGAGCGTGTGCGAATTCCCCTGCCCGAGTTCGTTCGTCCAGACGATGGTCGTATTGTCGAGCAGGCTACCACCGCCGCCCGGTTCGGGGGTGTCGGAGAGCTTCTTCGCCAAGTAGGCCATCTGCTCGCAAAACCAGGCGTTGATCTTCGTCAGCTTCGCTTGGGCCTTCTCGTTGGTATCCGGCTCGTGGGAAAGCTCGTGATGCCCTTCGTCGACGCCGAGCCACTTCATTTTGGCCCCGCCCACGGAGTTCGTGTACTGCAGGGTCGCCACGCGGGCGAAGTCGCCGGCGAAGCTGTTCACGAGCAGATCGATCTGCATCTTCGACAACTTCGGGATGCTGTCGTTCTGGGCCTTCACGCCCGGTTCGAGTTCCGGCACCTTGTGGCCCATATCCTTGGCCACCGCGGAGGCCTTCAATTCCAGTTCCATCTCGCGGACGAAATTCGCGTGCTCGTCGAGCAGCTTCTTGTCTTCGGTACTGACGGCGCCGCTGACTTTCTTGAGGTCGGCTTGGACGTCGTCCAAGATGCTGCGCAGCGCGTCGCGGTCCTTCGACTGGCCGTAGAGCTTGTTAAACACCTGATACGGATCGTTGATCGGCGTGATCGGTTTGTTCGCGGCGCTGTAGCTCATGCGCGTCCAGGTGTCGGCCCGTTCGGGAACCAAGACGCCGAGTTCGAGCGAACCGAAGCGCGTCTTCGTCGCTTCGTTCTTCTGGAGGAAGGTCTTGATCTCCTGATCGATAGAGTGCCCGCTGGCCCACCCGGCCGGTGTGTCCGACCCGCCTTGGATGTTGCCGGGGAAGAGTTCGATGCCCGTGAGTAGGCAGCCGATGCCGCGCATGTGGCTGTCGCCGTCGCCCCGGACTTTGTCCCCGACGCCGCGCAGAATCAGTGTCTGCTTCTGGAATGGTTCCAGAGGCTTCATGCTTTCCTTCAGGGTGAACTTGTCGCCTTGTTCGTCGGGCCAGAAGGTTTTGGGCACGATCCCGTTCGGGCTGAACATCACGATGAGCCGCTGCTTCCGCGCGGTCTGGTTGGCGAAGCCGAGGCTGGGCAAGTTCAGCACGAATGGTACTGCTGCAGCGCCGACGCCCAAATCGCGGAGGAACTCACGGCGGGAACGGGTCATGTCTCGGCTCGGTGGGCGATGAGTCGGGCGGGAGGAAGCTGTCCGATTCCACACTATCAGTTTATACCAGCATCGTCGGGGGAGCAAGGAAAAAGGACTGACCTGCGAGCCGGCGAGCCGTGCTCCGGCAGGAGCCGGCTGAATCCAACTATTCATTCGCCACGCGAGTCGCCCCATGCGTTCCAGCTTCGTCCTCGGCCTCGTCTTGTTGTTTCTCACCGACACCGCAGCGGCGGATCGGCCGACGCCGCAGGCGGGGCAGGCGCACCGATCGGAGACCGTCGCCGCGAACGGTATGGTTTGCACGTCCCAGCCGCTGGCGGCACAAATCGGTTTGGACGTTTTGAAAAGCGGCGGCAACGCCGTCGATGCGGCCATCGCGACCAGCGCCGCCATGGGCCTGATGGAACCGACGAGCTGCGGGATCGGTGGCGATCTGTTCGCCATCGTCTACGACGCCAAGACCAAGAAACTGTACGGGCTGAATGCCAGCGGCCCCGCGCCGAAGCGGGCGACGCTGAAATACTTCGCCGACAAGAAACTCGAGTTTATCCCAGAGCGCGGGGCGCTGTCGTGGTCGGTCCCCGGTTGCGTCGAAGGCTGGGACCAACTGCGGCGGAAGTTCGGCACGAAGACCTTCCAAGAGTTGCTCGCCCCCACAATCCGCTACGCCGAAGCGGGTTACCCCGTCACCGAGGTGATCGCGGGTTCTTGGAAGTCGAGCGAAAAGATGCTAGCCAAAGACCCGGGAATGAAAGAGACGTTCTTGATCGACGGCCGCGCGCCGAAAGCGGGCGAGGTGTTCCAGAATCCGCACTTGGCGAAGAGTCTGAAACGGATCGCCGAAAAAGGGCGCGACGGCTTTTACGCCGGCGAGATCGCCGAAGCCATCGTCAAACTTTCCGATGCCGAGGGCGGCTTGTTCGCGAGGACCGACTTCGCCGACTACAAGTCCGAGTGGCTCGACCCTGTGAAAACGAACTACCGCGGCTACGACGTCTGGGAACTCCCGCCGCCGGGGCAAGGGATCGCGGCGCTGCAAATGCTGAATCTGCTCGAACCGCACGACATCAAAACGATGGGGCCGAACTCGCCCGAATATTGGCACCTTTTGGTCGAGGCGAAGAAACTGGCCTTCGCCGACCGGGCGAAATATTACACCGACCCGAGGTTCGCCGAGGTGCCGACCGAACGGTTGATCTCGAAGGAGTACGCGGCGGAACGGGCCAAGTTGATCGACCCGAAGAAGTCCGGGGTCGGCGTCCACGCCGGGGATGCCCTCGTCGGCCAGGCCGACACGATTTATCTGACGGTCGTGGACAAGGACCGCAACTGCGTGTCGCTGATCCAATCGAACTACATGGGCTTCGGCTCGGGTCTGTCGGCCCCCGGCACCGGCTTCGGGTTGCAAAACCGCGGCTGCCTCTTTTCGCTCGACCCGAAGCACGCCAACAAACTCGAGCCGGGCAAGCGGCCTTTTCACACCATCATCCCCGCGATGGTCACGAAAGACGGCGCGCCGTTTTTCACCTTCGGCGTCATGGGCGGCGACATGCAACCGCAGGGGCACGTGCAGCTGCTCGTGAACATCCTCGACTTCGGCATGGGTGTGCAAGCGGCCGGGGACGCGCCGCGGCTCGAACACGTCGGCAGCGCAACGCCGACGGGCAAACCCGAAGCGGAAAACGGCGGCACGATCCTCGCCGAACTCGGCATCCCCGACAGCGTCGTGAAGGAATTGGAAGCGCGCGGGCACGTCGTGAAGCGCACGAAGGTGAACAGCGGCGGTTACCAAGGCATTTTGATCGACCCGAAAACGGGCGTGTTGAGGGGCGGCACCGAAAGCCGCAAAGATGGTGTCGCGACGGGATGGTAACGTCCCCGGCATTCGATTTGCTCAATCGATTGGGCACAATCCCAACCGGAGCCGACCTATGGACGCTAAAACCGAATCGATCTGGTCCGGAGCGAAACCGAATGCCCCGACGCCCCGCTTGCCCCGCAGCGTTTCGTGCGATGTTTGTGTCGTCGGCGCGGGGATCGCCGGCCTGACCTCGGCATATTTGCTGGCCCAAGCCGGGAAGTCGGTCGTCGTTGTCGATGCGAAGCCGGAGATCGCCAGCGGGGAATCGGAATACACCACGGCCCACCTCGCGTGGTATCTCGACGACCACTTTACGCACCTCGCTTCCGTCCGCGGGGACGACGTGGCCAAAGTCGCTGCCGCGAGCCATCGCGCCGCCATCGACCTCGTCGCCGAGATCGCCCGGTCCGAATCGATCGACTGCGATTTCCAACGGGTCGACGGCTACTTGTTCGCCGGTACGGAAGGGGCCGAAATTTTGGACGACGAAGCGAAAACCATGGCCCGGCTCGGGTTACCCCACACCCGTTGCACGGTCAGCTTCGCGGGGCCCGGGTCAGTGGATGCCCTGCGTTTCCCCGACCACGGGCAGTTTCATCCCGTCAAATACATGGCCGGGCTGGCCCGCGCGATCCGCGCGCGCGGCGGGGAGATCTACACCCGTACCGTCGTCGAAAAAATCCGCGGCGGCGAACCGTGCGAAGTGACCACCACGCACGGCGACACCATCACCGCCCAGTCGGTCGTCATTGCGACCAACAACCCCTTCGAAGCCGGCACGACGTTGCACAGCAAGGTGGCCGCGTACATCACCTATGTGATCGCGGCCGAGATCCCGAAGAATTCGGTCCCGCCGGCTCTTTATTGGGACACGGAAGATCCGTACCACTACGTCCGCTTCGCACCGGCCGGCCCGGCCGACGCGTTCCAGTATCTGATCGTCGGCGGCGAAGATCACAAAACTGGGCAGGCTGAGGATCAACCGGAACGCTGGGATCGATTGAAGGCATGGGCGAAGGCCCATTATCCTGGGATGGGTCCCGTGCATCAGCACTGGTCCGGCCAAGTCTTCGAGACACCCGACGGCCTCGGACTGATCGGACCGACTCCGTGGAACGGGCCGCACGTCTACATTATTACCGGCGACTCGGGAATGGGCATGACCCACGGCACCCTCGGGGCAAAGTTGGTCGCCGACCTCGCGCTCGGCCGGGTGAACGAGTGGGCTTCGGTCTACTCGCCGTCGCGCCTCATGCCGGGGGCACTGCGCACCCTGCTCGGCGAAAACTTGAATATGGCCTCGCAATACACCGATTGGATCACGGGCGGCGACATCGCCAGCGCCGATGGGATTCCAAAAGGCCACGGGGCCATCGTCCGTACCGGGCTGACGAAACTCGCCGTCTACAACGACGAACACGGGCAGCGCACGACCCTGTCCGCCATTTGTCCGCACATGGGGGCCATCGTGCGCTGGAATCCCGGCGAATCGACTTGGGACTGCCCGTGTCACGGCTCGCGCTTCAGCGCCACCGGTACCTGCCTGCACGGCCCGTCGACCGCCGACCTCAAACCGGTCGATTGAACCGGCATACCGTTTGCGAAATCTCATCCCGATGGCGGATATCCCCACGGTGCGGCTCGCACACCGGCTTTCGCCTTCACCCCATCGGGAGCCCCATCGTGAATCTGCAAGTCCGCGTCGCCGCGCTCACCCTGACCGCCGTGTACGGCTACGCCTCGGCCGACGAACCGGCGAAGAGCAAACTCGACGGTACCTACACCATCGTGGCCGGTGAAAAGAACGGCAAGGAAGTCCCCGCCGATTCGTTGAAGGGGTCGATCATCGTATTCGATGGCGACAAAGTGCTCGGCATCGACAAAGACAAAAAAGAGTTCTTCGGCGCTTCATTCGTCATCGACAAAACCACAACGCCATTCACGATCGCGATGACGAGCGCCGCCCCCGTCAAAGGCGAGAAGGCGGTCGGCATCATCGAGATGAAAGACGATACCGTGCGCATTTGCTACGCCCTCCCCGGCGGCGACGCCCCGAAGGAATTCAAAACCACAGACAAGCAGCATTGCTTCACTATGAAGCGGGCGTCGAAGTCCGGGAAGTGAGTGCTCCGCTCCATTTCAACAGCAGAGTCGGGCAACGCGCGAGGCGGGTTGGTGGGCGAAATGTTCGGCGAACCAAGCCTCGGCCGATTCGCGAGTCCAACCCGCGGCCATGGCAAATTGGAACCGAGTCGTGAATCCGTCGGCCAAGAATTCTCGGATGCCCGACTCCAAGTCGAAGGGAGTCCCGACACCCGGCCACGAACATTGCACATCCTCCGCCGTCTCCGACCATTCGGCTCGACCGAGAAACTGAGCGACGGGGAAACCGAGTTCGGAATAAATGAACCGCTTGGCGTCGATCCCGGTGTACTCGGGCGGGAATGCGACCTCCGCGAGTTCGGTATCGCCATGGGGCTTGTCCCGGAACCGGAGTTGGATCCCCGGGTCATCGGCGAGAGGTTCGACGCGCAGTTCCTGGGTTTCGCCGGCAACCAACATCGCCACGAGTCGCCCGTTCTCCGTTCGCCACGGGGTCGCCCGGATGGCCTCGTAGGCACCGCGGAAGAAATCGCCTCGTCCCGGTTTGCCATTACGATAGACCGGCTTCGAGAAGTTCGAGCTGCCGAGCATTGTCCACCGATGGGCGAGTCGCGCGGCTCGGGTGAAGTCGACTTCGTCGAGATCTTCCGCGTCGGCGAACACGACCCGGTCGAACGATGGCTCCGCTTCGGGATGTGTCGGGGCAAAGAACGGATCGGAATCGAGGGCGGCCAACGGACCCACGACGACCGTCAGACGGTGCATCGCCTCGCGTTGGGGAGATAACGGCGGGAATTCCGATTCGGCGATTTTCGATTCCAAGTCCGACCGAATCCACTCGAGTTGACCGCGGGTGGCCGAAGGCCGGGACACATTCCAAGATTCTCGCCGCGCCGCGAGTTGAGCGATTTGCTCCGCCAAGATCGAGTCGACTCGGGCACGCTCTTCGGCGAGGATCCGCGAGTGGCGGAGGCGATGCTGTTCCCCGGCTTCGGCGATCGCTCGATTCCGGAGGCTAACCGCCGCGTCGATGTCATTCAGCTTGGCGTCGATTGCGGCGAGTTGGGGATCGACTTTCGCCCCGCCGAAGAGCTTCTTCACGAATCCACCGAGGCCGCCCGCGGAGTCGGCGAGTGGTAGCGATCGCGCGCGTTGCGCCTCGAGGGCCTCCCGCGTCGCGGCATCGGCCCGCTCTTCGAGCCCCCAAGTATGCAAAGTCGCCGCGAGTTCCGCCTCGAGATCCGCCAACCCTTCGGGCTCGATCACCGACGCGGGAGGCACATCGATTTCGGCGAGTCGCTCCCATTCTTTCCACCAATTCAACGCCTTTACCGTTTCTTGGTTTTGGAAGAGCAGAGCCGAACGCCGCGCCCGCCACTCGCCAAGGGCGAGCGCTTTTGCCGTCTGCTCGGCGACGACCACCGGCAGTTCCGCCTCGGCATCGGCTTTGGCCCGACCGATGCCGGCGGCCGGCAAGGCGAGCACAATCGCGTTGGCATTGTCGGGTTGGGAGGTCAAGATCGCCAGTCGCTGCCCCGCAATCCCAGCCGCTTCGACCAAGGCGACGATCGCGTTCAACCGATCCGGGCCGAGCGGAGTGTCGAGCAAAAAGAGGTCGGGGCAAGCGAGCGCCGCGGCGAGAGCGACCGGGCCGGTCGCGTGGGGGATCTCGAACGCCGGTCGCATGGCCGGATCGGTACGCCACGCGGCGAAGCGCTGTGCAGCCCGACCTTGGTCCAATGGGAACGCGGCTTCACTAGTGGAATCGGCATTGGGGCGGGCGTGGAGAGCCGGCGACACGTCGGGAGGTGGAGTGTGGTGCGAATGGTCGGAAAAAATTCCCAGCCCGGGAATCGCCGTCGTTCGGTGCATCGGGTCCAAGGCGCGCGGCATCGGTTGAAAGGAACCCGAAGGTGTTAGGCGTTCCGTCATCGTCGCACCAAATCGCGGCCCGATCGAGTCATCAATGGTGGAATCTCGGAGATTATACGATCCGCAACTCAGCCGACTGTCGGGCAAATGGGACGGCGCTGAATGCTTGCGCTCCGCTGCCCGTTTCGATGACAGAGTATAGACGCTCGAACCGGGGCAAGCTATCGAACGAAAAAAAATCCTTTCTTCTTCTCGGAGCGGGCACTTCCGAAATTCGATGGGCTTATTCCCGAGGCCTATACACGGTCGGGTCCGAAACGCCCGCCCCCTCGAACGCCGCGCGGCGATCGAGGCAAGTTCCGCATTCGCCGCAATGCACCACGCCGCCCCGATAGCAACTCCACGTCCGCTCGAATGGGACGCCGAGTTCGGCCCCGCGCGCCACGATGTCCGCCTTCGACCACCCGACGAACGGCGCCCAAACCTCAAGGGACGACTCGTGGCAGACGCGCGCGACGGCGGCCATCGCGTCGGCGAAAGCGGGACGGCAATCCGGGTAGGGGGCGTAGGTTCCGCCGTGGGCGCCGAACGCCACCGCTGTCGCACCGGTGGCGATGGCCCACGACAGAGCCACCGAGAGCAAGATCATGTTCCGGTTCGGGACGACGGTCAGGGCCATCGAGTCTGCGGAGTAGGCCCCGGTCGGAATTCCACGCGCGGCGTCCGTGAGGGCGTTGGACCCGAAGAAGTCGACCAGCGATGTGAGGTCGAGTCTCCGCCACTCGAGGCCGAGGTCGGCTGCGATTCGTCCGGCGCAATCCAGTTCTCGCCGCGCGTGCCGTTGGCCGTAATCCACGGACAACGAGCGGAGGGAGTGGCCCTCCGCGCGCAGGTGGTAGAGTAGGGTAGTCGAGTCGAGCCCCCCCGAAAAAATCGCGACGGCGTCAGCCACTGATCGTGAACCCGCCGGTGAAGCCGTCGAATACGCTGATCGACTGCACCGGTTGGAGACCGATGGAAATCGTATTGCCGAAGGCATCGCGGCGGGCGATCCGGAACGAGCGGAGCACCGAGCGTGTCCCGCGGCCTTTCGAAGTCAGAATTTCGTCGACGCCGTCTCCGTCGAGGTCCGTCGCGGCGACGCTGACGCCCGATTCGAGCGCCACGCTCGGAATCGCGTCCGGAGAGAAATCTTCGTTGACGAAGAAGCTCGCCAGCACGGCCCCGTTCAGCCCGCTGAACACTTTGACGTGCGGGTTTCCCGAACTCCCGGCCCCAAGGATCACGTCGGCGAAGCCGTCTCCGTCAACGTCGCCGGCCGCGATGGAGATACCGCCCGTGAACTCGGGCGCGAATGCCATACCATCGCGGATGAGGCCGCCCGTGACCCCATCGAAGACGCGGAATTGCGAGGCGCTCCCCACACCGGCCCCGACGAGGACATCGGGGTGGCCGTCGCCGTTCACGTCTCCGGCCGCGACGCTGATGCCGAAGGCGTAGTCCCGCGAGAAGGCGAAGTAGCTCTGGAGGTCTCGCATCGTGCGGCCGTCCAGGACTTTGACGTGCGAGCTGCCGCCCGCCGCGGCCCCGATGACGATGTCGCCGAAGCCGTCGCCGTTGAAATCGGCCGTGGCGACGGTGACACCCCCCACGAAACCGGGTGCGAACGCGAAGAAGCTGGCCAGTTGGCTACCGTCGATGCCGTTGAGGACGACGATGCGCGGCCCGGCACTCGGGCCGGCCCCGACCACGACATCGTCGAAGCCGTCGCCGTTGATGTCGCCCACGGCGATGCTGACTGTCCCCATGAACCCGTCGAACGGGTTGACGGCCCAGCGGGTGGCGCCGGTGCTGACTTCGATCGCGCGGACTTCGGCGACGACCCCGCCGTCGGTGGCGATGGCCAAGACCTGCCGCGGGGGCGGCGGTGGAACGGGGGGCACCGGCGGCGGCAGCGGGGCCGCGTCGTCGTTGAGAATCGTCACCGTGCCCGTGCCGACTTGGAATTCGACGTAAGCTTTCACCGGCGACGACAGTGTGACGCGGAAAGTTTCATTCGGCTCGAATACCGTATCCCCGTTCACTTGGACGGTGATGGTCTTGGAAGTTTCCCCGATGGCAAACGTCAGGGTCCCGCTCGCCGCGACGTAGTCCCCGTCCGCAGTTGTAGCGGTTCCGTCCACGGTCGCGTAATTGAGCGAGAGGCCGTAGGGCGTGGGCGCGGACAGCGCTACGGTGAACGTGACCGACGTGGTGCCGCTGTTGCCTTCGAGGACGCTCGTGGCGGTCGGCGTGATGGACACCGACGGCGGCACGCGGAAGTCGGTCAGGACGAAATCGGCGTTGCCGTTGGGGGTGGAAGCGGTGGCGCCCAAGCCGCGCCGGGCGAACGCCGTCCAGATTTCGAGCTGGTTGGCCCCGCCCGTCAAGGCGACATCGGCGGCCAAGATCGCGTCGCGCATTTGGATGAACGAAGGGTTGGTCGGCTGGAGTTTCAGCCCCAAATTGACCAGGTCGAGCGCCAGTTTATTCCCAGCCGCTTCCGCCGGGCCGGCCGTGTCGCTCCAACCCGTGAGCAGGTTCGAATCGTAGCCGTGCTTGGCGATCAGCAGCCAGTTCATGTCCCAGAGTGCCGAGGCCCAGATTTCCCCGGCGTCGTGGACTTCCGTGGAGCGGGTCACCCCGTACGTCGTCGTCCCGCCGTTCGGCCCGAAGGCGTCGAACGTCAGCGGGTTGATGGTCATGTCGAAGCTATACGGGAAGCGCCGGACGCCGTTCGGATAGCCGGGGGTGACGCCGGCCGGGATGACGTACAGGCCCGGGGAGTAACCGGCGGAAGGCGTGTCCTCGGGGCGCTGCAAGAACATCTGAGCGTAAAAGTCGCTCCAGCCTTCGCTCGCGCCCCCGGCCTGCAGGCTGTTGAGCGCACTGGAATTCGACGGGCCGCCCGCCAATCGGCTCGACACGCCGTGGCCGAACTCGTGGAAGATCACGTTGTTGTCAAGGTCGCTGTCCCGGGTCGGCGTCGTGAAGTCGAAGATGTATTGCTGCATTCGCGGGGCGAAGCCGTCCGGAGGCGTAGCAAAATTGGCGTTGTTGCGGGCTCCATTGTCGAAGTCGTCTTGGGCGTCGCCTTGGACGGCGTCTCCGCCGAGCCCACCGCGGCCGTAGTTGTTGACCTGGAAGTTCCCGGCGACTTCGTCGAAGCCGTAGTGGTAGAAGATGTCGTGGGCGGTGTTGATGGCGTAGAAAAGGTTGACTTGTGCGACGAAGGGATTGGCCCCCAAGTCCGCATTGACCAAGGGATCGTGAACGAAGCCGCTAAAGTCGAGCGTCAAGCCGCCGTCCGGCCGGGGAATCCCGGCCCCTTCTTGGGCGTCCGGGATGTTGTTGCCGTTGCGGTCCAACTGCACGCTGGTGTTGTTGCCGCGCGTATCTGTGAACTCCGGATAGGTGGCATCGCCGTTGGTGTCGTGCCAACCGTATGGCGACGCGATGGGGTCGTTCGGGTCGGTCAGGATTTGGAAGCCGCCGTCGATCGGGCTTTCATTTGGGAACGGGATCGCGTTGTACGTCGCATTCTCGACCCAGTCGGCTTGCGAAATCATCGCGCCGTCGGAATCGTGAATGCTCAGGTCATACCAGTGATCATAATCCGTGGTGCGGATGATGAGCTGCCAGCTGAGGGCCGCGGAGCCGTTGGCCGTGGGGATGTACTGCAGGCGGGCGGTGATGGGGTCGAGGGAGAGATCCGGGGCCGAGACCACCGTGTTGTTCGCGATTCCTCCGGGCGAGGACACCACCGTTTTACCGGCGACGCCGATGGTGATCCCCAACGCGTCCGCCGCTTTTTGCACCGCTTGCGTTGCGGTCAGCGTCGCCGAGCCCGGAGGCGGAAGCGTCCCGGCCAGCCCGGCGACGTATCCGCCGGCGGCGGTGATCACGTTGCCGGAGCGCGACACGGCGACGTTGATGTTGGCGTTTTCGACCTCCAGCCCGTTGACGGTCTGGCGGAAGTAAATGTGCGTGATGCCGGAGTCGCGATCGGTGTAGCGGTCGGTGACCCGCGATTGGGCCAAGTCGGTGGGGCTGAGGTTGAACCTCGCCGCGTGCGAGTTCAAGTACGCGGTGGCCACCGCGAGGGGATCGGCACTCGGTGCGACCACGGCGGTCGGCGATTCTACGAAGAAGTACGACTGGGGAACGTAGGTCGATGCGCTCGGTGTCAGGCGGTCTTCCAGTTGCTCGCAGCGGAGCATGGAAGAGGGGGTGGTTCGGGTGGTCGGGATCGGCTTGAGCCAGGAACGCAAGCGGGGGGAATCGGCGGACATGCAAGTCCCTCAATAAGATCCGGGGCGAAAGGGCCCGTCCGGATGCGGATTAAATTCTATCACATGGGGTCGGGCCAACACAGCCGCAATTCCACCCAGGACGATGTTGGACGCCCGTCGGGACAAATCGAGTTCATCCCGCGGAGCAACCGGGCGAATCGGTCGGGACCGACACGCCCGGCTGCCTTCCGTCAGAGCGGTGACCCGGCATCAGCCGCCGACGTAGACGCCGCTGGCGTAGTTCGAGCCGAACACTTGCAACTGCCCCACTTGGCTCACGACGCCGACGCCGAGTTTGTAGAACCGCAGGATCGGGAAGGTGCCCGGTCCCTTGGCCGTCAAGATTTCGTCGATGCCGTCCCCGTTGAAGTCGACGGCGGCCACCCGGACGCCCCCCTCAAAGGGCACGGAGCCGACCACGTCCACCGAACCGGCATTGGCCAAGAAGCTCGCCAACTCGACGCCGTTGCGGCCGTCGATGACTTTGACGTTCGGCAGGTCGCCGGTGCCGGCCCCGATGATGACATCGGCGAACCCGTCGCCGTTGATATCGCCGCAGGCGACGTACACGCCCCCGGTGAAGGAGGGGTCGAACGCGAAGAAGTTTTGGAGGACCGCATTCGTCTTGCCGTCGAACACGGTGACCCGCGGTTCGGCTCCGGCTTGGGCGCCCACGATGAGATCCGGGGTGCCGTCGCCGTTGGTGTCGCCGACGGCCACGCGGATGCCGCCGAGGAAGGTGGCGTCGAAGGCGTAGTAGCTCGCGGTTTGGCTGAAGTCGAAACCGTCGAAGACTTTGATGTGGGGTCCGGCACCGGGGCCGGAGCCGGTGATGATTTCGGCGTAACCGTCCCCGTTGAGGTCGGCCACGGCCACATCGACACCGCCGGTGAACCCGACGCCATAGGCGTAGAAGCTGGCGATCAAGCCACCGTCGGCCCCGCTGAAGACCTTGACGTGCGGCGGGCCGTTGGAGCCGGCCGCGACGACGATGTCTTGGGTGCCATCCCCGTTGACGTCGCCGACGGCGACGCGGATCCCGCCCAAAAAGCCGGGGAACGGGTCGAAATCGTATCGTACGGTGCCGGACAACCGGTTGTAAACTTGCACCCGGGCCGGCGTGCCGACGTCGCTGCCGACCGCGTAGAAGCCCTCGGTGTTCACCCCGCC
>JANXTU010000607.1 GCA_025352235.1 Fimbriiglobus sp.
CGTCCTCCCGCATCAGGGTGAGGTAGGGGAGCAAAAAGTCCCACTCGGTATCCGAGACATCGCTCGGATACGGCTTCCGTGTCGTGTCCATCCCCCCAAAATGCCATAAATCAAGGGAATAAGTCAATAACAGGCTCTAGTAACCGTCTTCTGTGTTGCCATAAAGTCTCCGGGGCTACCGACGGCCCTCGCAATGGCCCACGCCCGCTAGGAGTGGGCTGCCAGCCAGTGATTGAGCCAGTTGTCCTCGCCGCTGGCGGGGACGTAGTGACTCAATTTATCCGATGTGGCCGCAACGTATGCCACCTCGCCCGTCCGGTCGAACACAAAGGCCAACTCGTCCACCGTCACCACCGTCTTCCCCGTCCCGACCGGCGTCCGCCACAGGCGCCACCCCTTCAAAATCTGGACGTCTAGAATACCCTGGGAATCGACCACGCGATACGTCTCTGGAGGGACGTACGACCCACCTTGGAGTGCGTCCACGGCTTGGATCCCGACGAGACTACCGTGCAAATCCTCGCACAGCGAATACACCCGCGTGCGGAGTCCCGGAAACAACGATTGCTTGAGCCATTTGTCGTCTTCGCGGAGGTCGGCGTAGGCACCTATGGCCTCCCGGTGGCCCGTCGTCGCCTCCCGCGCTCCGCAGGCGGTCTTCCGGGATTCCACAACCTTGACCAGACGGTCGCGGCCGTCCTGGTAGGGGCGTGGAGGGAGCCATTGCAGTTTCCCTGGGTCCAGGGAGGCTTTCCGGCCGCCGGGGAAATTCAACTTGAGACGCTGGTCCGAAGGAAGTGTGCGGTAAGTCTGGTTGACAGGCTTCAGGTCGCTACCGAGGAACTGGCGGCGGATGGCCCGGTCCGTCCAGCACACGGTGTGGCCCCAAAACACGGCCGGATTGTCGCAGGCTGTACGGAAGAACTGCCGGAAGACGGAAGACGCGGGTCACCTCCTCCCACTGGGTCTGCCACGGCTCGACGACGCTCAGACCCACTTGACGTGACAACTGGATCACGAGGGGACTGCACGAGCGCGACAGCTGGGTGCCGCTTTGGACGGCGAAAATTGTGTTGAGCGGGCTTTTGCGTTGGAACTTCTTGAGCGTCTGGATGGCGAACGAATTCAATTCCTGGGGCCACGGCTCCGGGAAACCGGAGGGGAGGCGGCCGACGGTATCGAAGAGGAGTTCGTAGGTGTCCGTCACGGCCATGGTTCAAACCCCGCAGCAGTCTGAGTGGTTACAATCAGAGCCCGCGAATCGCGCGGAAACATTGCTACGGTCCGGGCGCGGCAAGTTTCCGCCGCTCTTCTAGAGATTTTCCCGTGACCGGAGCCAAGACTCCGACCGCTCAGTTACGCCCGGGTCAATCGGCCGGACGGAACGCCGGACTCCACATTCGGCACATCCGACGGCAGCGGGGTGTGGCTGTCCACCGACGCGTGCACCGGGACGGCGATCGGCTTTTGCGGGGTGCGAATGTCGCCCAAGTGGTCGTCGAAGAAATCGACCAAGCGTTTGTGATATTCGTCCGGGGCGATTTGCGGGGCTTGATTGTGCTTGGCCTTCGGCACGACCCAAAGTTGTTTCTCGGGCGTCCGCACCCGGCGGAACAGGGCCTTGGCCATGTCGGGTTTGATGTACGTGTCGGCTTCGCCGTGGATCATGAAGACCGGCACCGCAATGTTGCGAGCCGCGATTCCCACCCAAAGGAACTCGACTTCCCGGCGAACGGCGACTTCGCGGATGCCGCCCATGCCGATGTCCCCGTAGAAAAAGTCGGGGCAGAGCTTCTGCAACTTCTTACGCGGGCTGTAGATCGAAACCCAGCGCCGCATGTACGGCACCATCGTGAGGTAGGTGTCGTAGGCGCCGTCGGTGACGACGCAGCGGATCGACGGGTCTTCGGCCGCGAGGAGGAAAGCGATGCAACCGCCTTTGCTGATACCAAAAACGCCCAATCCCCGGCGGTCCGCATCGGGGCGGGCCTTCAAATACGCTACGGCGGCGCGGGCGTCGCCCAGATCGAGTGCGGTGACCCATTGCAATGGGGTGTACTTCGGGTCGCGGTCGCTTTCGCCCTGATTTCTTGGCTCGTACGCGAATACGTCATACCCGGACGCGCGGAGTTTCTCGCAATATTGAACCGAAGACCAACGGTCGGAGCCGAATTCGAGCCCGAAGAGGATCACACCGCGCCGCTGGCCGATCCCCTTGAGATAACAGCCACGGAGGGTCAAGCCGTCGGGCGCTCGGAAGCGAATATCTTCGGCGTCCGCGTTCGGCGTGCCGCGGGGGATGATGAAGAAAGGCTTTTCTTCAAAGATCCGGACGATTTGTTCGAGGAATTTGTGCCGGTAATGGAACACGGCCCAGTAATAGCCGGCGACGATGGTGGCCGTGAGGCCGACCGATCCAACGAGCAAGAGCCAACACCAATCGGGCACGCCAGAACTCCGAGTGTGAATTCACGCCGATCAACTGTGACACAAGAACTACGCCCGGGCAGTTGGCTACGGTTTTATGGAACCGGACCGAATCGTCTTCAGCCCCCGCCATCGCTTCGTTCGGTATTTGCCGCTTCGATAACACATCGGGCACGTCTTTGGCCATACCTAACCCAAACTCCCCCCTTTCGCAATATTAAAGCCGCGTTGCGTTCCGTCTGTGCGGACTGGATCGAGAAGGCGCAAAACTCTGACCACCTCACGGGGCCGGCTCGTGCCGTGTTGAATTTCATCACAACGGACATCGCCAGACTTCCGGGCTTAGCCGAAATCTGGCGACGATGATCCTGAAATCGCTCGACTGCCGCGGCCGGTCGGCGTCAGTCCGAGTCGAACAGGCGACGGAAGAATCCTTTTTTCTTGGGCGGATAGTGGCCCGGCGGCGGGTCGCCGGGTGACGACGGTGGATATCCACCGCGATTTCGGCGATCCTCTCCCCAGTTACTGTCGTCGTCGCCGCGCTCGGCTAAGAGATACACTCTTCGTAGAGGGCCTCGAATACCGGGCAGACACCGGAGGCTTCGCCCCGCAGTTCCCGAATCAACTTCTTCTCCCGCTCATCCACCCTGCCATCGATAAAAACGGCCCGCCTCAGCCACGCCGTTTGCGCATCGTCAATCAGGCCTTCGGCGAGGACGTACTGCTTGATCGCCTTGTAGTAGAACTTCTCAAAAGCTGGAGAGACCCGCTCCACACGCCGGTACATCTCGATCAGGAATTCGGCCTCCGTGCGGTCGATCTTTCGGTCTGTGTACAGAAGGTCGCACAACGTCTCGATCTCTTTGACATCGACCTTGCCGTCGGCCAAGAACTTACCCATGAGATCGCGTAACTTTGGCATTTCTGGCTCCTGGTGTGAAACGCGAGGTTGAACGGCTCTGCGACTAGGACTCGGTTTTTTTGATCCATCCACCGCGATCTCGTTCGCCATGAGCCGGATTGTGGTTGCGTTGACCACCGTCTCCTGAATCATTTGCTTGAGATGGTGGCTACCGGCTCTTCCTTGCAACACGAGGGCACCCCGCTGGACAAGCACGCGGAAATCTCGGATCCGACTGCCAAATCGGCTTTGGACCAGTTGCCGCAACCGGTCGGTCTCGTCTTTTTCGGGCTGTGTACCGTCATCCATGTCATCGGTCCGGTTGTAAGGTGTCGATTTCGGTCGATTCGACCCCGCTGGTCTCAAGCCTTATCACCGAGCAGAACGAGCGCTTGGTCGAGCTTGCGTTGGACGGCTTTGCCGACACGGTCTGCGGCTCGATCGACGACCGCGTTCAGGCTGCTGTCGGTGTCCTCGACGACGGTCCGGCCGTGGCCCAGAAGATCGACCACCACCCGACAGAGTTTCTCGTGTTCGGCCCGAGGACGGTTCACGTCGATCAGAACGGTCACCCGCCCGATGCGGTCCCCGAACCGACCGAGGGCGAATCTCAAACGCCGTTCGATATACCCGAGCACGCCCTCGTCGATCGCAAACCCCTGCCCGTGTACGTTGAGCCACATCATTTCGCCTCCGCCCACCAGGACGACCCGTTTGCAAGTTCCACTTACCAGAAATCTACACGTCGCGTAGGATGATGACAAATCGATAATACGTAGCGTTAGACAAGGAAATCCCGATAGGACTTTTGCCGATGGACTGGCTCAATTACCACCACCTTCATTACTTCTGGGTGGTCGCTCGCGAGGGCAGCGTCACGCGGGCATCCGAGCTTTTGCATCTGTCGCAGCCGACGGTCAGTGGCCAGATCCGCGAGCTTGAGAAGGCGATGAAGGCTCCGTTGTTCGCCAAACGAGGGCGGGGTTTGGTCTTGACCGAGACCGGCCAAGCGGTGTTCCGGTACGCGGACGACATCTTCGCACTCGGCCGTGAGTTGATGGATACGGTGAGTGGCCGGCCGATTGGCCAACCGTTGCGGCTGCGGGTCGGGGTTGTGGACGTGATGCCCAAACTCATTGCCCACTTGCTCATCGAGTCGGCGTTGCGGATGCCGGAGTCGGTTCGGGTCGTGTGCTCGGAAGGCAAATTGGATCGTCTGGCGGCGGAGCTCTCCATTCACAACTTGGATGTCATCCTCTCCGATGCCACTTTATCGCCGGCCGTCAAGGCGAAGGTGTACACGCACCTTCTCGGCGAATGCGGCGTTGTGGTCGTCGGGGTGCCGAAACTCGTGGCGGCGTACACGCCCGGGTTCCCAAAGTCTCTGGACGGAGCCCCATTCCTGCTCCCGAGCGAAGGCACCTCCCTCCGCCGTTCCCTCGATCAATGGTTTGAAAAGCACAACATCCGACCGGTGATCCGGGGCGAGTTCGAGGACAGCGCCCTCCTGAAAACATTCGGTCGTTCCGGCGAGGGCCTGTTCGCGATCCCGTCGGCCGTCGAGAGTGATATCCAGCAACACTACGGGGTGGAGCGCGTCGGGATTGCGGACGGGGTGCGGGAGAGGTTCTACGCCATTTCCGTGGAACGGAAGTTGAAGCATCCGGCCGTCGTGGCCATCTCTGAAAAAGCCCAATTGAGCTTCCACGAATCCAATGCGAAATGACTGAAGAGGGATCGGAAAACAGGAATTCCGGCGGGAAATGGTCGGAGTATCGATGCGACCCGCCCCACCGGAAGCGACACTTCCAAACGAGTGTGGCAACGATTCTTGGAGGTTGCCCTCGCCGGCGGTGTTCGGAGCGCGACGTCGATGCGCATCGAAATCACCACAGGAAATTGCTTCCAACAGAGTGTGTGACACCCCACGTTGGAACCATTTAAAAGAATTGGAAGAATCGGAGCCGAAACGGCCCTTGTGGCCGATCCTCATGAATAGCAATGACTTGCGTCATGAAATTTGAAGAAATCCCCGAGCCGACAGAGGCGGGGTGTTGGAACAATCGCTTTTGGAACAATCGCTTTTGGAACAATCGCTTTTGGACGACTGCCGGGAACGCCTCCCAGAAGCACGACGAGACGATCTCGCAAATACCGCATCCGCGTTCGATGCCCCCAGGCCCCGGCCCAGTTCCAGCCACCTCCAAGAATCGTTGCTACACCCTTTCCAAACCGTTCGCCTAGATAATTTCCCGTCCGGCGGCATAACGGATATTGCCGAAGGAGGATTGCGGATGCGCGGGATGGGATTGGCTCTAATCGTGGTACTCGGCATCGTCGCGGCTGTGGGAGCACAACCGCGACCGGTCGCGATGGACGATGTGCCGCCGTTGACGTTGCCATCGGTGTCTGCGGAACCCGCCGGCTTGCCCAACGGCACGACCGTGTCGCAGCCGTTACAAGAACCGTACCCCGAAGCAACCGTCGCGTCGGTCACGCCGCGTGCGGGAACGCCTCTCGGGCCGATTCCGCGATCGTGGTACTCCGGCGAAGTCTTGATCTGGTGGCCGCAAGCGCAGTGCCTCCCACCGGTGCTCGGGGGGCCGGCAGTCGATGGTCCCAACACCGTCTTACTCGTCGGCCCGAGGAAGACCGATCCGCCCGCCGGCGCGGGGGGCCGGTTTGTTCTGGGTTGGTCGTTGGGGCCGGCCCAGCGGACGGGGATGGAAGTCTCGTATTTGTTCACGGGCACGCCAACGTCGCTTGACCGGAACGGGCCGGCTCCGTTCGATACCGTCACGAGCTCGCGCATTCAAAGTTGGGGCGTCACCGGCGTGGCCAATTTGTACGCCGGGGAAAACGCGACGGTGAACGCGCTGGCCGGCTACCGCTACTTCATGGTAAACGAAGGTCTCCGCTTCGAGCAATCCTCGGCCTTCCGGGGAACCGATACCTCGTTCCGCACCGCCTCGGCCGATCAATTCGACGCCCACAACCGCTTCCACGGTGGGGAACTCGGCCTGCGGACGGAGTTCCACCGGGGGCCGTTCCGCCTCCAGTTCGACACCAAAGTCGCGCTCGGCCGCACGATCGAAGTCGTCCGCGTCAGCGGGCAAACCGTCGCGGTGGCCAGCGGGCCCGGCGGCGTCTCGACGCAGTGGTTCCCGAGCGGCCTCTTCGGCCCATCGAGCCCAGGCAGTCGGACGGCCCAGTCGAACTTCGCGGTGCTGCCCGAAGGCGGTTTGAAAGTCGGCTATCAACTCGGCGACCGCGCCCGCTTCTCGCTCGGCTACTCGGTGATTTACCTGAGCGACGCCGTCCGTCCCGGCGATCAAGTCGATGGCAATCCGGCGCCCTTCGTCCGGAACGACTTCTGGGTGCAGGGTGTGACGCTCGGTATGGAATGGCGGTACTGAGGGTTGTTGTGGCGACACGTTTCTTAACGTGTCGGATTTCAACCGCCGGTCACCTCGCGTGTCTTCCGATATCGATTTCCGATTTCCGACACGTTGGAAACGTGTCGCCACAATGGCTACGGCACTGCGGCGTCCCCGACCAAGCCGTCCAGATCGACCATCGGATCCCACCAGATCGGTCGGAACTTCGGGTGCCGCGTGGCGATGGCGCGGGTCTGCCGCAGGGGTTCCAAAATTTCGTCGCGCCACCAGAGGTAGTAGTACAGCAAGAACGATCGGACGATGTCGGGATCGGCGGTGCCGCGGCCGACGCACTCGTTGACGAGCGCGAAGAAATCGAGGACCCGCGACGCCCGTTGGTAGACTTCGTCGACGTGGGGGTCGATCCCTCGGTGCGTCTCGGGGTTCGTGAGGTAATCGAGAAAGTGGTGCAGGCCGCGGGCGCGCTCTTCCGGCGGGTGGTTGCGCTGAGCGACGACGAAGTGCTGCCAGCCGACGTTCCGCGCGATCCGCATGTCTTCGCTGTAATATTGCCCGCACAAATCGAGGGCGAACTTCTCCCGGCTCTGCCCGCTCGGGATGACGTACAGAACCATGATCGGGATCAACACCGCGACGACCGGCCCGATGAGCGGGACGAACAAATCCTTCAGCAATTCGTACTGGTTCTTCCCCTCGGCCGCGACGAGCGCCGCCGCGAGCAACACGAGCACGAGGCAGACGATCCCCGAGAGGGCCGCGAGGAGCGCCCGTGGGAGGGCCGTGCCGAACATGTCAATTCCCTTTCGCCCAAGCGATCGCTTGTTTCATGCCGTCGTCGAAGCCGACCCGCGGCGAATAACCGAGGACCATCCGAGCTTTGCCGATGCTGTAGTCGAGGTTCAACCCCGCGAACTTCAACACCGCTTGCGTCAACCGCGGCGGCGTCGGGCTGTTCCGCCGGCGGAAGGATCGTTCCCGCCACTTCGCGAGCACCTTCGCCAGTAGCAGTGGGATGTTCCGCTTCGGCCGGGGCAACCCCATTCCATCGGCGACCGCTTCGAAGAACTTCTTCTTGCTGACAAACTCGCCATCGGTGATGTTGAAGACCTCGCCCACGGCGGCCGGGTGAGTCGCCGCGATGAGGATCGCATCGACGAGGTTGCCAACGAACGTCGTGTTGAGCGCGTACTGCCCACGGGCGATGTACACGACCGACCCGGCCTTCAATCGTTCGATCAACCGCGGCAGCACACTCCGGTCGCGCGGGCCGTAGATGAACCCCGGCCGCAGCACCGTGACGGGGACGCCGTACCGACGGTGATACTCGAGCGCCAGCGATTCGGCTTCGACCTTCGACTGGGTGTAGCCGTCGATGTGCGACGCCGGCAACGGCTCGGTTTCGTCGGTGCCGTAGTGATGGCGAGCCTCGTAAACGCCGAGACTGCTGATGTCGACGAACCGCGTGATCGGCACGCCCTTCACCGCGTCGAGAAAGGCCCGCAATCCTTCGACGTTAACCGTGCGGTATTCGTCGACCGGGCCCCAGTCGCCGACCTTGGCCGCGCTGTGCACGACGACATTGACGCCGACGAGGGCCGCTTTCAGCACCTCCGCATCGGTGAGTTCGCCGACGACGATCTCCGCCCCGATCGATTTCAGGAAAGAAGTATCGCCACTCGCCCGGACGAGGCAGCGAGCGGTGTGCCCCTGCTGGCGAACGCGTTCGGCGACGTGGCTGCCGACGAACCCGGTCGCACCGGTGATGAAGTAGATAGTCATGGAGACAGCCTACGGAGGCGGTGCCATTCCGGGACCACTGGAATCAGGGGCGAACTTCCGCACAGGCGATGTCGACGCTGAGAAGTGTTCCCGCCGGCCCGGCGATGGCCATGGCCGGGTGCGCCGCTTCTTTCGCACGCCGATCGAATTCGATCAGTAGAAAACGCAAATCGGTGGCGGGTTCTATCTTTTTGGAGATCGTTTCTTCGTGGTACGCCAGCGCATCGCCGCTCGGCCTGCCGGAAAAGTAGTGTTCCCCGAGGCCGGCGCAGCCGTAACAGATTCCGCCGAACATCGCGAGACAGTAGGCGATTGTGATCGATTCCGGCGTGACCGCGAAAATCAGGATTCGGACGATCCGGTACCGTTTCATAGCGTCTCCGCATTGTGGAAGGCCCTTCTTACGTGGCGACAAGTTTCCAACTTGTCGACAAGAAAACCTGAAGTTGCACCGCATTATGGGAAATTTCTGTTCAAATCTCTTGTCGACAAGTTCAGTGCTTTCCAATTGAGCCTTATGATACAGGTTCATGCGCTATCGGGGGTTGCGTCGGTTGCCTCAGGTGCTCGACCAAGT
>JANXTU010000613.1 GCA_025352235.1 Fimbriiglobus sp.
CGCCGCCGGTTCCATTTGATCGCGGTAAACGGTCACGCGGTCGAGAAGGTCCTCATCGGTCGTTTTCCGCATGAATGCCGCCACTTTTTTCAGATCCAAGTCCATTCCGTCACTCTCCTTCTCCACACCGAAGTCTTTTGCCGATTCGTGGAACGCGCCGCGTCAAACCGCGTCCATATCGTAGCGGGCGATTTCGGGATTCCCAAAAGGCGTTCGCACGGAACGAAATTTTGGTTTAGAATACTGAGCACGCTCGACAATCTAACGTTCGCCCCGGCGCGGCCCGTTTCGGGCTTCGCCTCCCCTGTTTTCTGCTCTCCGCAGGAGGGTGCCGGATGCTCCGCCTCACAGCCTCGCTCTTGGTCGCCGGCCTCGCCGGGACTCCCGTGTTCGCCGCCGACCCGCCCGCGAAGGAGGGGTCGGTCCCGCTGATGAATTCCACCCAAGCGATCAACTTTTACATCGCCGAAGGTTGGGAGAAAGCGGGCATCAAGAAACCCGCCGAGAAAGCGACCGACCTCGAGTTCCACCGCCGGCTCTTCCTCGACCTGCTCGGCCGAATTCCGACGGTTGCCGAAGTCCTCGATTTCGAAGCCGACCGATCCGCCACCAAACGCGCCAAGCTCGTCCGCCGCCTACTCTATGGCGCTAAAAATGAGAAGGGCGAAGAGATCGTGTACCGGCCGGTCGTTGCCGGCAAAGCGACCCCCGTGGATAGCAACGCCACGCCGTATACCCAACAATATTCGGAACACTGGGCGACCATGTGGACCATTTGGCTGATGTCCCGGACGACCCACGTGACGTACCGCGAACAGATGCAATCGTGGCTCGCGAACAAGTTTGAAGCGAATATCCCGCACGACGAGTTGGTCAAGTTGCTCATCAGCGCGGACGGTGCGACGAACAAAAACGGGGCCGTGAATTTCGTGCTGCACCACCTCGGCGAGAAGCCGACGCTCGGCACCGACCCCGGCTTCATGGACGCGGTGCCGATCACCTCGCGGATCACGCGTCTGTTCACCGGTCTGCAAACGCAGTGCACCCAGTGCCACGATCACCCCTTCAACAAAGAATGGGTCCAAGGCGACTTCTGGGGCGTGAACGCGTACTTCCGCCAGACTCGCCGCAACGCCAACCCGACGCCGCGTCCCGGTGCTGGCAACAACAACAACATGATGGCCTTTGCCCAAGTGACCCTCAGCGACGAAGATACCGTCAACAAAGAAAGCCGCGTCTTCTTCGAGCGCCGCGACGGCAAGTTGATGTCGACGAAACCGACCTTTCTGAAGGACTATGCCCAAGCGGAGAAGGGCGAAACGTCGACCCGCAAACTCCCCGCGGACATGGCCGGCAAGACCCGCCGGCAACTCTTGGCCGAGTACGTCGTCCAGCACGACAACTTCGGCAAGGCCTACGTCAACCGGATGTGGGGCCACCTCTTCGGCCGCGGCTTGAACAAAGAACCGACCATCGACGACTTCGGCAGCCACAACGAAGTGGTCCACCCCGAACTCCTCGAGAAACTCGCCGGCGACTTCAAACAGTACGGCTACGACAGCAAAGCCCTGCTGGAAGCGATGTGCAACAGCGACGTCTACGGCCTGAGCCACGTCGCCAATAAAGACTACGCCGCCGACAAGTACAACCCGTACTTCGCCCGGATGCCGTTGAAAGCCCTCTCGCCGGAAGTCCTCCACGCGTCGCTCAGCCAAGCGACCAAGTCCGACGAAGAAGTCGTCGACAAGAAAGTCCGCGGCCGCAACCGCGAAAACTGGCTCGAAAAACTGGTGCGGAACTTCGGCGACGACGAAGGGAACGAACTCACCTTCAACGGAACCGTCGTCCAAGCCCTGCTCATGATGAACGGTACCGAACTCAACACCGCGATCATGAAAAAAGGGAGCAACGTCGTCGAGAGCATCATGGCTAAACACAAGAAACTGCAAGGCAAAGCCTTCAGCTCCGCTGTGATCGATGACTTGTTCCTCACCACCGTGAGCCGCCACGCGACGCCGAAAGAACTCGCCGCACTGATCGATGTCCAAGACGGGATCATCGTGCCTAAGCGGGACGAACCGCCGAAGACTGGCACGACCCCGCCGACCGGGCCGACGACCAAGCCACCCGTGACGACCCCGGTCAAGCCCCCGGTCAAGCCCCCGGTCGCCGTCAAACCTCCCGGCGGCAAACCGGCCCCGAAAGTCCCCGGCGATGCCATCGTCGGCGTACCCGCCACCGACGCCGCCTTCTACCAAGACGTCTTCTGGGCTTTGATGAACACGACCGAGTTCATGCTGAACCATTAGGATCCGAGGCGACGCGACAACGCGAACCGGCCCCGGGTGTGACC
>JANXTU010000013.1 GCA_025352235.1 Fimbriiglobus sp.
GCGCGACCGTTGGACTTGCGCCTGCAACTGAGGCACGGCGGCCGCGGCTTTCGGACCCATTTTGGCGAGGGTGTGCGTCGCTTCGATGCGCTCCCGGAGTTCGATCCGGGGATCGCGGAGCACCGCCGCGAGTTGCAGCGAGAGTGCATCGTCCGCTTCGTCGGCCCGCGCCGACACCGGGATCAGCAAGACCAACGCGCACGCCCACCGCATGGGAACCCCTCCGCGAAGCGAGATATGCGTTTATCGTCGACGGGATCGCCTGGAGCGGTGGAGCGATTCGCCGTGCGTTGGGCCGATCCGCGAGGCGGATAGCCATACAACCCACGTCATTTGCGCTTGCGTTCGACCGGGAGGTCGCCCGGCGTCGCGCCGCGGATCAAACCGGACGGCATCCCACCGCCCCGGTAGTCGGCGAGGTTCACCGGCGGGGTATTGTCGATTCTCAGAGGCTTGCTGAACAGTACCGCTTCTTCGCGGGAGTTGAGTTGCGGCTTGCCGAGGCTCAGGGCGAGCTTCACTTTTTGCTGCGGCCATTCGAGCGTGACTTCCGTCGGCACTTGCACCGAGGCGCGCGTCCCAGTTTGTGGGTCGCTGGCATCGAGGGCGGTGACTTTGTGAATCTCGGCCGACATCATCGTCTGCCAGCCGGTCTTCGACTGGACCAAAATCAAATGCTTGCGGACTTGGGGCTGGGCCCCGTCAGCAGATTCCCCCGCGAACTCGATGACCTTCGTCACCTTCTGCCCGGCCGGGGTCGTGTCTTCCCACTTCAAATAGTAGAGGCGCTTCTGGTCCGAGGTTTCGACCTCATAGCGCTTCGTGGAATCGTAGGTGACCAAACCGAGGGCCTGCATGACCCAGTCCGGCTCGAAGGGAACGGGGAGGTCGTCTTGAACCTTCGGGAAGTCGGCGTGCGTGCAGAAGAGGAACGTCGGCTTCGGTTGCTTCACATACATCCAGAACTCTTGGGCATTCGAGCCGATGTCGAGTTGATCGCCGCCGAGGGCGAAACCCGATTGCATGCGGAAGTTCTTCGGCTTCTGGGCCACGACCATCCCGCTGCGGAGCGCCGGCACCCACGGCTGGCCGGGGATCGTCGCTTTCAAACTGACGTCATCGTAACGCACCGTCTGCACGTAGCCGGTTTGCCGGTTCAAGTACGCCACGAACTCTTCGGGCTTCTTGGCCTTCAACGCGCCGCCGGCCTGCCCCTTGGAATCGGGCTTCATCTTGTCGAGCCAGGCGCACCCACCCGAGACGCCGAGCGCGGCGACGAGGCTCAACAGCGGGAAGATTCGTCGCATGGGATTCACTTCTTCGTAGCGGAAGTCGCCAGACTTCCGATGGCCCATCATCCCGTCGTCGGAACTCTGGCGAGTCCCGCTACGAAATTATTCCCAACCGAGGACGCGGAAGACTTCGTCTTGCACCGCGGCGATCTGCTCTTCGGCCAACCGCGGATCGGCGACTTCAAGGCGCTGACCCGTCCGACCGTCCTTCAAAATCAACACATCGGTGCCGTCCGGTTTGCGCTGGGTATCCTCGAATTTCAGCTTCTTCCGCCGCATCAGCAGCAGCGCCACCACGTATCGGAACTGCAAGCGGGTCGGTTCGGTCGCCTCGGCCAAGTGATCGAAGCAATCGAGCAACAGCTTATCGTTGAACGTCGGCTTCTTCGCGGCCCGAGCTGTGGGAATTCGCCCCGACCAGAATGCGATGGCCCCGGGGGCAGGCCCGCCCCACGCATCGGCGGCAAAATCCTTACGAACGAACTTTCCCGCTTCTTCAAACAAGACCCCGTAGACGCGTTCGCCGGGCGCGAGCTCGCGCCCCGTGGCGGCGCAGACGCGGGCTGGGGCGGGGATTTCCATCTATTTCAACAGCCCCTCCAGTTGCGTCTTGATCAAATAGCCCGTTTCGGGGCCGATGCCGGCGTCGGTGGTCCAGTTCAGCTGCCCGTTCGGTTCGAGGATGAAAATCTGGGGGAACGTCGTCACGCGGTACGTGTCGCGGATGTCGAAGCCATCATATACCGGCACCTTCAATTTCAATTCTTCGCGCTGGCGGACGGCGCCGTCGGCTTTCGCGCCGATGGCCAGCGGTACGATCGAGACCTTGTCCCCGAAATGTTGGTACAGCGCCTCCGCAACGAGCAGCGTCTCTTTGGAGGTCGCCGAGCCGGGTTTGAAGAAGATCGCGACGGTCGGCTTCGCTTTGTTCGCCGAGAGCCGGAAGCGCCCCGTCGGCCGGTCGACGTCGGCGACGACGAAATCGGGCGCCGGGTAGCCGACGCGCAGGAGCGCCGGCTCGACCGGGTGGATGCGGATCGACGACACGACGACGGGGGCCGTCCCGCGCGACGCGGCGTCGGTGCGGCGCTGGAGCGATTCGACCGCCGGGCGGAAGCTCGTCCCCGTCGGGTGGTCGTCGAGGTAGCGTTGGATTTTCCCGAGTCGGGCCTGCCACTCGGCGGAGTTCCGTTGAACGGGCAAGTCCCGGCCGAATTGCCACGCCCGTTCGACTTCGTTCCGCAGTTCGGTGTAGCGCGTTCCGACATAGCGGTTGGTCTGTTGCAGTTCATACTTCGCGGCGATGCGCCCGACGATGTCCCCGCCGCTGCGCCGGGAAATATCGCGGTGGACGGCGCTGGCGAAGCCGTCTTCCGGCGACGCGAGGATCGATTCGGACCGGTGCCAGCCGTCCACCGTGCTGCCGGGTTGATCCCAGCCGGTCGATTTTTGCACCGCGGTCAATTCGAGGGCGCGGGCACCGTTCCAGGTGGTTTCCCCCTTGGCCGTCCAAACCGCGGGAGTCCGGGCAGGATCGGCGATGGCCCAACTCGAACCGACTTTGGCCCCCTCCACCGGCAGCGGTACGAAAAAGCCGAGTTCGTGGATCGGCAGGCCATCGAGCGGGGCGACCGGCGCCGGGCTCAACTTCGCGCGGTCGAAGGCGAAGAGTGGCCCGGCCGGTTCGAGGAGGTGCGTGCGCCCCCGGCTATCGACGCGGATCAGTTGCAGGTGCACCGTCGGGGAGGGGCGATTCTTGGCCGGGTCCGACCCGGACACGACGAGCACCGCCTTGGCGACCGCATCGTCGGGGAGCGTGGTCAAGGATGTCATCACGGCGCAATCGGCCGATTCCGCGTCGGTTTCCAGCACGAACATACGGACTTCGAGCAGATGCTTTTTCTTGAAACGATTGTCCGGCCGGTCGCTCGACTCGGCGATCTCGCCGATGTAGATGAGTTCGTCCCCGCGTTGGAGTTTCGGCGCGGCGACGGCCAAGCCCGGTGGGGCCGTCGGAGCGCTGCTCAATATCAAGAGGGCGAAACCGACCGGGAACATGCGGGCCTCGGGTGCGCACCGGAATGCCGGTCGCGGACTATAACCGGCCGGGCGGGGCCCGCAACGGCAGTTTTCTCCGGCGGGCGCGGTAAATCCGGTGAGAGGGGAGAGATTCCCCGTCGAACTGAGTCGAGTGGGCGTTCCGAAGCGGCTCCCGTCCGATAACTTGACGACGCCGGAATCCGCAGGAATCAGGAGTGGTGCTCATGTCCGACGCGATCCCGACTCGCCACCGAACGCGGCCGAGCCTTTTGGAACTCGACACGCGAATCGTGCCGAGTTTCACACCGCTGACGACGTTCAACACCGGGGTCATTTCTGCGAATGTCGCAGCGAGCGCGGATTTCAACCTCGACGGCCGCGACGACCTCGCCGTGTTCAATTCCAACGGTGGCCCAGCGGGCGCCAAGTTCATCGCGGTGCTCCTCAGCAACGGCGACGGCCAATTCACCCAATCCGATGCACTCAGCGGAGTCGCGGGGAGTACACCGACTTCGATCATCACGGCCGATTTCAACGGCGACGGCATCCCCGATTTGGCTTCGGGGAGCGATTCGTTGTTGACGCTCCGGGTGTATCTGGGCAACGGTGATGGCACCTTCGCCCAATCGTTCATCGACGCGCAGGGAACCGCAGGTCTCGGGGCCGGCGATTTTAACGGCGATGGTCACACCGATATCGTTGCCCTACAGGGGGGCGGTTCGCAACTCCGTATTTACGCGGGCAACGGCGCGGGGCAATTCGCCGCATCGGCACCATTTGCGTCAAGCTTCTTCAATTCCCGAATCTTGACGGGCGACCTCGACAACAACGGCACCGTCGATTTCCTCGCGACCGACAACGGCGGCACAATCGTAGCGTATCTCGGCATTGGGAACGGCACCTTCGCCGCCCCGGTGATCACAAACACGACGGGTTTCCCCGGCGACTTCACCCTCGGCCAATTCGACGGCGACGCGCGGCTGGACGTGGTCACCACCGAATCCGGCAACTTGGTCCTGCATTCCGGTTTGGGCGCGGGGCTCTTCAACGGGGCCGGAGTCGCCTTCTTGCCGGTGAACGAGTTGGGCATCCTCGTCGCCAGCGCCGATTTCAACTCCGACGGCCGGCCGGACGTCGTCGCCACCGACATGGCCAATCAAGCGAATGCGGCGAATTCCAACGGCAACGGCACGTTCGCTGCCGACCCCAAGAACCCATACCAGTTCACGTCGTTCAGTCGCGACTTGGTCACCGGCGACTTCGATGGCGACTCCCACCCCGACTTCGTCGTCTTGGGGAATAATATTGGCCAAGTCTTCTTGAATGACCTCCCCGACCGCACGATCACGACGCTGACTGCGACGCCGTTCAGTTCGTTCGTCGGCATGCCGGTGACGTTGACCGCGACAGTCGCCCCGGCGTTCCAAGGCCACGATACGCCCCAAGGCACCGTGACCTTCACCGCCGGAACGACCGTGCTCGGCACGGCGACCCTGGTCAACGGCGTCGCCACCCTCACGGTCGCCACCTTGCCGGCCGGGATATCCCAAGTCATCGCGACGTATTCCGGCTCGGCCCCCGTCTTCCTCGGCACCACTGGGAATGTGGACCCGCGTGGGGCGGCCCTGATCGCGAGCCAATCGGCTCCGGCGCGGGTGACCGTGAAGAATTACGACACTCCCGAGTTCGCGAGGGGATCGGACAACGGCTCCGTGATCTGTTACAAAAATGCCAATCTCATCGAAACGCGCGGGTACGACAACTTCGGCGGTACGTATACCGGTGTCCGACCCGCTCTCGGGGATTTCAACGGCGATAGCGCGTTCGACATCGCCGTCGGCAGCAGCCCCGGCACCGTCGCACAGGTTTCCGTGGTCGACGGGCTCACCACGCAAGTGCTGATGACGGCCCAACCCTTCGACGGTTTCCGCGGGGGCGTATTCGTCGCCGCAGCCGATTTCAACGGCGACGGCATCGCGGATTTGGCCGTCGGGACCGATGCCGGGGCCCAGCCCCACGTCAAGGTGTTCCTCACGCTCGACGGCGCCCTCGTGGAAGTCGCGAGTTTCTACGCCTTCGGCGAAGGCTTCCGCGGCGGTGTCCGCTTGGCGGCCGGGGATGTCAATGGCGACGGCACCCCGGACTTGATCGTCGGGGCCGGGGCCGGGGCGGGGCCGTCGGTCGCGGTATTCGACGGGCTCGATTTGCTCCGGGGCGAAGCCCGGCGCTTGGTGAACGACTTCTTCGCCTATGCCGCAGATTTTACCGGTGGCGTGTTTGTCGCGGCGGGGGACGTCGACCGCGACGGCTTCGCTGACATCGTCACGGGGGCCGGCTTGGGCGCGCCGCACGTGACCGTGGTCAGCGGGCTGTCGCTGCTGCGAGAAAGCCCGACTCTCTTGGCGAGTTACTTCGCGGCCGATCCGGGCAACCTCGGCGGCATCCGCGTCGCGGCCCGCGACCTGAACCGCGACGGCTTCTCGGATGTCATCGCCGGCGCCGGCGTCGGCAACGGCTCGACCGCGTGGACCTTCTCGGGCGCGACACTGTCGCAATTCGGCATCGCCCCGCCGAGTTCCGCCGAGGACGTTTTCCCCGGCCTCTATGCCGGTATCTACGTCGGATGAGGTTACAAGGCGTACATTGGCAGACCGAGGAGGTTCGCCATGGCCGATGTGTTTCCGCAGGATCGATTGCCACCGCAGAGCCGCGAGGCCGAGAAAGGCGTCATCGGTAGCGTGCTGCGCGACAACACGTCGCTCAACGACGTGCAGACGATCATCCGCGTCGAGAACTTCTACTACGACGCCCACCAGAAGATTTTCCAGGCGATTAGTGACCTCTACAACGACGGCAAACCGGTCGATCTCGTCATTTTGTTCGAGACGCTGAAGGCCCGCAAGCAACTCGAAGACGTCGGTGGCCCGGCCTACCTCGGCGAACTCTGGGAGTCGGCCCCGACGGCAGCGAACGCCGAGTACTACGCCCGCATCGTCCGCGACAAAGCCGTCGTGCGGAGCCTCATCCACACGAACACCGAACTACTCCGCGATGCCTACGACGGTGTGATGAGCGCTGATGAACTGCTCGGTTTGGCCGAGCGCAAGATCCTCGAAATCGCCGAGAAGGGGACGACCGGCGAAACCTTCACGCTCGACAAAACGCTGACCGAAGCGTTCAACCGCATCGACGCCCGCGTCGGCCAAGCCCACCTGTCCGTCTCGGGCATTCCCACCGGCTACGTCGACCTCGACAACATCCTCGCGGGCTTGCAGAACAACGAACTCATCATCTTGGCCGCTAGGCCGAGCGTAGGCAAAACCGCCTTCGCGCTCAATATCGCCCGGCACATCATCGTCGAGGAGCGGTTGCCGGTGTTCTTCGTTAGCCTCGAGCAGTCGCGGATCGAACTCGCCGAACGGTTGCTCTGTAGCCAAGCCCGTGTGAACAGCCACAACTTGCGCAAGGGGCAACTCAGTTCGGACGACATGCAGAAGCTCATCGCGGCGGGGGACCAGTTGAAAGGGCCGCGGAACAACCCGGTGAAGCTGTTCATCGACGATTCGCCCGCGCAGGGGATGCTCCGGATTTCCGCGAACGCCCGCCGGTTGAAACTCCGGCACGACATCCGCCTCGTCATCATCGACTACCTTCAACTGATCGATCCCGAGAATCGCCGCGATCCCCGGCAGGAGCAAGTCGCTCAGATCAGCCGGCGGTTGAAGTTCCTCGCACGCGAATTGCAGATCCCCGTGATCGCGCTGGCGCAGGTGAACCGCGCCTCCGAAGACCGGCAGGATCACAAACCGAGGCTGGCCGACTTGCGCGAGTCGGGGAGCATCGAGCAGGACGCCGACACGTGTATGTTGCTCCATCGCCCCGGCAAATTCGACGGTGGGCAGGAAGACAACATCTTGGAAGTGATCATCGCGAAGCAACGCAACGGCCCGACCGGCGACGTCACGCTGACGTACATCAAAGAATACATGCGCTACGAGAACTACGATCCCGGCACCGGCGGGGGCGGCTTCGGCGGCGGGTGAGGATTGTGCCGTCGTCAGGCGCGATCTTGGGCATAGCGGTCGTGCAGGGCCAAGCGCATCCGGAACGACAGGCCAATCGCGGGGCAGAGGAAATGGCGGAGGTGTTTGAGTGTGGCGGATTCGAGGATCGCCCGCACGCCGTTGTCGCCGACGGGGTTGTTGCCGACTTCCAAATGCGTCAACCGACGGAGCGTCCGCGAGGCGGCGAGCGCGCGGAGGCCGTCGTCGCCGATGCCGTTGTTCGTCAACTTCAGCATCTGCAATCCACCCAAGGTCGGCACGGTGGCCAGCAACGCCGCCCCGGAGTCGCCGAGTTCGTTGTGGCCGAGGTCGAGCTCGCGCGTGCCCACCGGGTGGATCGTTTCCAAAATCGGCCGCAGGGTGTCGGCGGTCAGGCCGTTGTCCGCGAGGTCGAGGTTCGCGAAGCGCAGCAATTTGGACGATTCTAACAGCGACGAACGCGGTCCGCCGAGCCGGGTTCCTTTCAAGCCGCAATGGGTGAGTTTCGGAATTCGATCCGAGGCCGCGAGCGTCTCGGCCCCGAGCGGCCCGATAGCGTTGGCCGTCAGAGTGAGCCGCGTCAATTTGCCGAAGCGCGGGCAGCGGGCCAGTAACCGCGCCCCGACTTGACCGATGTCGTTTTCGCCGAGGTCCACTTCTTCGAGCGAAGTCAGCCCGGGGCTCAGGGCGAGGTGTTCGACGCCTTCGTCTCCCATTTCGTTGCGGGCCAAATTCAACCGGCGCAGGCCCTCGAGGTGGGGGCTGTCGCCGATGGCCCGTGCCACGGCTGGCCCGAGGTGCTGGGCGTAAATCGTCAGGCCGGTGAGTTTGGCCAAGTGCGGGGAATGCAGCACGGCCCGCAGGTGGCTACCGACGTCGAGGAGGTGCAGGTGCCGCAGCGGTCCAGCTTCGAATAGCGCCGGGGCCTGCGCGAGGAACTGCCGGGCGGTCACTTTGGCTTCGTGCACGAAGCCGCGGTGGAACACCGGCCCCGTCGCCAAGCCGGCGTAGGGTTTGGCCCACTCCTCGGCATACCGGCTCAGCAGGCGGAGTTCGGTGTTGGCGAGGTCGTGCCGGCGGCGGTCGTAGGGCGGCAGCTTCGCCAAGGCGATTTGAACGCGGATGAACTCGGCCCGGCCGCCGTCGCCGAGGTCGTCGAGCCAATCGGCGAAGATGAGCCGCGGCGCATCGGCCTCGGGCTCCTCGCGGATGGGGTTCCAGAATCCGTCCCAAGCCTGCGCCATACGGGAGTGTAGTACACAGAATCCGTGCTGGCCGCTACGCGTGCAGTGCCATGCCGAGCCAGGCGGCGCGGGCCGCTTCGCCGACGCTCTCCGTCAGCGAGGGGTGGCCGTGGACCATGCGGGCGATGTCCTCGGCGCTGCCTTTGTATTCCATCACGGCCACCGCCTCGGCGATCAGATCCGAGGCCCGCGGCCCCAAGATGTGGACGCCGAGAATCCGATCCGATTTCGCATCGGTGATGATCTTCACGAAGCCGTCGGTGTCGTCCATCGCCTTCGCCCGGCCGCTGGCCACGAACGGGAATTTGCCGACCTTGTACCCCGTCTTCGGTTCGCGGCCCGTCGCTTGCACCTGCTCTTCGGTCAGGCCGACGCTGGCGACTTCGGGCCAGATGTAGATGGCGCTCGGCAGGCAGTCGTAATTCAAATGCGGTTTGTGCCCGGCCAGCATCTCGGCGAACGCGACGCCCTCTTCGCTCGCTTTGTGCGCGAGCATCGGCCCATCGATCAGGTCGCCGATGGCGAAGACCCCGGGTACGTTCGTTTGAAATTGCTTGTCGACAGGAATCTTCCCCGTCTTCGGGTCGAAGGTCACGCCGGCCTCGGCGAGGCCTAAACCCGCCGTATACGGACGCCGGCCGACGGCGACGAGGACCTTGTCGCCGGTGAACGTCAGCGCCGTGCCATCCTTCGCGGTGGCGGTCACGACGACTTGCTTGTCGGGCTTCACCGTCGCCCCGGTCACCTTCGTTTCGAGGTGGATCTGGAAGCCCTGTTTGGTCAAAATCTTGTGGACGCTCGCCGCGACTTCGCCATCGCAGATCGTCAAAATGCGTGGGAGGAATTCGAGCACCGTCACTTCGGCGCCGAGCCGGCGCCAGACCGAGCCGAGTTCGAGGCCGATATACCCGCCGCCGACGATGATGAGGTGCTTCGGCACGCTGTCGAAGGTGAGCGCCTCGGTACTACTGACGATCGAGTGTCCATCGAATTTGAGGAACGGCAGTTCGGTGCTCTCGCTGCCGGTGGCGAGCAAGATCGACTTGGCTTCGAGTTGGCTGACGCTGCCATCTTCGGCCGTCACATCGACGCGATTGCCCCCGGCGAGTTTGCCGGTGCCGAAGTACGCCGTCACCTTGTTCTTCTTGAAGAGCATGCCGATGCCGCTGGTCAGCGACTTCACCACGTCGTTCTTGCGGTTCATCATTTCAGCGAGATCGAGCGAGACTTCCTTGACCTTGATGCCGTGCTTAGCGAACTTGTGCAGGGCGATGTCGTACATCTCGGACGAATCGAGCAGGGCCTTGCTCGGGATGCAACCGATGTTGAGGCACGTACCGCCGAGGGCCTTGTTGGGGCGTTTCTCAATGCAAACGACCTTCAACCCAAGTTGCGCCGCGCGGATCGCCGCGACGTACCCGCCGGGCCCGGCCCCGACGATTGCCAAATCGAACATCTCGGCCATGGTCGCCTCGCGGAATCCTTGCGTCGGTTCAATGCCTTCATTGTAAGGATTCCCTGGTCTTCAATTCCCGTGCAAGAACTCGATGGCTGCCTTTTCGCCGGCGCTCGTCCAGCCGTCGTCGAGGATGCGGACGAGCAGGGCCACCAACGATCGGTCGGCCCGGATCACCGCGGCGGTCGCGGGGGATTTCCGCAGGCGGTTCACGTACAGCTCGGTCACATCGTCGGCGTCGCTGTTGTGCTTTTTGTCGAGGTGCAGAAAGATCGCGGAGACGCGGCGGATGTTCCCGCCCATGGCGATGAGCGCATCCGCGAGGCCGGCTTCATCCATGTTGAAGGTGATGCCCCAACTGCCGACGCGGTAGCGGTTCACCACGAAGGCCGGATCGCACTTCAGGTATTCGAGGAAGCCGTGCGTGATCGGGTTGAGGGAGCCGCTCGGCATGCCGACTTTGGAGATCGACCACGAGGCGTCGAAGCCGGCCAAGAAGGTGACCGGATCCCAAGTAAAGCCGTGTTCGAACTTGACGAGGCCGGCCGGCCAGTTGACCGCCGGCGACCCGAACGTGTGCACCTTGTACCCGGCGAGCCCGGCGGGGCCATCCACGGCGGCGATCGCTTGGAGGGCGTTGCTGAGGATCAAGTTCCCTTGGCTGTGGGCGAAGATTTCGCGGTGCTTGTGCTCGGGCTTCCGGAGCAGGTCGAACAGCGGCACTTGGGAGGCGTTGCGGGCCAGCGCGGCGCGGGCCGCGTCCACCGGCGTCCTGCCCAACAAGCCGCCGAGGGCGACGTTGTTCTTCGCGGAGAGCGACGCCGGGCCGTCAAATTGATTCTTGTCGGCGAGGCACTGGAGGAAGTCTTTCCAGCCGCTGACCGTGGCGTTGAAGACGCCGATGACGGTGCTCATCTGCACGAGCGACAAGGTGAGCGCCGACTCCGCGTGGTTCTCCCCGGAGTTCAACATCCCGTTGACGAACACGACCTTGCGGGATCGGTCGAACTGACCGCTGGCCACGGCCTCCTTCGAGACGTACTCGTTGATTTCGCCGTCGACCGTGGGGAACTTGGCGCCGGTGAGATCGATCTTCGGGTCGGCCACGGTGGAGTCCTCGGTTTAGGGATGCGATCGTTGGAACCTATAGGCTCTTCCGACGTGGCGACAAGTTTCCAACTTCAGTGCTTTCCAATTGAGCTAGAGAACGCAGGCTCCGTTCGCTAGATCACCCTGGCTGAATCCATGTGCCACCAATCAAGCAAGGTGCCAGACTCCATCAGATCCATAACTCGCTTCAGACCGGACACTGCCGAGCAGAGCCGGAAGTTGAGACAGAATCGGGGCTATTGACGGTAAGCT
>JANXTU010000028.1 GCA_025352235.1 Fimbriiglobus sp.
ATGGCGTATTCCTGCGGTTGCGGCGAATCGGCACCGGCCGTGGCGGCGATGATCGGGTCCATAATTTCCCAGGCGCGTTCGATTTCGTCGCTGCGCATAAAGAGGGCCGCATCGCCTTGGATCGCGTCGAGCAGCAAACGCTCGTAGGCTTCGGGCATGGCCTTGGTGGAAAAGGCCTCTTTGAAGTCGAACGTCAAATCGCGAGGTTGCAGGTGGACCCCCTCGACTTCCGGTACCTTCGTCTGAAAATTCAGGTGGATCCCCTCGTTGGGTTGCAGCACCAACTTCATGTGGTTGCACTTCAAAATTTCCCCCGGCGGCAGCGGGAACATCAGGTGCGGCGGGCAGCGAAACTGGATGAAGATTTCGCTGTAGCGATTCTTCATACCCTTGCCGCTGCGGAGGTAGAACGGCACGTTCTTCCAACGCGAATTTTGGATCATCAACTTCACCGCGGCGAACGTCGGCGTCTTGGTGTCCGCTGGGACGCCCGGTTCGCGGCGGTAGCCGTCGTACTGGCCGACGACGACATTCCTTCCCGCTTCGCCCGGCGGGGGGATGGTGATCGACTCGAGGACCTTGACCTTTTCGTTCCGCAGCGTGTCGGCGGAATAGCGGTTGGGGCTTTCCATCGCCACGAGCGCCATCACTTGCAAGAGGTGGCTTTGGAACATGTCGCGGAGGACGCCGCTGCCATCGTAGTAAGCCCCGCGCTTGCCGACGGTCCCGTTCTCGGCGACGGTGATCTGCACGTGGTCGATGTACTGGTAATTCCAAAGCGGTTCGAACATCGTGTTGGCGAAGCGGAAGATCAGGATGTTCTGGACGGTTTCTTTGCCGAGGTAGTGGTCGATGCGGTAGAGCTGGTCTTCGCGGAAGTTGGCGTGCAAAGCCCGGTTCAAATCCTTCGCCGTTTGCAGGTCGTGGCCGAAGGGTTTCTCGACGATGAGCCGTCGGAAGCCGCCGGTCTCTTTGTTAAAGCCGTTCTCGCCCAGCGCCTGCGCGACCTGCGGATAGAGTTCCGGCGAGATCGACAGATAGTACAGTCGCCGGCCGCCGGCCGAGCCTTCGTTCGCGTCGAACCACGCTTGCAGCGGGGCGGTGCCGCCGGCTTTCGTGATGTCGGCCGGGACGTAATGAACCCGCGCGGCGAAGGTGGCCCAATCGGAATCGACCCACTCTTCGCCGGAGGTTTTGAAGGCATCCTTCCCCTTGATCGCCAGTTGTTCGCGGAAGGCGTCGTCGGTGAATTCGGTGCGGGAGACGCCGAGGATTTGGGCTTCGGCGGGCAAGCGCCCCTTGCGGGCGAGGTTGAAGAGCGCGGGGATCAACTTGCGACCCGTGAGGTCCCCGGAGGCCCCGAAAATGACGACGGTCAAAGGCTGCGGCATGGGTCGGCTCTCCCCCGTGATACGGAACGACCCCGCGTTCGCGAGGTCGCATCATCTTAGGGATTGCGCGGATGCCGCCTCACCAGATCCGCTCCACCCCATACGCATCGAACATGGAGTCGTTGCCGACAATGGGCATCTGCTCCGCGAGGGCTTGCGAAATGATCATCCGGTCGAACGGGTCTTTGTGATGCATCGTCAGTGACGCCAAAACCGTGGCGTGGCGAATCCCGACTGGGAGAATCACGAAGTCGTTGCCTTGAATCCCCGAGGTGAAAAAATCGCCGAACGGCGCCGTCATCAAGTATTTGCCGATGCTGACTTTGATCGCGATTTCCCAATAACTCGCCGGGCTGACGAAGATTTCGTGCCTCGGATCGACGATAAACGCCAACGCCGCCACGCTCAATTGCGGATCGTCGGTGACGAACCACAAAAAGGCGTGGGTGTCGAGAATTCCCTTCATGCCAGGTATTCCGCAAAGCCTTTGAGATGCTCAGTATCTTCGCTGAACAAAGCGATCATCCCTTTACAATTGCCGGGGGCGCGGGGTCGTCGTGTCGCACTCACCTCGCTCACCAATTTCGCGACCGGGAGGTGGTCGCGTGTCAACACGACACCGTTACCCGGAGCCAAGCTATCGACCAATTCCGGGATCGACATCCGGAGGTCTTCCATTGCCAGTGTCGCATTCATCCTCAACTCCTTCTATGCACCCATGCCCCTATGGCAAAATCGCCCCACCGGCCGGCACCCCAGCCTTGCCGAGGTCGTACGCGGGCCGTCCACCGGGGCGCCAATGACCTCGGTTTCTAGAGCCACTTGTTAGGCGGGAGGCGGGTCGTCGACGATTCCGCACCCGACGACGGTGAGGCCCGCGAGAAAGAGTGCGGCCCGATACTTCGAAATCACCATGGTCGTTCCCCGCGCGGATTGGCCGGTCGAGTCCCGAGCATGGTAACACAAGGTCGAGCTGTGCGCCGGCCCGTTGCGCACCGGTTACACGGGAAAGTCACGCCGTCGGCGAAACTGCCGCTTTCCGGCGGTGCAATCGCTGCATCAAAAACTTCCACGCGATCGGGGCGACCGAAATCAGCACGATGAGCACGACGATGACATCGATGTTCCGTTCGACTTTGAAGTTCAGCTCGCGGCCGAGTTGCCGGCCGATCCAGTTGACCATCGGCTCGGCCCAGAGGTGCAGCGTGTAGCCCAGGACCATCATGCCACAGATCCACGAAATGCCGCCGGCGATGTTGAACATCAGAAACCGTTTGTAGTCCATCCGGCCGATGCCGGCGACGACGGGGGCGAAGGTGCGGATGATCGGGATAAACCGCGCGATGATGATCGTCTTGCCGCCGTGCCTCAGATAGAAGGCCTGCGCCGCCAACAGATAATCTTTGCGGAAGAACCACGACTTCTCTTTTTGAAAGAGCCGCGGACCCGTTTTATATCCGATCCAATAGCCGACGCTATCGCCGAGGATCGCGGCGACGCACAGGCAAGCCGTGAGGAAGACGGTCTGCTCAGTGGACCAATAACCTTGGGCGACGATGCCGAGGGTGACCAGCAGCGAATCGCCCGGCAGAAAGAAGCCGATGAGCAGGCCGGTTTCGGTGAAGACGATGAGGTTGACCACCGCGAACGCAGCCCAATAAATCCCCGGTTTCGCCAGGGTCTTCTGCCATGCGTCCGGATTCGTGAGGTTCGTGAAGATATCGACGAACAGGCCCCACATTTGAACAAAGAAATCTTCCATGCGCGGCGGGGCCCTCATCAAAAGAATCCGCCGCATCGCTGCGGCGGGAGTGAGACTGTGATTGCGGAGCGGGGTTACTTGTCGTCTTTCTTCACGTCTTTCTTGGTCAGTTCGAGCATCATCTCTTTTTCGCCCTTGGCGTCGAAGTTCTCGGGGCGCTTCTCGTCTTTGCCTTCGATCAGCACGATGGTGAGTACATTCTTCTCCATCTTCCAGATGCCCTTCATCGTCTGGCCCTTCTTGTCGCCCTCGTCCGGGGTCAAGTCGATGGTTGCCGGCTTGGCCTTGGCGTCGATCTTGATCGTCGCGACTTTTTCTTCGCCGAACATCTTGATCTTGATCTTGTCGCCCTTGATGGTGACATCTTCGATGAGTTCCGAAGGATCGCCGGGGGGCTTCATGCCGCCCTTGGTGAGGCCGGTGACTTTGTAGCTGCCGTCGGGGCCGGCCGGCTTATCGTCGGCCGCGAACAGGACGAGCGCCGGGGCGAGCGTCAGCAGGGCCATCATCGTGAAACGTTTCATCATCCGCCGCCTGTGTAAATCGTGGGAACGGGAAACTGAATCGTTTTAGTGCGCCGCCCGCTACTTGTCTTTCTTGGGGATCACCTTGGGGATCGACTTCGCCAGCGCGAATCGGACGACCCCCTCGCCGAGGCCTTTGAAGTCGGCCGGCCGCGGCCCTTTCTTGTTGAAGATGATCACCAATTCCCCCTTTTCGATCTTCCAAATCCCGAGGGTCGTTTTGTCCTCGCCCGTCGTCGGTTTGAGGTCGATCTGGAACGGCGTTATGCCCGAATCGACGGTGAACTTCGCGGCGTCGTCCCGCGCCGCCGATTTGACCGTCATGATACCGTCCTTGAACGTCACCGATCGGATTTGATTCTTTTCATCGCTCGCCCGGCCGTTTTCAAAAAACTCCTTGAGGTCGTATTCCCCTTCGAGTTCGATGGGCGGTTTCTCTTGGGCCGATGCCGATGCGGCGATCGCGAGAACGAGCAGGGCAATGCGGAGCATGGTGGAACTCGGGGAGAAGGAATCGTTATTTCTTCAAAACTTTGTCGAACATGGCGAAGGCGTCGGGCAGTGCCTCCCGACAGATCAGCAAGTGTTCGAGCCCTTCGTATTCTTCAAATTTCACGGACTTCGCCTTGCCGTCCTCCAGCGATTTTTTCAACGCCCGCGATTGGGCCAGTGCGAAATCTTGGTCCCCGACACCGATGAACGTGGGGAGTTCAGCGAACAGCTCCGGCTTGCGGACGCGGCCACCACCCCCGAACGCGGCGATGCCGGCGAACTGGCCGGGATATTTTTGGGCCGCGTCGATGGTCTGCATCGCCCCCATGGAATGACCGACGACGAAGATTGCCTTCGGATCGATGGGGTAGCGTTTGGCGAGTTCGTCGACAATCTCGCCGACGGGCGGGCCACCGCCGACGAAGCTCAATCCGCTGCGTGGGGCAAGGAGCATCCAACCCCGTTTCTCACAGAGTTTGACGATCTGACCGTCGCCGTAGCCTTCGAAGAAGAGATTCTCGGAGCCGCCGGCCCCGTGGAGCGCGACGACGAGGGGGAGCGGTTTTTCGACCTCCTCACCTTTGGGGATGAAGCCGCGCACTTTTGGGACGAAGAGCCGGGCGGGCGTCGTCGTAGTACCCGTCGGGATGCTGAGCCAAAACTGGCCAGTGCGCTCCCGATTGAAATACTCTTTCTTCAGCTGATGGAGATTTTGGAACTCCATGACCTGTTGGTGCAGTGCCCAGGCCGGGATGTCCGTTTCAAAAATGGAACCTTTGGATAAATCGCCGAGCAAACCCGCGCGATCCCGGGCCGTTGCCCATTCGAGCGATTTCGGCTTCAGCGCGGCGTCCGCCGATTCGAATCTCTTGGCGAGATCCACGACGAAGTCTTTTCGCACTTCTTCGAAGCTCACCCCGATTTCCGATTTCGCGGCCGTGGCCTCGCCCAGACGCACGGCAAGTTGCAGTGCGAAATCGCCTCCCGGGCGGTTTCGGGGCAACGGTTGGGTGAACTTCAAGTCGATTTTGGTCGGGAGTTTATCGAGGGCCGTTCGGGAAACATCGATCAAACCGGGGATACTCAGATCGATTCGCAGATTCTTCGGCTGCGCGGTTTTCACCGAGTAGAAAGCCTTGACCGTGACCTCGAACTGCGAACCCGGGTTGGTCACATATCGCGACTCCGGCACGGCAAACAGGCTCTGCGCCCATTTCTCGTCGTCGGTCAGTTGCTTCCCCTCCAAAATCCAGCGGGCCTCATCCAACGTGCGCCCGGCTTCGCCGAATTGATTCGTGAAGAACAACCCGGTCAACTTCGGCAGATCCGCGAGAGCTTTCTTGCGCAGTTTCGCGTCGGTGGTTTTATCCCACTGTTTTTCAAAGGCTTTCAGGCGCTGGCCGAGTTCGTAGCGCTCCGCCTGGGCGGAGGCAACCCCGGCGAAGCCAAGCAGAATCATCAAGCTGAAAGCGGTTCGCATCGGTTTTTCCGAAAGTGGGCTAGAAACTACTCCCGCGTATCGGCTCTAATCTACCCCAATCCCCCGGTCGCGTGTCAGGTCAGTTGCCCGCGCCCGCCGATTTTCCCCGAGAAAGGATTCTCAGCATGTTCCGCTACCTCGTCGTCCCGGTCTTGATGGCCTTGCTGTTGGTGCCCGATTGGGCCGAGGCCATCGGTCGCCGGAACCCGATTATCGCCCGCCGCAGCCAGCCCGTCGCGCACAGCTACCCGGTCCAATATTCGCAGCCGGTGTACTACGCGACCCCGCCGGTGCAGGTCTACCCCGCTTCGGGCTGTTCACCCTGCTGCCAAACGATGCCCGCCGCGTCCGCGCCGAAACCGACCGTCGTCCCCGAGCGGATGGAACCGGCCCCGGTGAAACCCAAGAGCAACGTGCAGAACGAGCCGCTGGCCCAGCCAAAGGCCGTCGAGCCGGAACCGAGCTTCAAACCCGCCGTCGCCAGCGAGACGTTGCCTGCGATGAAGGATCCGGTCCCGGTGCAACCCGTGCCCAAGCCGAAGGAAGTGGACACGATCCCGCTGATCCCCGTGCCGAAACCGAAAGAAGACGCGTTGCCGGCCTTGCCGCCGTTGAAGTTCGGCACGGACCCGAAGAAAGAAGAACTGCCCAAACTCGAACTGCCGAAGTTCGATGTGCCGGCGATCCCGCCGCTGATCGAACCGGAGCCGGCGCCGAAACAGAGCACGGTGCGATCGAGCCCAATCGGCGAATCGAAATTGAAGATCGACCGCTACCCGATCGAGGGAAGCGCCCCGACCAGCTCCGACTCGCTGCGGACCGTGACCTTTTACAACTTCAGCGGCCGGGAACTCATGCTAACCCTCGACGGGAAAGACGTGGCCGTGCCGAGCAAGCACAGCGTCGAAGCGAAGCTGCCGACCGCATTCGCGTGGAAGCTCGGCGGCGAGGCGCAAGCCGAAGGAACAGTCCCGCCGACGGCGCCGGGGATGGACATCGTGATCGGGAAGTGAGCTTGAGCCGGATCCACCGATTCCGTGCAAACGAACGACCTTTACGGAATCCGTGCCATCGGCTAAACCTACTATGAGAGCAATGCACGATCTTGGGAGTACCAGCATGTTGAGCCGTATCCCGGTGGCTTCGGTCGATTTGAGCGGGAACGAGGAAGCCTACGCCGTCGACGCCATCCGCAGCACGTGGATCTCGTCGACCGGGGCGTACTTGAACCGGTTCGAGCGCGAATTCGCCGACTACTGCCAATCGACCACGTCGCTCGCGGTTTGCAACGGCACCGTCGCCCTGCACCTCGCGTTGATGGGGTTGGACGTTCGCCCCGGCGACGAAGTGCTGGTGCCATCGCTGACGTACGTCGCCACGGCCAACGCAGTTCGCTACGTCGGCGCGGAACCGGTCTTCATCGACGTCGACCCCGAGACGTGGTGCATCGATCCGGACAAACTCGAAGCCGCGATCACCCGGCGCACCCGCGGCATCATCCCGGTCCACCTCCTCGGCCACCCGGCCGACATGGACCGCATCAACCGCGTCGCCGACGTCCACGGCTTGTGGGTCATCGAAGATGCGGCCGAGGCACTCGGGGCCAAGTACAAGGGCCAGCCGGTCGGCAGCCTCTCGCACTGCGCGACGTTTTCGTTCTTCGGGAACAAGGTCATCACGTCCGGCGAAGGTGGGGCGATCACGCTGTCGGACGAACGCTTGGCGACCCGGTTGCGGGCGCTGCGCGGGCAGGGGATGGACCCGAACCGCCGCTATTACTTCCCGATCACGGGCTACAACTTCCGCCTGACGAACTTGGCCTGCGCAATCCTGTGCGCCCAGATGGAACGCAAAGAGGCGATCCTCGATCAGCGCCGGAAATTGTGCGAGCGCTACAACCAGCAGTTGCGGTCGATCCCCGGCATCAGCCTGCAACCGGTGGCACCGTGGGCCGAGATTTCACCGTGGATGTATTGCTGCATGATCGACCCGGACGCCTTCGGCGGGACGCGCGACGAACTCATGCAGGAACTCGCCGAGAAAAATATCGAATCCCGGCCGATGTTCATTTCCCTCCACACGCTGCCGCCGTTCCGGGAGGAATCGCGCAAGCGGAACGAGCACCTCCCCGTGACCGACCGCCTGTCGGAATCGGGGATCATGCTGCCGACGTACAACACCCTGAGTGAAGCGGATCAAGACCGCGTCGTGGGGACGATCGCCGAGTTCCAACGCCAACGCGGCCGGCAGCGTCGGGTGGCCTGATGAATCCGAACCCCGCCCTCGAGTTCCGCCGCCTCGCCCCGGACCTGCTGCCGGGGCTGACGGCGTTTTTTGAATCCATGATCGCGAACAAAGACGACGAGTTCTTTCACCCGCACCCGTTCACGGCCGAGAACGCCGTCGAATTGTGCGGCTATGCCGGGAAGGATTTGTACCTCGTAGCCGTGTGCGCCGACGAAGTTCTGGCCTACGGGTTGCTCCGCGGCTGGGACGAAGGCTATGCGATCCCGAGCTTGGGCATCGCGGTTCACCCGGCGGCGCGCGGCACGGGTTTGGGCACGGCTTTCATGCGTTACCTGCACGCGGCGGCGGCGAATCGCGGGGCGAAGTCGATCCGATTGAAAGTGTACCCGCACAATTCCATAGCCAAGTCGCTGTACGAAAAACTCGGCTACCGCCCGGCCGGGGAGACCGACGGACAAGTGCTTTACACGTTGACTTTGCGATAGGCCGAGCCGCCGTCAGGCCGCCATCGGCTTCGCGACGGGTCTTCGCTCTGCGAGGTGCCCCAACAGTTCTTCCCAGCTTTGTAGGGCGAGCGGGAATTTGCCCGCGAGCTTTTGTAAATCGGCCAGCAATTCTGACGCGGTCCGGTAGGGTGCCGCACCCGTGACGGTGTCGCTCATCGGGTTTTCGGCATCGGTTTCCAAACGCCGCAGCACCGCCATCAACGAGTCGGGGAAGCCCTTGGCCCGGCCTTTGCGCTTCGGATCCGGTGCGGCGTTCGCCCACAGAAAGGCGACCTGCCCGAAGGCCCGCAGGTCGGCTTCGGGGGTCGGTTCGAACGACGACGCCAAACCGCTGTGCAACCAGGGCGGCTCGCCGAAGCCGAGCAGTTTCATCGCCCCGGTGTCGTTCATCGAAAACGATTCGGACGTGATGCGGCCGTGGATCAAGCCGCCGGCGTGGGCCGCGTCGATGGCGCCGACGGCGTCGAGGGCGAGCTTCAACCAAAGGCCCGGTTGGGCGACGGTCGCGGGCCATTCGGACGACGGCAACCCCGGCGCCCATTCTTGCACGATGGCCGGTCGGCCGTTGATTTCGAGGACTTCGAGCGTGGCCAGCAGATTCGGATGGTGCGCTTCCATCGTCGTGGCGAAGCGCATCCGGTATTCGTCCGGGTGGAAGGCGTCGTGCATCTCGGCGTCGCCGAGAATGCGGAGCAGGCAGATGCCGTGCTGCGGGTCGAAAACGCGGTAGCAGGCTTCGCGCGGCGTCAGGCGGACGCGGTCGATCACGCGAAAGCGACCGAGCATCAGCGCGTCGAGGTTGCCGGCTTCAATGAGCGCGAGTTGATAGAGCGTGACGACGCCGCTGGCGAGGAGCACTTGGCGGAGCGTACGGTTCTGCTGCTGGGCCGAGGCCCAAAGCGATTGCAGCGTTTCGGCGTCGACGAGTTCGAGCGAACGGAGCAGTTCGCCCAAGTGCTTGTCGCCGGGGTCGAGCTCCGGGGCGGCGCCGAAGCCGTGCGGGGCCGAGAGCGTCTTGGGGGCGTCTTTGCGGGTTTGGGCGAGGTCGCGGAGTTTGCGGCGGTACCACTCGCGCATGTCCGTGAGGTGTTGTTCGATCCGCTCGCGGCGTTCGCTCACCTCGTCTTTTTCGAGGCGGAGGTCTTCCATCCGCCGGGCCAGGTCGAGAGCCGTGGCGTCGGTCTTCTTCGACGCGGCTTCCAATTCGGCCTGCTTGAGGTCGATGCGGGTTTCGCTCTGCCGCATGGTCGTTTTGAGTTCGTCGACGCGGGCTTGCCAATCGTGGAGTTGCTGGCGGAACTCGGCGACGGCGAGGCGATGTTCGCCCCGGGCCGAATCCAGCGATTGCTCGCGGCCGCGCAGCTGCTCGCCGTCTTGGCGGAGCTGTTGCCTCAGATTCTCGAGGGTATCGCGGCTTTGTTTGGAGTAGCCGTGGAGTTCGTTGAGTTGTCCGCGGAGGACATCGCGGGCCGCGAGGAGCTTGTCGAACAAGCCCTTGGCGCGCTCTTCGAGTTCGGGGGCTTGCCTCAGCAAACCATCGGCTTCGCGGCTCGCTTTATCGCGGAAGGTCGCGATTTCCTGCCACTTGGTCAACGCGTCTTCGAGGGCGGTGGCCCGTTCGGCTTCCCACGTTTGGCGGGCGGCGTGGAGCTCCTTGCGCCCCCCCGCAACGCTCTGACCGACCTCGCGGAGCCGGGCAATCTGACGCTCGAGATTGCGCTCGCGCTCGGCGAAGGTCATCGATTGATTCAGCATCGCCGCTTCGCGCTCTTGGAATCCCGCGCGGGTCTCGCTCCAGTTGTGTTCGACTTCGCGCTGCTTCTGTTGCAGCTCCGCGTGGAACGCCTGCAGGCTCTGCCGGTCGGCCGCGAGTTGCGCTGCGGTGTCGTCCAACTGCTTCGCGCGTTGGCCGAGGTCGTCGGAACGCCGGCGGAGTTGCTCTTGAAACTGACCGCGCGCCGAGTCGGCGTCGGTCTGGGTGAACTCGCGTTCGCGCACCGTCCGGCGGTCGGCTTCCAGTCGCTCTTGGAGTTCCACCACTTGGGCCGTTTTCGCCTTCAATATGGCGGTCTGCTCGGCCATATCCGCGCTGCGCAAATCGAGCTGGAACGTTTGGATCTTCAAGCGGCCTTCGAGCGTGGCGAGCTCTTCCCGCTGGGCCGTGAGTTCGGCGCGGTTGGCCTCCAACAGCGCCCGCTGCTCGGCGAATTGCTTCTGCTGTTCGGTTGTCAGCGTCTCGGCCGTGGTCAATGACCACCGGACTTGCTCGGCTTCTTGCAGATGGGTTTTCACTTCGGCCCACGCCGCTTCGACCCGCTGGCGATCCTCCCGCACGGCGGCCGTTTCGCGGTCGTTTTCCAATTGCTGGCGATCGAGCCGGACCCGCAGCACCGCGAGGGTGGCCTGCTGGCTTTCGACTTCGACGGCGCGACTGTCGAGCTTCGCGGCGCGTTCGTCAAGGTCGGAGGTTGCATGTCGAAGTCGCTCGGCTTCGCGCTTCGATTCGTCGTGTTCCGCCGCGGCCAGCGTCAGTTGCTCTTCCAACTCGGTCGCGTCGCGTACCAAGAGTTCGTGCCGCGTCTCGACGGTTTCAGTGCGGGCGTCGATTTCGCGCTGGCGGTCTTCCAGATCGGCTTGCCAACGGTCGAGGCGGAGGAGATCGCCGTTGTGGCGACCCTGCGCCGCATCGAGGGCGGCGCGGTCTTCGGCAATTTTCTCTTCGCGCTCGCGGACGATGGTTTCGCGCTCGCGGAAGCGCGCCTCCGATTCGATCCGGCGTTCGTCGAGCCACTGCCGCTCGGCGGCGTGATCCCGCCGCTCGCGGGCCACTTCGCCCCGCTGGGTTTCCACGGTTTGGCGCTGGAGATCGAGTTCGCGGAACCCCGCGGCGAGCGCGTCCCGCTGCACTTCGGTTTCCGCCATCCGTGGTTCGAGGCGTTGCAAATCGACCGCGAACTGTTCACGCCGCCCGTCGGCTTCGGACTGCCAGTCGGCGAGTTTCTGCCCGAATTGCACCTCGAGTTCCCGTCGGCGGCGCAGCAAGTCGCTCTCGCTCTCCGCGACCTGCCGGCGGACCTCGTCGTCGATGGCCCCACGCTGCTGCTCGGCCGACAGGGTCAAGTGCTGCCGTTTCGAGAGGAGGTCGCTTTCAGCGCGGCGCTGGTGTTCCTGAAAAGCGTTCGTCGCTTGGCCGAGGTCGGATTGGTGTTGTTCCAATTGCTCCCGGCGATCTTGAAACTGCCGGAACAGCCCCTCGCGGATTTCGGTGAGTTCCGCGCGGACCCGCTCCAATTCCGCTTCTTGCGTTTGGATTTCGGCTTCGCGGCGAGTCAAGTCTTGCTCGCGTCCCCCCGCGACCAGCCCGTGTTTCAACCGGTCCTGCATCTGCCGAAATTCGACTTCGAGCTCCTGCCGACGGCGGTACCACGCCACCCGATCCGCTTCCAATTCCCCGGCTTGCTCATTCAGCGCGGCTCGTTCGGCGGCGAGGTCGTTGCGGGCTGGCTTGGGCGCGTCGAACGCGACGAAGGTCGGCCGGAGCGGAGCCGCGGCGATGAAGTCGAGGGTGATGTCGGCGGGACCGACGGCGATGCGATCCCCGGAGCGGAGGGCCACGGGGGCCATGCCGTCGAACGGGGCGGCGTTGTGCAAGATCGGGAAAGCCGGAACGAGCCGGCGGAGGGAGATGCCGGTGGAATCTTGGAGGAATTGGCAGACGACGGCCGGGAGGTGCGAGCCGGGGAGGCGGACATCGCACCCTTCGGCCCCGCCGACGAGGAGTTCACCGCGGGCGAAGGGATAACTGGTGGAGCGGGCCGACCCGATGCGGACATCGAGTCGCGCAGCGGGGCGGTCGTTCGCGCGGGGCGCGGCGGGCGAGGCCAGCGGGAGCAGGGGGGCCATCATGGCGCGGGGGCGTTCCTTCGAGATTCCTTACTCGTGCTTGATTTGACCGCAAATCGAATTCGGAAACAAGTCCGGTTCGGCGGGGTTGGGGCAACGTCTTCTGGCGGGGAAACCGGCGTCTCGCCGCGTCCCGCCGGTTTGTTACAGCACGAATTGGCGAGACGCCGGTTCCACCGCCAGCTCGAGCCTCCGCTCGGCAGGCGTTCCCGGATTGTTCCAAAAGCGATTGTTCCAGCTACCCCCCTCCGTCGGCACGGGCATTCTTTCGACTTCGATGGCGCAAGTCATGGCTGAGCATGCGGATCGGCTACCCGGACTGGTTCGGCTCCGATTGTTCCAATTCTTTTAAATGCTTCCAAAGTGGGGTGTCACACACTCTGTTGGAACAATCTTCCCTGGGTGGTTCGACGCAAGCCGACACGACAAAATCCAAAAAGAGTAGGCACACCTCGGCGGAACGGCCCGCTTGACCGCACCGCGTGGCCAACTAGGGTAAACCCATTATCCGGTTCATTATTTCCGCATTCGCATTCGCACGGGGCCCGCCGATGAAAGTTTCCGTTTCCACCGCGCCAGTTCCGGATCAACCGGTTCCTGCAGTGGAGTCGCCGATACCGGAGCCGGGCGGTGTCGCCCCGGTCACCGCCACGATGGCGAAGTGGCCCGATTGGTTCAAGCCGGTCGACATCGCTGCGGCGATTTTGGTGACGATGTTCGCCTTCTTACTCGCATCGTACACGGCCCGCAACAGCGACATCTGGCGGCATTTGGGCACCGGCCGGTTGATCGCGCAGGGCCACCACCCCATCGGCGGTGACCCGTTGAGCTTCACGGGGGCGGATCGCGGCTGGGTCAACTCGAACTGGATCTTCGACCTGCTGATGTACGTCGTCTACAGCGCGGACGACTCCGGCGTGACCGTGGTCGTGCTGAAGGCGATCGTCTTCGCGGCCGGCTTCGGTCTGCTCTTCTTGCTTCGCAAGCCCGAGCAATCGCTTTGGCCGTGGGCGGTCGTCGCGGCGGTCGGCGCTTTGGCCACCGGCTCGGCGGCGGCGCTCGACCCGACCGTCTTCGGCACGCTGTTCGTGTCGATCGTCCTCGCGTTGATCTTCCGGGGGAATTGGGCGGGGCCGAAGTGGCGCATGCCGGCGATTCTCGGGGGAGTCTGCTGGGCCTGGGCCTGCACCGATTCGTTCTACTTCCTCGGGCCACTGACGATCCTGCTGGTATTCGTCGGCGAAGACCTGCACCGAAAATTTAAAGCCGGGGCACTGGATTCGACATCGGGCGACGATCCCTTTTGGGCCGCCCCACCGCGCGAGGCGTTGAAGCGGGCGTTGATCGCGAGCGCCGCGGGGGCACTCTTGAACCCGATGTTCCTCGGGGCGTTGGTACGCAGTCCGCTGGGCGCGCTCGGGCAATTGATCCCCTTTGAACTGACCTTCGGCTGGGGTGACACCTTCGCGGGGGATGCGCTCCTGACGAACATTTCGTTGTCGCCGATCACCGAACCGTACTATGGCGCGCCCGATCTCGGCGCGAGTGCCCCCGGTGGCGCGGCGCTGTTGCTCTTACTCGGCACCGGGGTGCTCGTGGGGTTCGGTTACACCCGTGTGCGGGTCACGCACATTCTGCTGTGGTCCGTGTTCACGGTGCTGGCCGCGCTGCACTACCGCTTCATCCCCGCCGCCGTGGTGGTGTCAATTCCGCTGGCCGCGGCCAACCTCAACGGATTGTCCCGCTTCCGCCTGCAATCCGTCATTGACCCGACGACAAAGGCGCTGTTGAATCTGAGCGGCATCGGCCGAATCTTGACCGTGGCGGCGCTCGTACTCGCCGTCGCGGCGACGGTGCCAGGCTACCTCCACGCGCGGGTCTCGATCCACCCGGAGTACAACCGCCGCGTGAGTTGGGGCATCGACAGCGACGTCGGTTTGGCCCGGAGTGCGAAGGCGATTCAAGAGTGGAAATCGGAAGACAAGATGCCCGACGAATCGCATGGGTTGCTATCCCACTACGACTTCGGCGATTACTGCGCCTGGTATGCCCCCCGCGAAAAAGTGTTCCTCGATTCGCGGTTCCGGTTCCATGCCCGCGAATTGGAAGATTTGGTCACCATCCGCCGCGAATTGCAGGTCAAAGCCGAACTCGCCGACAATGCGGCGACCGCCACGAACGGCAAAATCCTCGCTCTGACCGACAAATACAAAACCGATTACGTCGTCCTCGGACGGGCCTACACCCAACTGGACGCGGAGAACATCAAGAAGATCGAAGTCGAACTGAACGACGCCAAATCGAACTTCGCGTGGCTGAACATGGACGGCCGCGTCGCCATCGGCACCCGCACCGATACGGAGACCGGAAAGACGAACGCGGCGAACTTAGTCTTCGTGCCGGGGAAGGGGGCCTTCGGTCCGAATCCGCCGCCGGTGCCGTCCGCGAAATCGGTGCCGCCGCTCAAGCCGGTCGAAGGCTGGGTCGCCGACTTCGTGGGCACGCCCCCGCTTCCCGGCTCGGTCGAAACGGATGACGCGCAGTTATTTTTGGATCTGGCCAATCACTTCGGCAATCAATCCCAGAAGGGCTACGCCAAGCAATTCCAACTGGCCCGGGCCTTCCCCATCGTCGGCGGAATACCTTTGTCGCTGACTCTCGACCCCGGCAAGCGCTTGCCGAACGAGGTGGAATTGTCGTTCCCAATTTTGGCCAACCGGGCCGCGCGCCGGGCCATCGCCGAAACGCCGGACGACCCGCGGCCTTACCACGTCCTAGCCAAAGCCGTCACCCTGCGCTACGCGGGATCACTGAATCCGAAAGACGCCGAATTGCAGCGCATGACCTCGCTGCATCGATTCTTGGATCGCGTCCCGGTCTCCCCGAACGGCGAATCGCGGTTTTTCAAAGAGGTCGTCGACGACGAACTCATCCTGTTCCTGCTCCATTTCGACGCCGGGCACATCGACTTGGCCAGCGACGCCCTCGGCCGCGCGAACGCCAAGATTAAGGCGGCCCCGGACGGCGACGGGCCGACGCCCGCGCGGATGAAAAACATCGGCGACGTCTACCGCCAAAAATCGCTCGAACAGCAATTCGGTCTCCAACCCAAAACCTTGGACGGCATCATGGGGATCGGCGATGCCGGTATCGCCGAAGCGATCTCGTATTTCAGCTTCCAGCGCGACGTCGGCAACGGCGCCCCGCAACCGACTCAGGACGCCATCAAGCGGGACTTGGGGAAAAAGTTGACGGAGGTCACGGCGACCAACCTGACGGCCGGCGACAAGGCGGACAAGCCGCGGGACGGCGCCTGGGTGAAGGCCCATTGCCAGATTTTAGAAGATCGCATGAAACGCGATCTCGGCAAACGCAACGAGTTCTACACCCAAGAAGCGGCGAAGATCCCGGGTATCGCCAATAAGTTTATGGTCGCGGTGCGGGCCGGTTTGATTGGCCGGGCCATCGAACTGGTGTCGGGTACGTCCGAGTGGTCGTCGATCCCGGCGTCGGACATGACGATCGTTATCACCGGCCAAGGCCAAGTCGAATTTCTCGCCGACCGCTTCCCCAGCCTGCTGAAAACGGCGACACCGATCCTCGACCCGAACACGCGCTCGCTGCGGAGTTTCGGCGTGACCGACCTCGGGATGAATTTGCAGATGATCGAGTTTCAACTCGTCACCGGCCAACTCGACATGGCGGTCCTCAATTTGACATCCGTCGAGAGCCGCATCGACGCCCTCGAAAAAGACCATCCGAACGACGCCCAGTTGGGACCGGCCCGGGAGGTGATCAAACAACTCCGGTCGCTGCAGGCCCGCTTGGAAGGGAACTTCGAGAAAATGGCTGAGGACGCGCGCGAGCAAATCCAACGCATGCCCCAATATTCCCCCGCCTACTTGGCGGAACTGAAAAAGCCGTTTGAATTCTTGCAAGCGCCCCTCGCCGCCGCGGCCGGGGTCAATTTGGTGCAGATCGACGCCTTTGGCAACGCCCGGCGATCGCTGCTGATCGAATCGGCGCTTTACTACGAACTCGGCCTCACGGCGCTGCAATCCGGCGACACCAAAGAGGCCCGCGTGCGCTTCGCGATGGCGTTGAAACCGCAAGGCCTGCCGATCGGGTTCTTGGACGCGAACCAAGAATTGATGCAGTACGCATCAATGTACCTGTCGCTGTTGAACAAATACTCCGGCGAGAAACAGCCACGTTGAACCTGGGGGGAACTGCAATGCGGACTTGGAAACTGGCCGGCGTCCAAATGGACTGCGCGTTGGGCGACCTCGCCGGCAACCGCGCCGCGATCCGGAGCCGCTTGGCCACGGCTTCGGGGCAGGGGGCCAACGTGGTCGTCTTCCCCGAGTGCAGTCTCACCGGGTACGGCTTCGGTAGCCGGGCCGAGATCGCCGCGCACGCCGAGCCGTTCCCCGGCCCGAGCGCGCATCTCCTCGCCGAAGACTGTGCCCGCCTCGGCGTCTGGTGCGTGTACGGCTTCTTCGAATCGGCCGGATCGAAACTCTTCAACTCGTGCGCGCTCATCGGGCCGAATGGCCCGGAAGCCTGTTATCGCAAGCTTCACCTGCCGCGTGTCGGGGCGGATCGCTTCACCGACCCGGGCGACCGGCCGATGGCCGTGCACGACCTCGGCGGTTTGAAAATCGGCTTGCACATCTGCTTCGACGGCGGCTTCCCCGAAACGACCCGCATCTTGGCGCTGCTCGGCGCGGACGTCGCCATCTTGCCGACGAACTGGGCCGACAAAGCGTTGAAATCGGCCACGCTCACCCCACCGGTGCGGGCGCTCGAGAACCACATTTACTTCGCGGCCGTCAACCGCATCGGTATCGAAGCGGGCTTCCATTACATCGGCCACAGTTCGATCACCGACTTCGCCGGCGAATCGCTCGGACGAGCCTACCACGACCGCGAAGAGATCCTGTACGCCGAC
>JANXTU010000041.1 GCA_025352235.1 Fimbriiglobus sp.
TCCGCACCTCGCGGGCGAGCCCAGCTACTTTTCGCGGAGCGAAAAGCGACGTTCTCCGCACGGCTCGGACAAGTTCCGCCAGTCCCGGCGAGCCCAGCCACTTTTCGCGGAGCAGTGTCAACCCAGACTGCGCTGAGAATAACCACAGAGGCACAGAGAAGATCAGACAGAACAAAAAATCCGGGTGGGGCGAAGGTATTGCCGTTGGCCGCACCCTTCTTTGTTTCTGCTCCTTTCTTTTCTTCTCTGTGCCTCTGTGGTGAATCCTGATTTTCCTGACATCATCGCGCAAACTCGTCCTTCAAGAGCCGCTGGCTTACGTCCCACAAGTCGGCGGCTTTTTCAAAATCGATCTCGGCGGCTTTCACTTCTCGACGGGTCTTCAACGCCGCGTGCGGTGCGGTTGCGTTCTTGGGATTCAGCGGAAACTGATAGCCACCGCATTCCGCTAGCCCCGTTTCGTTCGCCAGTAAATAGTCGATCAACTTCCTCGCCCCATCCCGATTCGGGCAGCCCTTCACGATGGCGAGCGTATTCGGAATAAACACCGTCCCTAAGCGGGGATGAGCCGGGTGCCCGGTCGCGTCGGGGAAGACGATGGCCACCGGTTTGCCCGCGAGCACTTCTAAAATGGCATCGTCGGTGTCGGTGATGCCGAAGGCATAAGTGCCGTCGGCCACGCCGCGGGCGACCTGCTTGTTACCGGGCACAATCTGCACATCGTTCGCCTTCAGGTCGCGGTAGTACTGTTTCGCGGCATCGCTCCCCATCACTTCGAACAAGCACGCGGCGTGGGTCGCGGTCGTGCCGAACAGCGGCTTCGCCATCGCGATGCGTCCTTTCCACTTCGGGTCGAGTTGATCGAAGATCGATTTCGGCCTCTGTCCCTCCGGCACGAGGTTCGTGTTGACAAGGAACACGCGGGCGCGTTCCGCGAAAGCCTGCCAAGTGCCGTCGAACGCCTTCGACCACGCCGGGAAGTCGTTGGCATTCGGTGAGGAGTACGGTTCGTAGAGTCCTCGCCGAGCCAAGCGGATGGTACCGAGGATTTCGTTGTTCCAGTGGACATCGCAGCGGGGGATTTTGGCTTCCGCTTCCAACTCGGCGGCGAGGCTGACGGACTTGTTGGCCTCGGTGTCGTACTTCGGGGCGATCTTCAATTTGGATTGCGCTTCGAAGTCTCGGAAGACACCCACGGCGAATTCTTCGTCTTGGGCCGAATAGACGACGACCCGGTCGGACGACTTCGTGCAGCCGAGGGCGAAGACGAGTATCGATAGGGCAAACAGTCCGCATCGCATCGCGAATCCCCGTGGGTCACGCCACCCTGTTGTTTTTACCCACCGGGACGCCGGTAAGAATTGCAAATCTTGCAAGAGCGGGGAATCGACCGGGTCACTCCAATTGGCCTCTCGCTATCAAAGCCTGAAATGGCAGACTCTTGCAGCAAACGCCCGTGAAATTCCGCGTTTGGCACGCCCGCTGCTTTACTTTCTATCGCCTCAGCGATGAGGCGGTTCGAAGAAGCGAAGGCCGACTCCATTCCCCCGGAGCCGGCCACCCCCACGCGACTTTGAACCGAGCGAATACGGCCAAACGATCCTCCCCCGGATCGTTCGGCCCGGATGGTTTCTCCCCCGAAACGATCCGTCCCCTATCCCCCAACACGTCGAAATCCCCGTTGAATGCATCATCCCCCGACACCCCGCCTCCCCCGGCGGGGTGCTCTTTTTTGTAGGTGCTCTTCGCTCCGATTCAGAAACTGCTCTAACTTTCGCACTCGCGCAGGTAGCGGAGGCTCTCGCGCGCGATCGTCTCGGGATCGGGGGAATAATCGAAGACTTCGACCGAGACCCAACCGGGGTAGTCGGTGTCCCGCAGCGCTTGCAAAATCGGCCGGAAGTCGACGGCGCCGAAGCCGGGGCCGCGCAGGTTCTCGTCGTTAGCATGGAAGTGATAAGTGTGTGCGGCGTTGGCGGCGATCACCGCAGGGCGCGGTTCCGATTCCGCCGACATCGCCTTCACGTCCAAATGCAGTTTCACATTGGGATGACCCAGCCGGTCGATGATCCGCACTGCGTCGGCGGCGGTCGTCATGAAGTCGGTCTCCTTCGCCGTCAGCGGTTCGAGGCAGAGCTTCACGCCGGTTTCTTCTAGCACCGACAGCACCCCGCTCAGGCACTGCACGGCGAAGTCTTCGGCTTGGGCGTAACTGTACCCGTCGGGAATTTTCCGCTGGGCCGGAGAGCCGAGCACCAAAATGTCCCCGCCCAGGTCCGCGGCGGCGCGGGCGAGTTCGATCAAGTAGCCGGCGGTGCGTGTTCGGACGGTCGCGTCGGGGCCGTTCAAATGGAATCCGGTCGTCTTCGCCAGCAACCAGTGGAGGCCCAGAATCTGCACCCCGGCGGATTCGGCTTGCGAACGCAGTTCACGCCGGCGGGCGTCGGTCACGTCCGTGATCAGCGGGGCGAGCGTGAAGGGCGCGATCTCGAGGCCGGTGTACCCGAGCCCGGCGACGAAGTCGCAGATGCGGGCGTGTTCCCAGCCTTCGAAGGTCTCGTTGCAAATGGCGTAGCGCATGGTGGGCATCGGCATCAGGGCAGTGGAATCGTGGCGAATTTGCCCGCGTCGCTCGGATCGACGAGCGTGAGTTTGATCGGACCCTTACCGAGCGCGGCTTTGTAGAACTCGGCCGGGGATTTCACCGCGGTGTCGTCGACGTGCGTGATGATCCAACCGGCCGTGGCTTCCCCGGCTTCCTTGAACCGTTTCTCGGCGACGCTGCCGGTTTCCAAATCTTTCACCGAGACGCCGATGGGCGGCGCGGCGCGGGGCCCGTTGAACATGTTCGGCAGGCCGATCAACCGGAGGCTGGAGTACTCGGCTCGCAACCCGTGGACGCTCGGGCCGGGGTTCGAGGCAATCGACGCCAACGGATTGGCCATTTTGGCCAAGGTGATGCTCGCCTTTCTCGACTTGCCATTTTGAACGAACTCGACGATCACTTCGGTGCCGGCGAGCGCCGCACCCACGTACAAGAGCAGGTCATCGGTGTCTTTGAGGTTGTTGCCGTCGATCTTTTTGATGATGTCGCCCGGGCGAATGCCGCCGTCGTAGGCGGGGCAACCGGGGGTGACGGTGCTGACTTCGACACCGCCGCCGCGGGCCGAAGTGGGGGCAACGCCGAGGAAGCCGTAGTCGACTTCCAGCCCTTGCTTGAGCGTTTCGATGATCCGCCGGTAGTTGGCATCGAAGGGGATGGCAAAGCCACCGCTGGCTTCGGAACCTTGGACCGCCGCGACGGACGAGGCCAACCCGATGGCGTCGCCGTCGAGATTGAGGAGCACCGCGCCGCTAGAACCGAGGGTGATGCGAGCGTCGGTCTGCAGCAAACTGCCGTAAGCGTGGAGGGGTTTGGTTCGCAGTTCTTCGCGTTGCGGAGCGACCCCGGAGCGCCGACGGATGTTGCCGAGGATGCCCCACGAAGCGCTGGGGGCACCGTCCAGAAAGCCCGAGGCCAGCGGGTGGCCGAGGGCGATGACCCATGAGCCGCGCTTGAGGTTCGCCTTTTTCCCGTCGGGGCTATCGACGAGTTGAACCGCCGCGATCTTGGCTTCGGTCAGCCCGATTGGGGGCTTGAGCAACCGCAACACCGCGAGGTCGCTGCGGGTATCGGAGGCGTGGATGTCGGCATAGGTTCCGTCGCCGTTGGACAACCGCACGAAGATCTTCGTCGCCCCGTCGACGAGGTGTTGCGTCGTCAAGACGAGCCCTTTCGACGCGTCGACGATGACGCCGGAGCCGAAGGTGTTGTCGGCGACGTTTTCCGACTTGCTCAGGTCGAGTTTGTTCGTCGGGGGTGGGAGAAATGGCCCGAATCGCGGGGCCGGGGGGTCTTTCGATTCGTAAGCGCCGAGTCGGCCGGGGAACTTCGGGTCGGGCTTGGGTCCGGGGTATTTCTGGTGGCTAACCACGATGCCGACGACCGTGGGCGTGGCGTCGTCGATGATCTTCTGCATCTGCTCTTCGAGCGACTTGGCCGTACCGCGCGGCGGCTCGGCCGCGGCGAGCGGGACCGCGAATACGCAAATGCAAACCCACGCCGGGAGCAGGCGTTCGAAGTTCGCCATCAGACCCCCTCCTTCGCGGCTCGGATGTACGCTTCGAAGTTCGCCACCGGGGTTTCTTTGCCGACGCCGTGATTCAAATTCAAAATGTGCCGTTGACCGCCGGTGGCCCGCAAGCAAGCCCGCGTCGCCTCGGCCACTTGTTCGGGTGTACCGAGCCGCATCGTTTCTTCGGAGATGTTGCCTTGGAAGACCAAGTGCGGGTATGCGGCCTGCGCCGCGACGAGATCGTGTTGCAAACCCAAGCTGATCACATCGGCCCCGGTCGCTGCCATGGCGTCCAGATACGGGCATTCTTTCACGAACAATATCTTCGGTACCCCGGTGACGGTATTCAAAATGTGCTGGTGGTGCGGCTGCGCCCAGCGGGCATACTCTTCGGGCGTCAGTAGGCCGGCCCACGAATCGAAGAGTTGATAAACGTCCGCCCCTTCCGCGACGAGCGTCTTCAAGAAACCGACCGTGGCGTTCCGCAAACGGTCGAGCAAGCCGTCCCACACGGCCGGTCGCTCGGCGGCGAAGGCCCGCGTCGCGTCCATATTTTTGCCGGTGCCGATGCAGTACGTCGCCACCGTGAACGGCGAGCCCGCGAAGACGATCACCGGCAGTTCCCCCGCGAGCAACTCCTTCACGCGCTTCAACAACTTGCGGATGTGGTCGTAACTCTCCGGCGCCGGCTCGGGGTTCAGTCGCAGTAAGTCTTCCGGCGTGCGGATCGGTCGATCCGGGGACGGCCCGATGTTCGGCTTCAACTCGAAGTGCAAACCCATCGCCAGCGGCAGCGTGGTGATGTCGTAGAAGAGGATGATGGCATCGACGCCGAAGCGGCGCGGGCAGAGCGACGCCTGCGCGGACTTCTCGACGTCTTCGGAAAAGGCGAAGAACTCGGCCCCGTCGCGGATGCGGCGGAACTCCGGATCCCACCGCCCGGCCTGCCGCATGGCCCAAACCGGCGCCCGTTCGACGCGTTCCCCGCGGGCCGCGCGGACCAAGAGGTGTTCGGAAGGTGCGGCGGGCATATGCGGCTCGTCGGGATGATGAAGACTCGTTTCATTCTAGGATTCCGCCGCGCCGGGGAAGGCCGGAAGGCGTAAACTCCTGTCACGCCCTTCCCCGCCACCCGAGGTCGCCATGCTGAGCTCCGACAAATTCGCCGTCAAAGAGCAAGTGAAGTTTCTCAAGAACCACAAAACCTACGACATCTTCGACCCCGAGACCAAGAAGCAAATCGGCACCGCCGAGGAGGCGATCAGCGGCATCGTGAAAATGCTCCGCTGGGTCGTCGACGCGAAGTTCATGGGCACCAAGATCGAGGTCCGCGAATTCCCGGACAAGGCGCTCGTCTTCACGATCAGCCGCGGGGCCTACTTCTTCCGCTCCCGCGTCGAAGTCAAGGACGCCAACGGCGACCTCATCGGCTACTTCAAGAGCAAGCTCTTCTCGTTCAGCGGCGGCTTCCACGTCTACGACAAAGCCGACAAACACTTCGCCGACATCAAAGGGAACTTCACGGGCTTCAAGTACCGCGTGCTGACGCCGGACCACAAGGTCGAACTCGGCAAGGTGAGCAAAGAGTGGGGCGGGATGATGAAGGAATTGTTCACCTCCGCCGATTCGTACATCGTCGACGTGGCGGACGACTTGAAAGAACAACCGATCGCCAAGATGCTCGTGTTAGCCGCCTGCTTGGCGACCGACATGATCTTCAAGAGCGAGCAGAAGGGCGGCATCGGACTCGGCGATATCGGGTGAGATCCTTTGGCTCAAGAGCCTGGGCGAGACGCACGAGCGGATCGCCGTGCTGGCCGGGGTGTCGCGGTCGACGGTGCAGCGGACGCTGCGGATCTATGCGGCGAAGGGTTTGGCCGGCATCCGGTCGTTCGGCTGGAAGGGCCAACCCAGCCCGTTGACGCCGCACGCGGCGACGATCGAAGAGGAGTTTCTCGCGCGTCCGCCGCACACGGCCCACGAAGCGACGCGGCGGATCGAGGAATTGACGGGCGTGCTCGCGGACAATTTTCGTTCCACCGCCAAATGCGTCAGATACGCCGCGATCTCCGCCGTCCCCATCTCCTGAGGGTGCCGTTTCCCGTGAAAGAGGATGAATTTCGTGGCCCAATCGGCGTAGGCGTCTTCGGTGCTCTTGCTGTAATGCAGCAGCCTCGTTTTGCCCCGCAGTCGATCCAGCAACTTGGGCGGTTGTGAAGGAGGAGGATTTGTCGGATTCGCGGACATTTTTGATTGACATCCGGTGGAACGTCGACAATGATGTCAGAATCCAGTGGGACAAGCGGATCTCCCCACCGCCGAGCGTAGCCTGCGTTAGACAGATGCACCAGCGGGAATGGGCAGAAATAATTCTGTCCAATTACTGTTCGGCGGCAGAGGTTCGTTGATGGCGGAGACCGAAAAACCCGACGTCGCCCGGCCCACTGATGATGTGTACTGCTGGCTGGAGCAGGACTCATCGGTCATGCTTAAAGCAGTTACCCAGTTCGGCGATCCAGTCGAACTGACAGCCGACGACGCCCGGGCCATTGCATCAGCGCTTTTGGAATTTGCTGAGCGGTTAGAGCCACTGGCACACAAGCACGCCGAACAAGGTGCTGCAGCGGACGGCGGGGGCATGTAGGTTTTTTGGAGTTCGTAGCTCACCCGGCCCCCGCCGCGGCTGAGCTGGGTCGTTCGGCGGCGTCGGAGGGCGTGCGGATGACGGATCGACCGACCGTGGCCGAGATGCGGGATCGGTTCGCCCAGTGCGCCCGACGCTACGGCGGCCAGATCCCCCGCGATGCCGGCTTGGTGTGGGACGGGTACATCGCCGCACTGCTGGAGTGGGGGCTGATTTCCCCAGCGGACCACGCCGAGCTGTCGGATCTGCTGCCGAAGGTGGCGGACAACCCGGTCCTGGGCGTGTTCCTAGAGCCTGTTATTGACTTATTCCCTTGATTTATGGCATTTTGGGGGGATGGACACGACACGGAAGCCGTATCCGAGCGATGTCTCGGATACCGAGTGGGACTTTTTGCTCCCCTACCTCACCCTGATGCGGGAGG
>JANXTU010000069.1 GCA_025352235.1 Fimbriiglobus sp.
ATGTTGAAATAAAGGGTGGGACAAGCTGGGATTCACTTGTTTAAGGACTAGGCGCTGTGTGCAACGAGCCGAACCCGCCCTCCGAGAAGTGCGTGGGTACATGCAACGGCGATCAGATCAACATCTGCACCTGCTGGTACACCACGAACCACGCGGGGAAATCGTGGGGCATCTGCCGCCACTGGCACCCGGTTTTGACGACGTAGCGGAGGGCGTCGTAGACCTCACGCAGATCGTTCGACCGTTGCGGGGCGTCCTCCCGCATCAGGGTGAGGTAGGGGAGCAAAAAGTCCCACTCGGTATCCGAGACATCGCTCGGATACGGCTTCCGTGTCGTGTCCATCCCCCCAAAATGCCATAAATCAAGGGAATAAGTCAATAACAGGCTCTAGCCGGCGGTATTCGTTTTTTCTGACTGTGTCGAGGGCGTCATTGAGATGCCGGATGACGTGGAACTTGTCGTACACGATCTTCGCTTGCGGCGCATTCCGCGCGGCCGAGTTGCGGAAGGCCTTCCACATGTCCATCACGACCAACCGGATGCCGGCCCTGATTGGAGTGGGGATCGAAGCGTAGAAGAGGTCCATCGAGGCTTCGGTTCGATCGCTGCCGCCGAACCAGATGGCCCGCTTGCGAATCCGATCGGACACCACGATCCGGTAGCTGTGACCGGGCCCGACGGAGATTTCATCGACGCCGATGGCGGTCGGCGTGGGCGGACCGGCGAGGTCGAGTTGCTCCTGCATGTAGAGCTTGTCGATCTCCTTCACGGTGTCCCAGTCGAGGTCCATTGCGGCGGCGACATCTTTGAGGGCGAAGTGCGGCAGCGTCGACCGACGGCGAGGCCGAAGCGTCGGGTGTAGCGCGGGTTGGCGGCGAGCCAGGTGAGTCGTTCGCGTTTCACGCCGCACTGCGGGCAATCGACGCGGCGGAAATCGAATTCGAGGTCGACCGGGTGACCGCCGCAATCCAGATCGCGGCTGCGACGGAGAACGTGGTCGTAAGAGCCGCGAAGGGAAAAACCGCAGAGGCCGCAGACCGTTTTTTTGACGCCGCGTGAGTGACAAGACGTAGTCAGCGGGGGCGCTGGGTTCGATGCGGACGGTCATCGCCGGAGCGAATCCGGGGTAGCGGTAGGCATCGCGGAGGGAGAGGGTTTTGGGCATCCGGAAATCAGAACCGATTTCCGAGGCACCGGAAAGACCACTTCGGCCTAGAAAAACAGCGGGTTCAGGTGGGTGCCGGTTGCGTTTTCACCCACAGGATTCCTGGAAGAGCCATAAATCGTTTGGTTATTCGTTATTCGCGAACGCTCTCATCGGACCGGCGCCGCTTATCTGGGTGAATCGCAACCTACTTGCCCTAACTGGAGTGAGCCACTTTGGGGCGAACGGTAGCGGCCTCCGCCTGATCCATTGGCCATCTCCCCGCCTTCGCCAACTTTGCCAAGGCCCGGCGATGGATCCTGTGCGCCGCTTGCCGGCTGACGCCAATCCCCCGGCCAATAAACTCGAAGGTTTGTCTGCCTTCGATCTTGGCCCGCAAGACCATCCGTTGCTTCTCAGTCAGCAACACCAACCCATCGGCCGGCGGCATTAAAGGACTGCGCAGGTCGTCGCTGCTTTCGGTGAGGTCACCGTGGGTCGGTGTCGTCCAAGCGCCGTGACCCGGTGCGAGCACGGAATCGATGAACTCGACATACGGGCAATCGCACGGCGTATCGGACGACTCGGTTCGGGAGCGAATCTTGTACACGGTTGACCTCCGGAGAAACCCGATCGTATCCCCTACTCGACAAACCCCCAACTGCCGTCGCTTGACGCGGCCGACCGAGGCCTTGCTGACCTTTGAGGCCTTTTTCCGGGAGAAGCCCGAACAGGTATCGGCGAGGATTCTGCTGTAACCAATGCCTTGAAAAAGGTCTCAAAGGCCTCAAAGGTCTCCGTGTACGCTTCCGAACAACGGAGCCGACGCAAGGGGCCGACCGCCACCCGCAAAGTGACGCGGCCACTTGAAGCGATCGAAAGTCCGACGGCTATGGATTCAATCCGGAGGCGTCGCCTCCCCGCTCGAGCGAGTATCGAGTCGGGCGCGTCGTGGAGTCTCGCATCATACGGGCGTCGCTCCCGTCGGGCATTCCGAACCAGTCCCCGACGTACTTGCTTGCAAGCATTCCGAAAGACGTGGCGCGCTCCGCGAGTGTGCTTCCGTTCAATTGAGCCGACAAGATGTTGTGACGGTCCGCAAGCTTGACCAGTTCCGTGCTGGTCCAAGTCTTCTCGGCACGCCCGGCGAGTACCGCCACTAGCTTTCCGAACTCGCGGGTCGCGGGGTTCATCTCCTGCGCGGCGTCTTCGCCATTGCCGCCGAGGTTGGCGAATCCGCTCGCTTCCAGTATGCCCCCCACCATGGGCGCCCAGCCCTTCTTGTCGAAGCGAGAGCGGGCCTTCGAGCGCGGTTCGTTCTTCGATCGCCACAATTCCACCATGCCGAGCAACTCGCCGATCAACTCCTCTCGGTGATCCGCCGCATAGGCTTCCGGATCGGCCATTGAGAAGGTGCGTTTCTTAGGGTTCCCTTCCGTCCATTCGAGCGAGACGGTCATGCTGCGCTTGATCAGGTCGTCGCTGATGTTCAGCGTGTTCGCGGTGATGCAGACAATGAGCGAATTCTCGACGCTGATGTTGGCCGACTCCTTGAGCAGTCGGAACGAGACGATGTGGTCGGTGATCGTCCGCTCCAAGCAGGGGGAGTCGATGCAAGCGGAACGCGGCCCGCCCTTCGCGTTGTCGATGAGGAGCGTGGTTTGGCCGCTGCGAACGATTGCGCCGAGCCGCTTCTCGAATTCTTCGTCATTGGGGTTGTAGGACGCCGTCATGACGCACCCTTGCCCGTCCCGGAGGATCGCGAGGATCTGTGCGAGGATCGTTTTGCCGATCCCCGGCTGGTTGCCGATGAGCAGCGCGGCGGGGTGCGAGCCGATGAAGCGGGGCATGAGGATCGCGGTCATGAGCATCGCGACGTAGTTCGTGCGGGACGCCTCGTTCTTGAAGCAGAAATCCTTTAGGAGTTTCCCGAGCCGCTCGGTGCCCGCCCGCGCGCGCATCCGAGGGCCGGCGTAGTAGATCCCTGTGGACGCATCGAAGCCGGGTGGCGAGATCCGCCAGTCCGAGGTGTAAACGGGGTTGCGTGTGAAGTGCGTGATTTGAGACAGCCGACTTGCCTGCAAGGGATTGTGCAGCCACGTCTTGGCGTATTCTTTCGGCAGCGGGACGTCGGCCAGGTGCTTGCCCGTCATCACCCGCACGGCGGCGAACGCCGAGACTTGCCCCTGCAATTCTTCGGCTTTGAGAACAGTGAAGATGCCGCTGTGGTCGATGCGGACCAGTTTGCCGGCGCGGACGAAGTACGCCCCTGTCTCCTTCAGGCGGTCGGTGATCATGTCCAGCGAACGGGCGAGGCAAACTTCGTACTTATCGATCAGGATGACGGGCTTCGGGTCGGGTTCGACCGTGGGCCGCTTTTCCAGCGAAGGCTCCGGGACGCCGTCACCTTGGGGAGCGGATTCGTAATGGACCATCTGCGGTTCGCCGATGGTCGATCGGAAGGCCTTCCAACCCAATCTGCGACACGATTCGTGCGGGCATGTCGCGGCGAGTTTGCCGCCCGGTTCTTGCGTGATGCGGGCTTCCGCGTGGGTCGGGTTGAAGGGGCAGGCCTCGAGCGCGTACACCGTGCGGCCGTTGGAATCGGGTTTTCCCTTCACCGAGAATTTCATCCCGCGCGCGATCAACCAATCCGCGACGAGGAGCCGGCCCCGGTTTCGAGCCTTCGACGATTTCCCTTCGTGCCCGACGCAAGTCTCGCCCTCGGGACGCTGCGTTATCGCGCCGCTGATCTCCGCTTCGTGGGCTTCGGCGTCCGTGGTTTCATCAATGTCTTCGAGCATGAGTCCCGCCGTGATGTAGGGTGAGCGAATCAAGAGGTTGACAGTTACTCGAACTTGTCACCCCTCCGTCACTTCCCCATCACCGCCCTCTGGATCGATTACCTCTTTCCCAACTGGGGAATTGATCGCCCGAGGACCACACCTGCACGGATGCATGGAGCGGTTGCCGAGAGCAAGCGCTGCCTCAGCCGCCGAGTGCGAATCCGTGAGGCGATTCGCATCCTCCGCGCCGCCTCGTCGTCGCCCGCCTTTCATCTCGGCGGTGACGGCAATCCGGTCACGGCAATCCGGTGACGATATCCCAGAAGCATTGCGGCGTTCGCCTTGGCCGTCGCGTTCGGCTCCCAACTCAACAGAGGATTTTCCCTTTGATCACCGGGCAGGACGAGACGCAAGAGTAACTCAGGCAAAGGCACGAACGGCTGAAGAAAGCCCTGAAAGCCGAGATCGACGAAGGGGAATGGAGCAAGCCCTACGGCGCGACGAGCGTCCCCTTCGACCCGCCGTAGACGGGGAAGATCGCCGTGAAGGTGGTGAATCACTACGGGGATGAGGTGCTGAATGTGTACACGCTGGGGTGATACCTCGCGATCGGCACGGCCGACGAGAACGGCTTGGTCCGGGTGCGGGTGCCGACGACACCGAGAAGATCACCTGCACCAAGATTACCCAAGCTCTGGCCTTTGAATCATTCGCCGACCGCACGGCCATCATCGACGCCGCCGGGGACGTTCTGTCGCCACGGGATTGGCCGCAGGAGCTCCGGGGCTTGATCGTGGGTCTCGAATTCACTCGAATGATCGACCCGCCCGGCAACGGGCAAGGTGACGAGCCAGCGGCACAAAGTCAAATTCGCCGCCGATGGCCGCAAAGAAGATGCTGGCGCAATTGCGGGGCCAAATCGGGGCTAGGGCGACCGCCGATCGCGACGGTCAAGGCGCGGGGAAGATTACCGTGGTGATTGAAAAAACTGAAGTCGAAAAGCAATCGCGGCGGCGCAACCACTTTTGTAGTAGTATGCACTTGCGCGCGTTCTGGGTCCTTTCGAGTCGAATTCTGATGCAAGCGGCGCAGGCAGGATAGGTGCGGAAGATTCCCCCGTGCCCAACGGCGGGGGCGGATTGAAACGTCCCGCTCGACAAGCTTGTCGCCATGCAAACCAGCGATTCCCCCGTGCCCAACGGCGGGGGCGGATTGAAACAACGTACTAAAAAGTGAACCTCCCCACGTTTGGCGGACACGGAGTTAAGGGTGTAAGCTCTCACTGAGGAGACCACCCGTGACCAAGACCAAGCCTAAGACCAAAGCCGGAATCCGCCGGACGTTCACGAGCGAGTACAAGCTCCAAGCGGTG
>JANXTU010000090.1 GCA_025352235.1 Fimbriiglobus sp.
GCGGCCACCACCGACCTCAGCAAGATCAGCGTGTCGAGCGCGTCGAACGCTCAAGACGCGATCAAAGTCGTCGACGCGGCGATCTCGCAAGTTTCCACGATCCGCGGCCGGCTCGGGGCATTCCAATCGAACACCCTCGAATCGAACGCCCGCAACCTCACGGCTACGCTCGAATCGACGACCGCCGCCGAGTCGGTGATCCGCGATACCGACTTCGCCACGGAAATCGCGAACTTCACGCGGTTGCAAACCCAAGTCCAAGCCGGTTCGACCGTGCTCGGCAACGCCAACCAGACGACGGCCCTCATCGCTCAGCTGCTCCGCGGCTAATCGCCGCGGTAACCGGAACCCGGAGGGGGCACCCCTCCGGGTTTTTCGCAACAGCGTCCATCGCCGAGCCTCCCATTTTTTTCGACTCGCTCCGACCCCATATTCAACGCGGGTGATTTATGTCCAGCGTCAGCGGACTCAGCTCGAACGGCCTGAATTTCACCGGCCTCGCCACCGGCATCGATACGTCGACCATCATCGCGGGCCTCACGAAGTTCAACCAGCAGCGGATCGATACCCTCAAAACGCGCCAAGCCGCCATCGGCACCAAGCAGGCCACGTTCGCCTCGCTGCAGGGCCGTTTGCTCGACCTGCAAACCAAAGCGAACGCGCTCGCCCGCTCGGCCGGCGGGGCTTTCGACGGCCGCAAAGCCACCAGCTCGGACGAAACCGCGCTGACGGTCGCCGCCGGCACCGCCGCCGTCCCGGGGACCTACAGCCTGACGGTCGCGTCCGTGGCCAAACCGAATCAAACGTCCTCGGCCGGGTACAGCGACCCCAACGTCACGATCCAGCAGGGGACGATTTCCTTGCAGGTCGGCGGGGGCGCGGCCACGACGATCACCGTCGATAGCCGGAACAACACGCTGCAAGGGCTGGCCGACGCCATCAACTCCGCGGGCGGCGACGTCCGCGCCAACATCGTCAACGACGGCTCCGCCAGCCCGTATCGGCTACTGCTGAGCACCGCCAAAACCGGCGCGGCCAACACCATCGCGGTGACCAATAATTTGAATGTGGGCACTGGCGCGGTCGTCGATCCGCTGGCCACGACCGTGCAAGCCGCGACCGATGCGCAAATCGTCCTCGGCAGCGGGGCTGGGGCCTTGACCATCACCAGCTCCACCAACGTCGTCAACAACCTCATCCCGGGGACGACGCTCAACCTGCTCCGGGCCGATCCCACGAAGCCGGTCGTCATCACGGTGGCGAACGACACCGCGGCCACCGTCAAAGCGACGCAGGATTTCGTCGACGCCTACAACGGCGTCCGCGAGTTCGTGAACGAACGGTCGCAGTACGACCCGGCCACGAAGCAGTCCGGCGTCCTCCTCGGCAACCGCGACGCCGTCTCGCTCGGCGACGACTTGGCCGCGGCCCTCAGCGCGACCATTCCCGGCCTCAATCCCGGTGCGAACCGCCTCTCGTCCGTCGGCATCGCCTTCGACACGAAGGGCAAACTGACTTTCGACTCCGCCAAGCTGACACAGGCGCTCGACGGGCAATCCGGCGTCCCCGCCGCGGACTTGAAAAACCTGTTCGCCCTGTCGGGCACTTCGGACAACCCCGGCGTCGCCTTCAGCATCGGGACATCCAAAACCAAAGCCTCGAGCGGTACCCCGTTCCAAGTGCAGGTCACCGCGCCGGCGACGCGGGCCGTCGTGGTCTCCGCCGGAGCCCCCGGCAACCCGATCACGATTTCCCCGGCGAATAACTCGCTCCAGATCAAATTGAACGGCATGCTCGCGGCCGGCGTCACCCTCGACTCGGGAACCTACACCGTCGACGAACTCGCGGCGGTCATCCAACGGAAAATCAACTCGAGCGCCTCGCTCAACGGCAACCTCGTGTCGGTCGGGGTCCAAGGCGGGAAACTCGCGATCTCGACCCAAGCCTACGGCTCCGCGGCGAAGGTCGAAATCACCGGCGGAACGGCCCTCGCCGACCTCGGCTTTGCCGGCACCGAAAGCGGCACTGGGACCAACGTCGCCGGCAGCTTCACGGTGAACGGCAAGACCGAAACCGCGACCGGCTCCGGGCAGACGCTCTCGGGTGCCTCGGGCAATGCCAACACCGACGGTCTCCAAGTGCGTTCGAGCCTCACCGCCCCAGGCACGGCCAACGTATCGGTGAACCAAGGCCTCGCCAGTCGCCTTGCCGGGGTACTCGTCAAGTACGTCGATCCGGTCCAAGGTCGCTTCAAGGCGATCAACGATTCGTTCACGCAGAATTCCAAAGATATCGACGCCACCATCGCCAAGCAGAACGCCTTCTTGGCCAGCAAGACGGCCGACCTCCAGATCAAGTTCGCCGCGATGGAATCGGCGGTGAACTCGCTCAAGGGAGTCCAAACCCAACTGACCTCGTTGGTCGCGCGATAATCGTTCAACACTCCAATCTCGGGAATGACTCCATGACCCCCTATCAGAAATACGCCCGCACCGAACCCTCCGCCGCTTGGACGCGGATCGAAACCCTCCTCGCGCTCTACGACGGGGCGATGGTCCGGTTGAAGAAAGCCGAGATGGCCCTGACCAACGGCGACGTCCCCGTGGCGACGCCGTACATCTCCAAAGCGCAGCTCATCGTCACCGCGCTCGCCTCCGGCGTGCGGACGGACATCGAAGAAGAGATGGGCACCAACATGCTCCGGCTCTACGAGTTCGTGGTGTACGAACTCAAGACCCCGCGGATTCAGAACGTCCGCAACGCGATGAAGATCCTCACGATCCTCCGCGAAGGCTTCGACAACATCCGCGAAGAAGCCAACTCGATGGAACGGCGCGGGCAATTCGTCTCCGCCGACCGGTTGCAAATGGTCCTCACGACGGCGTGAGGCTCGCCAGGATCGCCCGCCCCCATACCGTATCCGCATGGTCATCACCATCGACGGATACGCCGCGTCCGGAAAATCGTCCGCCGCGATCGGCTTGGCGAACGCTCTGCAATTCCGTCTGCTCAATACCGGCTGGATGTACCGCGCGGCCGGCATGGCCCTGCGGGATCGCGGCTTCGATCTCGTGCCCGAAACTCGGGACCGCGAGGGGATTCGCGATTTGTTCGCGGAGTTTCATTTTGACATGCCGCCGGACAAAGTCATCTTCGGCGGCGTCGATTTCACGGATCGGATCATGTGCGAAGGGGCCGGGGCGCTCGCCAGCTTGGTGGGAACCTTCGCTGAAGTCCGGGAGAAATTGAAGGCCGAACAGCGGCGGCTCGCCATCGGCGAGGACATCATCTGCGAAGGGCGCGACCAAGGGACCGCCGTATTTCCCGAGGCCCGCGTGAAGTTCTTTTTTTGGGCCAGCCCCGAAGTCCGCGCGGCCCGTCGGATGAATCAACTCGTCCACGCCGACTACGACACCGTTTTGAAACAGATCCGGGACCGCGATACCCAAGATGAAAGCCGATCCCTCGACCCGCTGATGGCCGCACCGGATGCGATCCGGTGCGACACTTCCGAGTTGAGCGAAGCCGAAGTGCTCCGGCAAATGCTAGCCGTGGTCAACGCACGGCGAGGTTAGTACGCGGCTACTTACTGCCCATGTGCTTCACCATCGCTGCGCATTCTTTTTCACACTTGCGACATTCTTCGGCGCACATCTTCATGTGCTTGTCGTCCGGGAACTTCTCGCACTCGGTCCCGCACTTCGCACACGCTTCCGTGCAGGCCTTGCAGATCGTCACGGAGAACGGCCCGCTGCGGGCGACCACTTGCGATGCGGCCGCGCAGACCGATGCACAGTCTTGGCACGTCATCAGGCTGGCGTGATGCTCTTTCTTCCCGTTGGCCAGCAGGATGGAGCAATGGTTACCGCAGGCGTCGCAGGCCCGCTGACAGTCAGAGCAAGCCTTTGCGCAGGCCATCATCATGCCGTGGTGTTCTTGCTGTTCGGCTTTGACTTCTTTGGTGCGATCTTCGGTCCGGGCCGTCGGGCTCAGGCCGACGATGGCCAGGAGGGAAAGGGCCACGATCCACGAACCGGCGAGTTTGAAGCGGGTCATCGGAGCAATCCTCGGAGAGACTGCGGCCGGCGAATGCCGACCGCAGTCGTGAGGTTTGCAGGTCTTGTGCCGATGGGGACGAACTATCGGCCCGTGATGAGCGATCCGGTCCCTTGAACGACATCGCGGACACGCGGGGCCGGTGTGCCCCGGTAGAAATTCCGACGTACCGTGTTGCCATAGACATGGAGCGGGCGGTAAGGCCGTTCCAAGATCGGCGTCGCTTCGATTTCTTTTTTCAAGTCGCCGCGGGCGAACACGACCCCGAGCCAGCCCGGCTCTTCCATCGGTTTGGGGGGATCGGCCCGCGTCGCCGCGGTGGCCAAGCCGATGACCACGAGCGCGGCGGCAAAAGGGTTGAATTTCATGGGATGATCCTCATCGAGTGAATTATTCTATCACCGGGCGCGGGGTGAGACCGGAGTGGCATCTCCGATTGGGACCGGTCCAGAAAACAGAGCATCTCCGATGCCGCAAAATAGGCAAGGACGACCCGGACCCCGCGGATTTGCCCCGTCAAACGTCATCGTCGTCTCGATTGCGCCGCTTCACGTTCACCGGCTTCGCGGCATTTTTCCCCCGTGCCAACCAGATCAACAATCCGACCGACGCCGCGAGGACGCCGAGCACGCCGAGCCCGCCGCAGCCCGCGATCCACACCCAGGCGGGTGTCGATGCGGGCGTCGCAGGAACGGATTCGGGGGCCTGCGAGTCGGCGGCCGGCGGCGGGATTCCCGAACTCGGCTCCGCAGGGGGCGAGTAGCCTTTGGGCCAGTCGGTCTCCAACGCCCCTTTGTTCACCCGGCCGCGGAGCGGCAGGGTGATCGGGCTCCCCGTCGGCGTGATCGCCGTGACCCCCGGCACCGAGAACCCCGCCCAGAATACGGCTTGGTTCCACACTTGTCGCTCGAAGAACTCCTTCGCGGTTTTGCTATCGTCGGTGATGACGATCTCTCGGCCGGGCAATCCGGTCTGCATTTTGAATTCGGCCCCCGAGCCGGTTTGCAGCGTCTGCCCGCTGCGGCGCACTTCGGACGTGCACCGCAGGCTGTACGGTTTCAAAACTTCCTGCTGGCCGAGTTTGTTGATGTCGCGCCAACTGAGGTTCAACGTCTCCCCGGTCGGGATCATCCGCACGGTGATCCGCAGCGTGATCGGCGCGTCGTCGGCGACCGTCATCTTGTCCGATTGCAGCCGCTCCGCGATTTTCGCGAGCGCCGGCGCCCGATAGCGCTCGGGGGCGCCGAGGAAGTCGAGTTCGATGCGGACGCGGTCGCCTGGTTGCAAAACCTTGTCTTTCGATTCTTCCATGGTCTTCAGCAAGTCTTCGAGTCCGGCCCTCGGGAACGCGATCGCTTGGACCGTGCGGCGCGGCAGCCCCGGCCGATCGCCCGCCAAGTGCCAGAGCCGGCCATCGCCCGGTTGCGAGACGGTCGAGTCCGCGGGGAAATCGGCCGATTCCCACATCGATACCCCGCGTCGCACGTCGAGCGCGCTGCGGCCGTTGAAGACCAAATCGCCACCCAAGTGAACCAAAGAGCGGCCAGAGGTTCCCAGCGGCAAGTCGAATTCTCGGAAGGTCCGATTCCCCGCGAGGTTCCAAACGAAATAGCGGTAGCCGAAACCGACGAGGTGCCCGACGACAATTTGCGTCCCGTCGGCGCGGACGCAGATCGCGCCTTCGCGCGAGTCGCCGCCGAGATCGGCTTTCAAAAGTCCCCAGTGGTCCCCGAAGTGGGCGCCGACGAGGTGCAACCCTTTCGGCGTCGCCACGACGAGGCGATCCCCTTTCGGGCTGAGCGTCGCTTGCCACGCCCCCGGCAGGTCGAGCGTCCACACGGCCTCGCACTGCGGCATTTTCCAACCGACCAGCAGCCCCTTCTCGTTCAGCGTTACGACCCGGTGCAGGTCGATCACCGCCGCGTACCGCAGCGCCGATTCGCGCGCCGCGTTGTCGGCCAATCGCCACCGGCAGACCATGTCGCCGGCCGGGTTGTGGAAGGCGAGCGTCGCGGGGATCGCCGCAGGGGAATCGGTAGTCAGGAAACCTTCGTCCGCGGCGAGTTCGCCGAAGACGCGCCGCGCCGGCGGGAGATCGACGGGCGCCCCGAGTCCGTCGGCGGTCCAAATCGAAACGCCGCGCATTTGGACGGTCGTGGAGGAGCCGGAGAAGTCGCGCTCGACGACGGCCCACTTCCCGGTGCGGGCGACGTGCAACGCCACGAAGGGCCGCGACGTCGGGTGCGCCGTCGCCGTCGGCAGCACCGGAGCGGGAACGACCGCCTCGAACGAACCGAGGAACGGCTCCGGGTTCACCGGCTTCTTCGACGCGTCGCGGTATTGCCCGACCTGCAGAGTCTTGACGATCGCCCCGCTCGTGCGGATCGTGCGGAGTTCGGTCGGGGCACCCGGATTCGGCGACCCGACCGATAGCACCGTCTCCGCGTCCAGGGCCAACCGGTAGGCCACGTTCGGGATTTCGTTCGGGATCGTCCGGACGCTGTCCCCCACTTCGTTCAGCACATTTTCGTCGTCCACCAGCCAGCCGCCGGCGCGGACCGGTTGGATCGCACGGCCGCCGTTGGGCGCAGTATTCTTGCGGACGACCGCCGTCGATCTCGGCTCTTTGTCCCCGGCGGTCCAGAGCGTGAGCCGCCCTTCGCCGGTGTCGCCTTCGTCGAGCATCGCGAGCTGCGCCCCGTCGGCGGAGAATGCCACGGACGGTTTCTTGGACTTCGAAGGGATCATCAACGCGGCCGTCGAATCGGTCGAATCGAAAACGACGATGCCCCGATCGGTGGGGATCGCCGCGTACCGGCCTCCGGGGCTCGTCGCGAAGTTGCGATGGATCGGGTCGAGTGCCGGAGTGCTCGGGAGGGCAATGCGCCGACCGACCGTCGCCGTGGCGGCATCGACCACGGCGACTTCCCCGCGCCCGGCGAGCAGGGCGACCAGCAACCGCTTGGAATCAAGCCACGCGTAGCCGGTGGTGGCCGCCGGTAATTCGATCGTGCGGATCGTCCCGTCGGCGGTCGCGGTCAATTCGAGTTCTTTCCCGAGGAGCTTGGCCGAACGCACGGCGTAAGCGCCGTCGGGGGACGGGAGATCGGGAATACTGATCGACGATTCGATTTTGTTGGGGAGCCGGGCGTACTCCTTGCCGGTGCGGAGGTCGTAGACGACGCGCTCCGCACCGGCCGCGCGGTCGGTGACCAGGGCGAACGGCCCGAAGTGCTCGGCGAAGGCCGCGCGAGCGACGGTCTTGCCGAGGGGGATTCCACCGCCTTCAGGCGGCGTCCAAGCCTCGGCTTTCGCGGGGGGATCGGCCTTCCACTCCGCCGCCGACAGCGGGGCGCGGGTCGAGGCGAGGAGGCCCAACGCGAGCGCGGCGCAAATTCGCAACACGGTGCTTTCCTCGGCGGGGCGTCAATCGGACGGCGGCGGATGGAGCAGGAACGTCGCTAGTTTGATAGCGTCCGCGTGCGCCGCGACATCGTGGACGCGCAGAATCTGGGCCGCGCCTTGCGCCACTGCAAAGCAGGCGACCGCCAGCGACCCGGCCAATCGCTCGGCCCGCGGCTTCCCCGTGACTTGCCCGAGGAAGCCCTTGCGCGACACGCCGAGGCAGACGGGGAGTTTGAACGCTTGCAACTTTCGGAGTTCCCGCAACTGGAGTCGGGTGTGTTCCAAGGTCTTGCCGAAGCCGATGCCCGGATCGAGCGCGATCGCCGAGCGGGCGATCCCCGCGTCGGTCAGGGTTTGAATTCGCTCCGCGAAGTAGTCCGCAACTTCGCCCACCACGTCCCCGTAGGTCGGGTTCAACTGCATCGAGCGCGGGTCGCCGCGCATGTGCATGACGACGACCCCGGCGCCGGATCGCGCCGCGACGTCCACCATCGCGGGATCGCGCAGCCCGGCGACATCGTTGAGGATCGACGCCCCCGCCGCGAGGCCGGCGCGGGCGACTTCCGCTTTGCTCGTGTCGAGGGAAATGGGGCGATCCGTGAGCTTCGCCAAGCGCTCGATCACCGGCAACACGCGGCGCAGTTCTTCGTCGATGGGCACCGCGTCGGCGCCGGGCCGGGTCGATTCCCCGCCGATGTCGAGGATGTCGGCCCCCTCGGCCACCAAGCGGAGCGCGTGCTCCACGGCGGTCTCGGGATCGAAGAATCGACCGCCGTCGGAAAAGCTATCGGGCGTGACGTTGACGATGCCCATCACGAGCGGCCGCGGGATGTGCCAAGCGAACGGGGGCATGAGATCGACTCACTTCGGCGGCAGTTCCCAGTTGGCTTCCATCATATTCACGATCTGCTTGGCGAGGCGTTTGGTCGCCATCTGCGAGCCGGTCGCCGTCGATTCGCCGAGTTCGACGAGCACCCGGCCGGTGGCGCTGACGCGCACGGGTACCGCCTTAGGGTCCGCTTTGACTACGGGGGTCGGTTCGAGACTCGGGTCGAACGCGCCCGCGGCGGGGGGCTTCACCGGCGCCCGGCGGTTCGTCAAAATCTCGCTCGTGCGGAGGTCGCGCCAGACCAATTCCACCGCGATGGTGATGTCGCCCTCACGGGTCAGGTTTTGCGGGTTGCGGACGAGGACGTTCTTGCTGACCGAAATGATCGTGCCGATGAGTTCGGTGTCGGCGCGGGCCGGGTCGGAGACGATCTTCATCGGCGAACGCCGCGACGCGAGTTCCTCGACGACCGCTTCGGTCACGTCGACGTCGAGGCCCCGGTTCGGGTTCGTGATGAACGCGTTCAGTTTGAACGTCGGGATGTAGACCGAGCCGATGTTCGGGTCGAACGGCGGGGCGGTGGTGTAGCCGAACAGCGCGAAGTTGCGGTCGGTCCGGCAACCGAGGGCGAGCATCGAACCGGCGCCGAGTGCCGATATTAAGAAGCCGCGCCGGGTGAAGTCATTCCGCATGTCGAACTCCGCGTTCCGAACTGGGGTCACTTCCCGTCGTACCCCAGCGGCACGATCGCCGGCGGTTTGTCCTTCGGCCCGGTGCTGATGTCTTTGGGCACGGCCCCGTCGTCCGACTTCGGCTTCACGACGCCGACGAGTTTATCCCACCCTTCGGCGATCTGCTCCTTCGTCGAAATCTTCCCGGCAGCCCGGTCGGCTTCGCGCTCGGCTTTGATGCGCTCCATCTCTTCGATGCGCGACTTCGACAAGTCCGAGAACTTCGTACCCGGATAGCAACGCATCACGAGTTCGTAGTAGAAGTAGGCCGAGCCGGGGTGGTTCGTGCGGCGGTAGTACTCGGCCGTTTCGTAGTCCTTCTCCGCTTGCTGAATGCGGATGGCGAACTTCTGCCGCGTCAGCCACGCCGATTTCTCTTTGTCTTGGACATACTCCGGCTCGGTCGCTTCGAGGCTGTGGACCAACTGCAGCGCTTCGGCGCTCTTCTGGCCGTCGTACACCGCCCCGCCGGTGGCGTTGTTTTTGGCCATCACGGCGTACTTCGAAGCTTCCAACCGCAGCGGACTGTCCTTGTACATGTCGACCAATGTGCTGAAGAAGTGGTCAGCTTCCTCGAAGCGGCCGTGGGCGAAGTGGAGGAACCCGCACCAGAACATCGCCTTGTCGGCGACGGTCGAATTGGGCGCCCCCACCGCGATGTTCTCGAGCGTCTTGATCAGTTCGCCTTCTTGGTCGAGCGCCGGTTTGGAGCGGTCGGTGAAGTTCGGCATCCGCGGCAACCGCACGCTCGCCCGGCCGTTCTCCTTCTCTTCGATGTCCTTGAGGCTGTCCTTCATCCAGACGTCGGCGATGGCGTACATCTTCGTGGCGGCTTGCTCGCTGTAGATGCCGGTCGGGAAGTCTTGGAGCAAGCGGTGATACGTGTCGACGGCGGCCGGGAGACGGCCGCGCAACCGCACGCACTCGGCTTCTTTGAAGCGGGCCTTCTCGAGGAGGCCCGACGGGTTGTACGTGTTGTCGGCGACGTCGGCGTAGATTTTCTGAGCGTCCGCGTAGCTCTGCGTGGCGAAGAGTTCCTCGGCGCGGCCCAACTTCGCTTCCGCTTCCGGGTCGTGGTAGGCGTTCGTCACCGTGCTGCGGACGGCCGCGTAGACCCGATCCTTCAGGCTCTTCTTCTTCGCGCTCCCGGATTGGCAACCGGTGACTAGGGCGGTGGCCAGCACCGCAAAAGCGCAGGCGAGTCGCGGGCGGATGATCGGCATGATTCGAGAACTCCCCCGGACCCGGAACGATGGACGGTCGATGCCCGTGCTAGCCGTCGACGTAACCGAGCAACCGCGGACGGCGGCCCAGGACGTAACTCACCGTTTGCCCGAGGGCGGCCCGGACTTCGCGCACCGCAGAGAGCGGCACGAGTTCGGGCGGCTTCGGGGCTCCATCCGGGGGGCCGGCCAATCCTTGCAGAATCGACCGGGCCACCGCGGAAAGCGGTCGGCGATCGCGCGCTTGCGACAGGCAATCGGGGCAGACGAGGCCGCCGGCTTCGGGGCTGTATTCGACCCGGACCGGTTCGGCTTCTGGCACCGACAACCCTCGCGCACACACGGCGCAGGCATCGAGCCGCGGGCTATATCCCAGTTCCCGGAGCCAGACAAGCTCAAACGCACTCACGCGCCGCGGCACGCTTTCGGTCAGCGTTCGCAACGTCTCGAGCGCCGCGTCGAACAGCGCCGGGTGCGGGTCGTAGTCCTGCGTCCCTTCCGAAAGGAGTTCCGCGATGTAGTAGCCGGCGTACAGGGCTGGCAGGTTCGTGCGCAGATGGGGGAATCGCTCGACGATCTGCGCTTCGGTGAGCAGTTCCAACCCGCCGGTCTTCTTCAAAAAGACGACCTGGACGACGTTGAGCAGGTCGAACGCGATTTCGAATTTGGAATTGAGCCGCCGGCCGCCCTTGGCGAGCGCCCGGATTTTGCCGAACTCCCGCGTGAACAGCGTGCTGATCCGGCTGGTCTCGCTCCAGTCGGTACCGCGGACGACCAGCGCGAGGGCATTTTCGGACATCGTAGAATTGTACGCGATCCGCCGTGCCGTGCGTCACTTCGCCCATTCGCTCCCCGGCACCGGGATCAGTTTCGGTTGCGGCACCGAGACCCCGTAGACGCCGCCGTGCTCGTTCCACAACTGCGCGAAGCTGAAATGCAAAAAATGGAAGAGTGACGGATCGGGGTGGTGCGCCAAGTAGGCGTGCACCAACTCGGCCATGTGGGCGTCGTACCCGGTTTTGGAATGCGTGTGGTATCGGCAGCGGCCCTCGTGCCGGCGGAGGTCGCCGTCGAACTTCGGGCCGATGTGGTACAGCTCGTGGAAGACCGTGATCAGCTTTTGCTCGAAGGGTCGATCTTGAAAGCGCGGCAAGCAGAAGGTGACCAAGTAGCGCATTTCGACGCCGTCGACGAAGTACCGTTGCACCTGGTACAGCGTCCCGCGCCGGCGGGTGAAGGCCGCGCCGTGCTCGACGCGCATCGGCGTCACACGCGCTTGCAGGCCGAACTTCGACCGGCTCCGCGAAGTCGTGAACGTGACCAGCAGCAGACTCGGGTCGATGTGCGCGAGCGCCGGGCAGCGGTTGGCGATATCCCGGCAGAGCGCCCGCAGGCGCGCCGAGAAATCGAACGGCCGCGGGGCGCCCTGCACCGGTGTCCGCCCCGGCACCCACTTCACCGGCAACGCGAGCCCGCCCCGGCCCCAGCGCCGTTCTTCCACGAACCGCGGCGCCGGCACTTCCGTTCGATCCGTCATCGGGCGATCCTGTCACCGATCGTGGCGGGAATGATACTTTAGAGTGTGGCAACGATTCTTGGAGGTGGTCCTCGCCGGCGGTGTTCGGAGGGGACTCTTGGCGCGACGTCGCTGCGCATCGAAAACACCTCGGGAAATTGCTTCCAACAGAGTGTGTGACACCCCACGTTGGAAGCATTTAAAAGAATCGGAGCCGAAACGGCCCTTGTGGCCGATCCTCATGAATAGCAATGACTTGCGTCATAAAATTTGAAGAAATCCTCGAGCCGACAGAGGCGGGGTGTTGGAACAATCGCTTTTGGACGAATGCCGGGAACGCCTCCGAGCACGACGAGACGATCTCGCAACTACCGCATCCGCGTTCGATGCCCCCAAGCCCAGCCCAGTTCCAGCCACCTCCAAGAATCGTTGCGACACCCATACTTTAGTCCCGGATCCCGCATTTAGAAGATTCGATTCAAGCCGCACGGCCGGTGCGACCGATAAATCCGTTGACACTTGCCAATCATGGGCCCGGCGACCGCCGAGAGGGGGAATCATGGGGATTTCAAAGCGACTCCTAGTGCGGGGCCTCGCGGGCACCGCGATGAGTCTGATCGTGCTGAGCGGCTGCCAGACCTACACCGGCGGGATGACGTTGCCGTCGCCGCATTACCTGAAGCACTACCCGCAGTACTTCGCGCCGGACCCCGCGTTCCCGCTCCAGCGCGAACGGGATTCGATGCTCGACCCGACCGGAGAAATCCGTCGCGGCGCCCCCGCCGGCGGCCTACCCGCCGCGGTCCCGCAGCCGGGTGCTACGCCGGCCCCGATCGCCAAGTAGGACGTGTCGGGGGGATCGTGTAAGACGTACTCGCGCGGTTGTCCTTCCGGCAGGTCCGCTTGCAGGCCCCGCGTTTCTTGCCGGTCGACACCTTGGCCGGAGCCGGCGGCTGGGGTTCGGCGGGACGCTTCGGGGCGGTGGCTTGAGGCGGTCTTCGAGGTCGCGGCCTTCGAGGGCCGCCCGCTCGGCGAGCCAAACGCGGTACGACAGGCATTCGAGAACCGCATTGGCGGGCTCGGCATCCATGCCCGCAGTATGCCGGAATCAAAAGGAAAGCGCAAGATCAACCGGATTGGGGTGAACGGTTACACATCTTTTTTGCCACTTAATGGCCGGTCGCAACGGGGTGCAGCAATTCGTCGGGGACACCTTCGCATTTCGCCGGGCCGACTCCGTGAAACCGTCCCTTATTTCACCGTCTCGTAAATCTTCAGAATGCAGACGATGGCGAACAGGACGCCCGCACAGACGCCGGCGACCAGTGCCCCGAGGGCCAGCGGGCTGACCGCTTGCGTTCGGCCGTGCGTCGGTTTGCGGCGGGCGCGCGGACCGGCGACGGGCGTTGTCTTCCGCTTCGGCAGTGCGATCGGCGTCGGGTCACGCCGCGTCCGGAGCGTCGGCGTCTCGGCCACGCTCGCCACGGGCACGATCGCGTCGAATACCATCGTCGGGGCGGGGGTGAGGTCGTCGTCGAACAGGATCGGTTCGTGCGGGAGATCGGCCAAGACTGCGGGCAGCGATTTCGAGATCTTCGAGGCCGGGGAACTGGCCGCGCCGGGGAGCGACCCGAAGTCGATAGCCCCGCCGGAGTCGTCGCCGTCGGCGTAGCACTGGAGGCAGCAGGCGATATCCCCGGCCCAAGCGGGGCGGGCTTGCGGGTTTTTGTCCAAGAGGTTCCGGACGAGGCTCGCCAGCGGCGCGGGAAGGTCGGGGCGCAGCGGTTCGAGCGCGGGCGGCGGCGAATGGCGGTGGTGCGCCGCGGCCTCGTCGGCCCCGGATGCCGGGAACGGGGGCCGGCCCACCAGCAGGTAGTGGAAGATGCAGCCGAGGGAATAGAGGTCGGCCGCGGGGTCGGCGCGGTCGGGGTTGTCGAATTGCTCCGGGGCGCGGTACTCGAAGTCGGGTTCCGCGTCATCGGCTCCCAGGCGACCGAGGCCGAACCCCGATACCTTCACCAGCGGTTTGTCGTCCGAACCTTTGCCGCCGACGCGGCCCACCAAAATGGCCGTGGGCGACAGTCGGCCGTGCGCGACGCCTTTTTCGTGGGCGTGTTGCAACCCGAGCGCGGCTTGCCGGATGAACTCGCAAGCCCGGCGGATCGGCAACGGGCCTTGCGCCCGCACCAGCGTTTCCAAACTGCCGCCGTCGAGGTACTCCTTCACGAAGTACATGCGCTCGCCGGCTTGGTTGGCGTCGAGCAGCGTCACGATGTTCGTGTGGGCGAGCCGCGCGGCGGAGCGCGCTTCGGCCCGGATGCTTTGCCGCACCGCATCGGTCGCCGTCTGTTCGAGCGCGAGAATCTTGATCGCCACGAGGCGGTTCATGGTCCGGTGGCGGGCTTTGTACACCTGGCCGGTCGCGCTCTTGCCGAGGTAATCGAGCACGAGGTACGGTCCGATGTGGAAGCCGTCGGTACGCCCCGACAGCAACCGTTCGATTTGAAACCGGGTCAGCAATTCGGATTGCAGAAAGTAGTCGGCGGCGTCCCGGGCCGAGCGGGGGTGCGGGGGCATCGCGCGGAGCGCGCGGTCGAGTTGACGGCCGTCGAGGAGTTCCGAGGCGCGTAGGGAATCGAGGAAGGCCTCGCAGTCGGTCCGGGTGGGCGTGTTCGTGGCGATCATGGCGGCATCCGTCGCGGGAGAATTCGCCGGGTCACTCCCGGTGTGCTATTAAGACGAGCGAGCGGGGCGGGATTACGACATCGACGCGGGGAACTTCCCCAGAGTTCCCCGCCGATCGATTTAACGTCTGGTTCCTGCTGGGGTTCAATTCTGTCACGGCGCGGTAACGGCCCACCTTCTGTATTCTCCGACTTTCCGCTCGCTTTCCCGCAGACTATGAATTACCCTAGTATGAAACCCGCCGAGTTGCGAACTTTCGCGACTCACCGCTTTTCGCTCCGATCCGTCTCCGCTGTCCGAGGGTCACCATGGCTCGCCCGTTTTGCACCGTCGCGTTCCTCGGCCTCTTCGCCGCCGCCCCTCTGTTTGCGTCGGTGCCCACCGAAGCCGCCGAGCGGGCCGCCCTCATCGGCCAACCGAGCGAGTTGCTTGTGTCGCCGGGACTCGACGTCTCACTGAGCGGGCCGCGTGATGTGGCCCAACTCGTGGTGATCGGAAAATACGCCAACGGCCAGACCCGAGACTTGACCATCGTGGTCGAGGCGGCGTCCTCGGCCCCGGAAATTGTGACCGTCGGCGAGGGCCTCTTCTTGCGCGGCAAGAAAAACGGCACCTCCACTCTAACCCTCAAGGCGGGCGGGAAAACCGCGACCGTCCGTGTGACGGTCAAAGATTTTGAATCCCCGAAGCCTGTCAGCTTCCGCAACGACGTCATCGCCACCCTCAACGTCGGCGGGTGCAACATGGGCGCCTGCCACGGGACGCCCAGTGGGAAAAACGGCTTCAAACTCTCGTTGCGCGGCTTCGACCCCGCCGCGGATTACCTTCAATTGACCCGCGACCAATTCGGCCGCCGCGCCGACCCGCTCGACGCCGGCGCCTCGCTGATGGTCTTGAAGACCCTCGGCCGTGTCCCGCACGAAGGGGGCGCCCGCCTCGCAGCCAACAGCCTGCCGCTGGAAATGATGACGGCGTGGCTGGCCCAAGGCGGGAATAACGACGCCCCGACGCTGCCGACCGTGAAGAAGATCGCCGTGCTGCCGGGGAACCGGATCCAGTTGAACCCGGCCCGCTGGCAGCAACTCGCGGTGGTCGCCACGTTCAGCGATGGCGCGACGCGCGATGTCACCCGGCTGACGAACTTCAGCAGCAGCGACCCGGGCGTCGCCGATGTGAACCTCAACGGCTTCGTCGAGTTCAAACGCGCCGGCGAAGTCGCGATCCTCTGCCGCTACCTCGAAGAGTTGGTTTCGGTCCGGCTGACCTACCTCGACCCGCGGCCGGGGTTCGTTTGGCCGAACACGCCCGAGGTCAACGTCGTCGACGCGAAGACGTTCGCCAAGTTGAAGCTGATGACGATTCTGCCGTCCGACCTCAGCGCCGATAGCGACTTCGTCCGCCGGGTTTACCTCGACGTCCTCGGCCGGTTGCCGACGGCGGTGGAGACCACGGGCTTCCTCGACTCGAAAGAAACGACCAAGCGCGAGAAGTTGATCGACGGCCTGCTGACGAAGCCGGAGTTCGCCGACTTCTGGGCGCTCAAATGGGCCGACGTCCTCCGCAGCAGTCGCAAATCGATCCAATTGAAAGGCTCGACTGGCTTCCAACTTTGGCTGCGCGAAAAGATCGCGACGAATCAGCCGTTCGACAAGATCGTCACCGAATTGCTGACCGCCACCGGCAACACCTACTCGAACCCGCCGGCGAATTACTACCGCATCGCCAAAGATCCCATGGCCCTCGCCGAGTCGACGGCCCAACTGTTCCTCGGCGTCCGGATGCAGTGCGCCAAGTGCCACAACCACCCCTTCGAGCGCTGGAGCCAAGACGACTACTACGGCCTGTCGGCGGTGTTCGCCCGCGTGAAGTTCAAACCCGAACCGGCCGTGGGCACCGCGAAGCCGAACCCCGCCGCCTCGGCGGAAGTGATCTACACGACGCGCGACGGCGAAGTGACCCAGCCGCGCACCGGCGTGCAAATGAAGCCGCGCTTCCCCGGTTCGGGCGACGCGGACTTGCCCAAAGGGACCGACCGCCGCGCGGCCTTCGCCGAGTGGCTCACCAAGCCCGGCAACGCCTTCTTCGCCAAGTCGGTCGCTAACCGCGTCTGGTTCCACCTCGTCGGCAAGGGGATCGTCGATCCGGTCGATGACTTCCGCGAGTCGAACCCGAGCGCCAATGATGAACTGCTCGAAGCGCTGGCCGCGGAGTTCACGAAGTCCAAGTTCGACCTCCGCGCGCTGGTAGGACTGATTTTGAAATCGCGGACTTACCAACTGAGCGCGGTGCCGAACGAGACGAACAAGGACGACGCCAAGTACTTCAGCCACGCCGTGACGAAACTGCTGACGGCCGAGCAAATCTTGGATGCGCTCAGCGACTTCACCGGCGTCCCCGAGAAGTTCGCCGGGTTGCCAGCCGGGACGCGGGCCACCCAACTCCCCGACGGCGAAGTGAACCACCCGTTTCTCAAAACCTTCGGTCAACCGGCCCGCGAACTCGCCTGCGAATGCGAGCGCGAAAGCGACGGCAACCTCGCCCAAGCCCTGCAACTCATCAACGGGCCGACGGTGAACGAGAAGGTGAAGAACCCGACCAACCGCCTCGGCGCCCTGCTGGCCTCGAAGAAACCGGACCGCGAGATGCTCGACGAGTTGTATCTGGTGGCGATGGCCCGCAAAGCCGACGCCGATGAAGCGAAAGCGGCCCTGGCTCACGTAACCAAAGGCACCGACAAACGCAAGGCGTGGGAAGATGTGCTCTGGGCCATTCTCAACACCCGCGAGTTCTTGTTCCGGCATTGATGGCTGCGCATCAACGAGCCACCGGGCTTGCCCGGATAAACCCGGTGGCTCGTCGCGAATGTCATTTCTAATGGGCCGGGAGAAATCGGGTGCCCTTCGCTGCGGCTGAACCGCTTTCGGCTTCACCGCCGGCTTCCCAACACTTATTATGAGCGTACGCGCCCGTAGCTCAACTGGATAGAGCAGCCGATTTCTACTCGGCAGGTTGTGGGTTCGACTCCCGCCGGGCGCATCGTTCGAACCGCTTGGGTGTCGCCGCGATCCTCGGAGCTTTTCACGGATGGCAAAACGCGACCTCTTCGACATCGCCCCCGGACTCCGCTCCTATTGATTGTTCGCGGGTATCAACCTCTACCGGATCACCCAAAGCTCATCGGTGGTGCCGACGTCGTAGACATTTTCTTTGTCCAAGAATTTCAGGGCGTTCGCGGGCAGTCCCGAGGGCAGCGGATTCCGCGAGCGGTCGGTGCGCCCTTCGACGTGGCCGTCGACGAACAGCACGTTCGCCGTGGTGCCGAGGAAGCGGTAGCGCGTGCTCGGGATCTGCCGACTCGGCGGATAAGCGTAGAGCGTCTCCACCAACTGCGGCTCGGCCCCGGTCCAGTTGACATCGACGCCGTTCGTGAAGGCGATGGTCTGGCTCGTGCTGGCGATGTGCGAGATTTTGATGGGGGTCCAAACGGTCCCATTGATGATGTGCAGGTTCCGGTTGAAGCCGTAGCCGCCGGTGGCGCCGTCGTAAATCAGCTTCACCGGGCCGGGCGATTTGGCCGGGGCTTGCAGGGCCTGCGGGTTGCTTTCGAGATAGGGCATCAGGTGACCCTTCGTGAGGTCGGCGGTCTTGGCGACGGTGTCGTAAGTGCCGAACCAGTAGACTTCCTTGGTATTTTCGACGGTGTACGCCGGCGGGTAGTTCTCCGAGTTCGCGCTGATGTAGTTGTGCGTGGCCAACCCGAGTTGGTGCAGGTTGTTCTGATCTTGGATCCGGCGGGCCGCGCCGCGGACACGCTGCACGGCCGGCAGCAGCAAGCCGAGCAGCACCGCGATGATGGCGATAACGACGAGCAATTCGATGAGGGTGAAGCCGCGGCGGCGCATGGGAGCCGACCTCGATCCGGAATGTGAAAATAATCTTACCGCATCGCGTGCCGGCGTGCATCGGTCTCTGGACTATCAATAGGGGTATGGCACACTCCACCGATGAACCGCCCCGGGCATTCCTCACCGCCCGTTGGGCCAATTTGATTCTGGCGAATTACTCCGTACCGGCCGAGATCCTACAGCCGTATCTGCCGCCGGGCGTCGAACTCGACCGCTGGCAGGGGAACACGTACGCCAGCCTCGTCGGTTTCCAATTCCTCGACACGCGGGTCCTCGGCATCCCGTGGCCGACGTTCCGGAACTTCCCCGAATGGAATTTGCGGATCTACGTCAAGCGCGGCGATCAACGGGGCGTCTGCTTCGTCCGCGAATTCGTTCCGCAGCGGTTCGTCGCCTGGGTGGCACGGGCCATTTACAACGAACCGTACCGCGCCGCCCGGATGGGCATGGCCATCGACGAAACCTCCGAGAACTTGCGGGCGACCTACACGCTGCGATACGGCGGCCGCACCCACGCGATGCGGGCGACGGGGTCGAAGCCGACGACGATTCCCGGTCCGGATTCCGCAGAGTATTTCTTCAAAGAGCACTCGTGGGGCTTCGGCCAAACCCGGCGCGGGAAGTTGATCCGGTACGAGGTGAATCACCCGGAGTGGGCGGTCTGCCCGGTGACGGACTGCGAGATCGACATCGATTGGGCGGCGCTGTACGGCCCCGAGTGGGCGACGATGACCGGCCGCGAGCCCGATTCGGTGACCTTCGCGGTCGGCTCGCCCGTGAAGGTCTACCCGAAAGGGACGTTGGGTTGATCCTTTACGCGGGCTTGGCCGGAGCGATTCCATATTGCCAGATCAGCGCCTCGGGGTGCCCGCACTTGCAGTTCCATTTGCCCGCCGTCGGCCGGCGGATTTTTCGGTGTACGGTGCCGCAGCGGGCGCAGGTGGCGAACCAACCCGGCGCCTCGGCCAACGTCTGGGGGACATACGGCTTGTAGGCCGGATCGCCCTTGTATTCGTACGCAATCGGCGACTTCGCCGGGCATGCGCAGCGGTAGCCGGTCAAGCTCGTCGGGCGTTTGTATCGCTGGTGCGTCCGTTGGCAACCGGGGCAATGGGCTTGCCAGTCGCCCGGTTTCACGACCGCGTCTTCGGAGTGATCGCACGCCACGGGCTGCGCGCCGATCTTCGTGGCGATGGCCCGCCACGCCGGGCCATGCCCCGCCCCCGGCCCGGCGAGGGCGTGGGCGATCTCGTGCCGGAGCGTGTCCAACACGTGCTCCTCGGGGCTGTTCGCCGCGTAGTATTCCGCGATCTCGATCCGCTTGTGGTTGTACTTGCACGCCCCGAGCCGGCGTTTGGAATCGCCGAAGGTGAACGTCCACCCCGTGAGGTTGTGCGCGATCAACTCTTGGGCCGCCACCAAAACGAGTCGTTGAAGGTCCATGATTCACTCCGTCAGCATCCGCAGCGCTTCGGCGTACTTCGCGGCGGTTTGCCGCACCACCTCGTCGGGCAACTCCGGCGGGGGGCTGGCTTTGTCCCACGGCGTCGTTTCGAGCCAGTCGCGCAAATATTGCTTGTCGAACGACGGCGGCGAACCGCCTGGGCGGTAGGTGCTCGCGGGCCAGAACCGGGAGCTATCCGGCGTCAGCACTTCGTCGATCAAGATCACTTCGCCGCCCGGCAGCGTGCCCCATTCGAACTTCGTATCGGCGAGGATCAACCCGCGTCCCTCCGCGTACGCGGCGGCGCGGCGGTAGATCTCGAGC
>JANXTU010000123.1 GCA_025352235.1 Fimbriiglobus sp.
GAAGACGCCGTCGAGGAAGGCGTCGTCGGTGGCGAAGTCGAGGAGTCGCAGGGCGGCGTCCGCGAGTGGCAATCGTCGGCACGCTTCGAGGTCGAATGCAGAGACCATCGGAATCCTTCGCGCGAGAATGACGGCCAATCCTCGCAGAAGATATTCCAAGGAAACGAGTTGCGCAAGACGAAGATGGTTAAAGCGTCGGGGCGGGAGCCCTGGGAACCAGGTTTCAATTCTCTTCGCCCTGAAAGGGCCGACGTCGGGCCAGTCGGCCCCTTCAGGGCGAAAAGAGTGAACATTGGCTCCTGGGGCTTCCGCCCCAGGCTATCGACGTCAGCCCCGTTGGGGCGAAGAAGGGTTCAAACTGCATCAGCCAGTCGCCACTGCCAACAAAGCAGTTTCCCGCTACGAAAACTCGATGTCCGCTCGAGTCAGGTGGAGCATCATCACATTGTGGGTGGTGAATGCGACCAATCTTTCATCGGCACCGGGCGAAAGATTTGGCGGATGGAATACACGGCGACAATGAGACCGACGACGCCGAGTCCGATTCCCTTGAGCGCTCTGCCGATCTTCAAATCCCCTTGGTTATCCCGTGCGAGGAATATGAAGAAGTACGCGAAGAAGCCCGCGAAAATTAACCCGAGAATCGTTGTGATGAGATAGATGAAAAACATTGTGCTACTGCTCATTCTCAGACCGCATGCTTCGCAGACATACCCCGGATGCGGGCTGATCGCATCCTGTGGTAATTGTTCGACCCGCGGTTCCCGACAGCGGGCGCATAGCAATGTGACTTTCGTAGCCATAGGCAAAGTTGCTTACTGTTGTGTTGGCTGAGTGTTCAGAACATGCCGTTGACCCGATTGTGGAACGGCCGGTTCGAAGATTTCAGTAAGCTCCACCCACCCTTACTTTTTCTTCTTTTCAAAAGCGTCGACGTACTTCTTCGGGTTGTCGTTGAACTCGTCCTTGCAGCCGGAGCAGCAGACGTAAAACGTCTTGCCCATGAACGAGACGGTCATGGTGCCGAGGCCGCCGGTGACGACGCACTCGTTCTTTTTGCCGCCGCCCGCGAACGATTCGCCGTCTTTGTTGCCGCTGACTTTGTAGATGGTATCGCCGAGGCCTTTGCCCCCCGCGACCTTCTCGTAGACGCCCACGAAGCGGATCCCTTCGGCGGCGGTGTTCACGGTGAAGCGGTACAGATCCTTGGTTTTCGCGTCGGTGCGCTCCAGGATGAATTTGCCCTTCGCGAGTTTGCCGGTGAATTCCTGATCCTTGCCGTCCTTGTCGGCGGCCGTGATCCGATAGACCTTCTTTTCGAGGTCGTACTTCACGAGGGCCTTGCTGAAGAACTTGCCATCTTTGATTTCGAGTTGGATCGCCGGCTCGGTGTCTTTGCCGAACTTCCAGCCCCAGCTCCACGTTTCCTTCCAGAGGGCTTTCTTGGAATCTTCGCCGTTGCCGTTCCATTGGCCGATGAACTCGGCGAGTTCCCCGAGCGCGGCCTTGGTTTTTTCGGAGTCGTTCTTGGTATCGGCGGCCCGCATCGACAGCGGTGCGAAGGCGAAACCGGCCATTAGGGCCAAGGCCAGAATCCGGCGGACAGTCATCGCGGAGCTCCCGGGAAGGGGCGGGCGGGAAAAGTTGCAGCACTACGCATTCTATAGGACGCCGGAGCGGGCGAGTTGGTTCCCCGCGGGGAATGATGCGCAAACGATTCGCAGGGAGATATTAGAATGGGAGAGACCGCCGAGGCCGGGTGGAGCCTCCGAAACTTCCGAAGAGTCTATCCACCGTGTCAGCTCTTCCCGGACGAAATGAAAGACGGCCCGATGCTGGCGACGACCTTCGCCTTGGCGGTGCTGCAATTGGAGAAGGGCGTGCTGCCGTTTTACCACCGGTGATGCCATTCGCCCGAGAATGATTCCGGTCCTACTCAGTTCAGTGTGACTCGGGTCGTCGTCATGGCCGTGCCAAATTCGGACGATGGAAATGCGACGATGGGACAGATTCTAGCGACACGGCGAGCCGGCCAGTGTGAGCGGCCGGTGGTTCGCTGGGCCGTTTGCAACCGTGACACACCATGGAACACTCCCTTCGGTATCGCGAATCCTCTTCCGCGGAACAATGACTGGAGCCCGCGCACCGGCTGTCGTAAAGTAAGCCCATGCACCAGCAATACCTCGAGCTCGCCGAACTCGCGGGGGGGTTCATCCATGAGATCAAGAACCACCTCAACACGCTGTCGTTGAATCTGCAATTGCTCGCTGAGGATTTCGAGGCGCCCGAGACGCCGCGCGAACGCCGGGCCGCCGACCGCGTCGGCAAACTGACGGACGAATGCCGGCGGCTCGTTGATCTATCCAACGACTTCCTCCGCTACGCACGCATCGCGGACCTGACGACGATGCCGACGCACCTCGACGACGTGTTGGGCCGGATGGCCGATTTTTTGGGGCCGACGGCGCGGGCGCAGAACATCGATGTGGACTGGCACGTCGAACCCGATTTGCCGCGGGTCGCGCTCGATGTCGAACTCTTCGAGAAAGTGCTGCTGAATCTGATGCTCAACGCCGAAGACGCGATGCCCGACGGCGGCGCGCTGACCCTGCAAGCGCGGGCCGAGGGGAACGAGGTCGTGCTCGATGTGATCGACACCGGCTGCGGCATGGAACCGGGACTCGCGGCGAAAATCTTCGAGCCGTTCCTGACGACGAAAGCCACCGGCAACGGCTTGGGCCTGGCGACCGCGAAGAAGATCGTGCTGGCCCACGGCGGGAGTATCGCTGTACAGAGTGAACCGGGGCGGGGGACGAAGTTCACGATTCGGTTGAAGCCGAGCGACTGAACCACCCCAGCAAATCCGCCAGCCACGGGTGCCCCGGCTCCTCGAATTCCAGCGTGTGCTCCGCCTCGGGGTAGTCGATGATGGCGATGCTGCGCGATCGCGTGAACTGCGCCAGCAACTTCCGCGTCGCGGGGTTGTCGAGGATGCGGTCCTTCCCCGCGAGCATCAGCAGCACGGGGCACGTCACCTTCCGATATTCGCCTTTCAGGTAGCGGTCGAAGCGGAAGCTGTTGAACAGGAACCGGGCCGTCGCTTCGCGGAGACCGTAGCGATCCCCGTCGATGAACCGGCACCACTCGGGCGACGCGGTGAACAATTCCGGATCGTTCAGCGGGATCGGGAATCGGTTTGTGGGTCGCAGTTTGCTGGCCAAGGCGATCCGCAGCCGCGTGGCCCACGGTGGTTGAATGGCCGGTTTCAATCCGGGGCAGAGCAGCGCGATTCCGCTGATCATCGTGGGGTAGCGGGCCGCCAACGCCACCGCGAGTTTGCCGCCCCACGAGATGCCGACGAGGAACAACGGCAATCCGGCTTGTGTGCGGCGCAGATCCAAAATGAACTCGGCGACATCGTCGATCAACCGGTGGAAGCTCGAACAATCGCCGCGGTGGGCCGTGTTCCACCCCGAGCCGCGACGGTCCAAAAAATGAACTTCGTACCCGCGTTCCGCCAGTGATCGGCAACTTCCCGCATACCACTCCGCGTGGCTGCGGATGCCGTGGAGCACGACGACGCGGGCCAGCGGCGTCCCCGCCGGCCGGTAACAGCGTGTGTAGAAGCGGTAGCCATCCGAGGCGCGGAAGAGCGTGAGTTCAGCCACCGACGAGCACCTCCCGGCGGACGGTCACGGCGTCGAGCCGGGCCGGGTCGAACGTCGCGCCGAGACCGCAGCCGACGAGCGCCGGCGCCCAACCGCCCCGCGCGAAAGTCAGGTCGGCGGTCGTGAGCGCATCCCAGACGAGGTGCCGGTCGAAGGAGCCTTCGAGGTTGCGGATGCCCTTCACGCTCGTGGCGAAGTGCCGGCCGGCGGCGCTGAGGATTCCCGTCTCGCCGACTTGGCAACCGAGTTGGTAGCCAAGCCCGTGTCGAACGGCGAACTGCGCGAGTCGCAGACTCGGGATGAACCCGCCGCACTTCGACAAGCGCAGGTTGAACAGGTCGCACGTCCCGGCATCGACGGCGCGTTTGGCGTCGACGGGACCGCACAGTGATTCGTCGAGCATGATCGGCACCTTTGTCCGCGGACGTACGGCTGTCAGTGAGTCCACGTCTTCGTGCGGCACGGGCTGTTCGACGCTGGAAATGCCGAAAGGTTCGAGCGCGAGAATGCGGTCGAGCACTTCACCGGAGGACCAAGCTTCGTTGGCATCGATGCGGATTTCCCGTGCCGAACCGAGCATCCGCCGCAGGATCTTCAGCCGTTTCGCGTCGTCGATTCCGTTGATGCCGACCTTCACTTTGATCTGCCGGAAGCCTTGGATGCGGTAGTAAAGAGCGAGCAATCGCGACTTCCACCCCTTCGCCGAGAGGATGACGCCGCTGTACTGCACCCGCGTGTGGGGCTCGTAGAGTTCCGGGGCGAGGATCTTCGCGACGTTCATCAACGGTTCGCCGAAACTGCGCCCGTAGGCGTCGAGCAGGGCCAGTTCCACGGCGCAGCGGGCCGCGTTCCCCCGGCATTCGCGGTCGTCGTCGGGGATCGGGTTCAGCCGGAAATTCTCGGCGAGTGCCAAGACTTGCGCGAAGTTCGCGCAGGGCGTCAATCGCGCCGCCAAGTCGCTGGCCATCAGCAGTGACAGGGCACCGTCAATCGTCTCGCCGGTGACGTATTCCCGCGGCACGCCTTCGCCGAAACCGACGGAACCGTCTGCGAGTTTGCAAACGACGACGACGTTGTCGGTCTCGGTGCGGGTGTGCGAGGCGTGTTTGACGGGCCGTCGCAACCGGATGCGGACATGCCGGGCTTCGAGGGACACAATCGCCATACGGGCCTCGGTGAATATTGGCCGGACTGCGATTTATTCATCGGCGTCCGTGCCGATTTCAACGAGAGTCGCACCCGAGATCAAACGAGCGATCGCTCCGGGCAATTCCCGCGCAAGTACCACGCGGAGTGCCGCATTCGAGGTATTGCCGCAACGCAGCCAAAGGACCTGGGGAGGCGGGCCGAGTCGTTCGGCCATCTCGGCGAAGTCCGCGTCTTTGGTCATCACCGCGACCCCGGCGGCTTTCGCCGCCGCGAATATCGGTGGATCGAGAGCGTCGCGCAAACCCAAATCGCGGACCGCCAGCGCCGAGACGTCGAAAGTCGACGCGATCCACGGTGCCATTGCTGGGGACAATTGCGCGTCGAGCCAAAACGTCACGCGACGGCCTCCGCGCGGGACGTGCGGACGCTGGCGAAACGGAGGCACGCCGCGACATCGGCGACTTCTAAGTCAGGGAGTTCGGCGACGATCTCTTGCACCGAAAGGCCGGCCGCGAGGAGATCCAGCACATCGCTGACCCGGATCCGCATTCCCCGCACGCAGGGTCTACCACCGCATAGCAGCGGGTGGGTCGTGATCCGTTCGGAGGTCGCGGCCATGTTTCAAACCTCGAATGGATATCCCTATATTGTATCGGATCAGTTCGCCAAGGCTTGATAGCCGTCCCGCAGGAACCAGATTCCGAGGATCATCAAGATCACGGCGCTGGCGATGGGCAGATAGCGGAACCAGCGTTGCCCCGCGAATCGCCGTCCGCCGGCGCGGTTGGCGTAGACGACGCCGACTCCGAGCAACACGAGGACGAGCGCCAGCCCCGTGCTGAAGGCGATGAGCAGCGGGATCGCGAAGCCGATGCGGCCTTGGGCCATCGCCACGAGGAAGAGGAGCACCGCATCCCAACACGGGATAATACCGCCGCCGAGGCCCAAGAGGACGACGCGGACCCAACCCACCCGCGCGGATGGCCGGGCATCTTGGAACAGGTGGACGTGGTCGGCGTGGCCGCGAATCCGTTGGAGCAACAGCCACGAGCCGACGAGTAAGATTAACAAGCCCCCGGCCATCATCAGCCAGCCCTGGGCCGTGGCCGGAGCCGCGTTGCCGTAGACGGTGTAGAGTGCGATGGCGACGGCGATCACCGAGCCGGTGTGGGCCAGCGTCGCGGTGAGCCCGAGGCCGATGGCGTGGCCGACGGTGCCGCGCTCGCCGACGAGGTAGGCTGCGACCATCGTCTTACCGTGGCCCGGAGTGAAAGCGTGGGCGGCGCCGAACCCGGCCGCGAGGAGCAGCACGACGCCGAGGCCCAATTCCGAATCGAAGAGGGCCAGCAGGCCCCGGTCGCGGAGTTGCGCGAAGGTGCCGCGCTCATCCGGGGCGAGGGTGACGGTCGGCGCTTCGGGGATCGATTCCGACGGCGGCGCCGCGGAGACCGGTACGGTGAACTTCGCACTGCAACTCCGGCGGGTCACTTCTTCCCCGGCTGGGATCTGGCTGAGTGGCTTGCCGTTGAAGCGCTCCGGGTAGGTCGCGTCGATCATCGTGAGCGTATCGCTTTTCTTCTCGCGCTCGTCGACGGTCAAGAAGATCGCCCCGGCCGGGTCGAAGGTCTTCGCGCCGTTCTTGTCGACGAACCCCGTTTCTTCCACGAAGGTCAGGCTGTTCTCGATCCCGGCCGATGGTTGATAGACCGCGCGCAGATGGAACGTGATGAGGATGTTTTTGCTCAGCCCTTCGAGTTCGATCGAGATGTCGCCAACGGGATCGAACTTCAGCGCGACGCCGTTCAACTGGGCGTTCAAACCGTCGGCGATGTAGCGGGCTTTCACCGCGGCGTAACGCTTGGCGTAGGCCCGGTCGCCGGTGACGCCTTTCAAGTCATCCGGCTTCAAAATGGTCGCGCCGTCGAATGCCATCGACCATTCCGAAAGCTCGAGCGAATACTTCACATCGACGGCGGCCGGTTCGAGCCGCACCGCGATCTTGCGGTCGAACTCGCACTGCAACAGCGGGTGCGCCCCGGCCAACGAGGCCGTGAGGGCGAGCGCGAACGCGAGTATCGGGATGGTTTTCATGGGACTTGGGATCGGCGGTGTCGTTGGGATTCGGTTTGAGTCAGCGCACTCCCGGCCGCCCGGGAGATTGACGTGGCGACACGTTTCCCAACGTGTCGGAATCAGACCGCCGGGATCAATTTCATTTTCGCGATCCACCCGGCTTCGATTGTCCGACACGTTAAGAAACGTGTCGCCACAATGGCGATTGTCACGGCGGCGGCGCTGCTTCGGAAATCCGACGTCGTTAGAACTCTTGCGTACCGGAGTCGAGAAATTCGGCCTTCACGGGATTCGGGCGGTTCCTCGAGGATCACTCTTTTCGACAGTCTACAATGTCGTCCGGCAAGATGCCTCCGTTGATTTCGCTCAAAGGCGATTCAATATAATAATATATTGACGCGTCATCGTTCAGTACAATTCCGACGATAGTCCCTTCGCCGGATCCATTATACTTCGAGTCGTATCTCACCCATGTGCCAAATCTGTACATTGATCTAATTGTATATGTTGTCATTGCTTGTTCCGATTATCATAGAAGTTTGGAGTGTCGATGTCCGCTCGGTCGCGAACGTGATACCGACACTTCCCACTCACTCCCGCGTCACAAACTCGTCCAAATTCATGAGCACGCGGGCTGTCCTCGTCCAGGCCGTCTTCGCGTCCCCTTTCCGCAAGTACTTCACGACCACCTCGGCTTCGCCCGCGCTTGGGGTGCGGCCGAAGCAGATGCGATAAGCGAAGTCGATCCGCTCCGCATCCGATGCGCCGCCCTCCTTCTCGAGGCGGGCGCCGAGCGCCGCGGCGAACTCCACGAAGGCCGGGTCGTTCGCCAAGTGGAGCGCCTGCAGCGGGGTGTTGCTGCGGTTGCGCTTCGTGCAGGCCGTCTGGGCATCGGCGCCGTCGAAGGTCGTCATCAGGTGGTGCTGGCTCTGGCGCCACACGTGCGTGTACAGCCCCCGACGGTAGCGGTCCTCGCCCTTGCTCTCGGGCCAGGGGTGCTTGCTCTGGGTGAATGCGAAGACCTCCGGCGGCAGCGGCGGATAGACCCCCGGCCCGCCGAGTTTGCGGCTGAGCAGTCCGCTGGCACTGAGCGCCGCATCGCGGATGATCTCGGCTTCGAGCCGCAGCCGCGCTTGCCGCGCGAGCAGTTTGTTCTGCGGGTCGGCGTCCTTCAAGTCGTTCCGCAGCACCGACGATTGTTTGTAGGTCGCGCTCGTCACGATGAGGCGGTACAGCGCCTGGATGCTCCAGGGCTTCGCGCCCTTCGCCGTCGGTTCGCGGAACTCGACGGCCAAGTAATCGAGCAGTTCGGGGTGCGTCGGCGCCGCACCCTGCATCCCGAAGTCGTTCTCGGTTTCGACGAGACCGCGCCCGAAGAACTGCTGCCAGGCCCGATTCACGAACACCCGCGATGTCAGCGGATGGTCCCGACTCACGAGCCAGCGCGCGAGATCGAGCCGGCTCGTCTCCCCCTCTCCGCTTCGGAGAGGGGGCCGGGGGGTGAGGTCTCTTACGACCGCCGCCGGATATCCCGGCTTCACGGCATCCCCCCTCCGCAAAAAGTCCCCCCGGATCTGCACGAACGTCTCGCGCGGCTTCGCCCGCTCCTTCATGATGAGCGTGCTCGGCACCTGCCCCTGCACTTTCTTCAGTTCCGCGATCGTCTTCTTGACCACCTCGTCGTTGCCCCCCAATCGCTCGGCTGCGAGACGCTCCGTCAACTCGGCGACCTTCTTGTCGAGGTCGGGCGTGCCGCCGAGGCTCATCGAGGGTTCGTCGCTGCTGTTGAAGAACGCGTACAGCTTGTAGTACTCGGCCTGCGACACGGGGTCATACTTGTGATCGTGGCACTGGGCGCACCCGACGGTGAGGCCGAGCCAGACGGCGGCCGTGGTGTTGGTGCGGTCCACGACACGCTCGACGCGGAACTGCTCGGCGTCGGTGCCGCCCTCCTCGTTGAAGCTCGTGTTGCGGTGGAACCCGGTCGCGATCAGTTGATCCTTCGCCGGCTTCGCCAGCAAGTCCCCGGCGAGCTGTTCGACCGTGAACTCGTCGAAGGGCAGATCGCGGTTGAACGCCGACACGACCCAATCGCGGTAGGGCCAGATGCTGCGGGCGCCGTCGATGGTGTAGCCGTTGCTGTCGGCGTAGCGGGCGAGGTCGAGCCAGTGCCGCGCTTGTCGCTCGCCGTAATGCTCGGAGGCGAGCAGCTTGTCGACGAGTTTCGCGTAAGCGTCCGGGGTCTTGTCATTCACAAACGCGGCGACCTCTTCCGGCGACGGCAGCAGTCCGATCAGGTCGAGCGTGACGCGGCGGATGAGCACGGCGCGATCCGCTTCGGCGGACGGCTTCAGCTTGGCTTCCGTCAACTTCGCGCGGACGAACGCATCGGCGGGATGCGCCTCACCCTTCGGAACGGCCGGCCGGACGGGTGGCACAAAGCTCCAGTGCGGGGCGTACTCGGCCCCGCTGACAACCCACTGTCGCAGCGTCTCGATCTGCTTCGCGGTCAGCGGCAGGCCCGCCTCCTTCGGCGGCATCTGCGTGTCATCGTGCGCCCCGATGCGCTTCAGCAGCTCGCTGGCCTCCGGCTTCCCCGGCACGATGGCGGTCTTGGTCGCGGCCGGGAAGCTGTCGAGGCGCAACTTCGCCTTCTGCACCGCCGGCCCGTGGCACTTGAAGCAGTGGTTCGACAGGATCGGCCGGACATCCCGGTTGAAGTCGGGCGCCGCCGGTTGCGGGGCTCCGAGCGCGAGGAGGAGCGGGAGGAAGTTCATGGCGATTCCGAAGCACGCGGATTCCGAAGTCGGTCGAGCAAGATCAAGATAACCCGTTCCGCGCCGGGCGCATCGACAATTCCACGGGAATCGAACGGTTGTCGTCCGGGTGGATGGAGATCGCCGGTTGCGATAGAATGCACTCCCGTGACCGTTCTCGTTCCGAGGTCGTTCGCATGACCGCTCTCGCCCCGCCGATGCCGCCGCCACGGCTTGCGACTCTCACATCGACCGCCTCGACGGCGAAGCTCTGGACCGTCGGCGAATTCCACCTGCTCGGGGAACTCGGGCTTTTCGAAGGCCGGCAAGCGATGCTCGTCGATGGGACTATTCTGGAGGAAGGCCCGAGGAATCCGCCGCACGCCATCGCCGTCGAACTCGCCACGGACGTGTTCCGAGCGATCTTCGGCCGGGGCTGGCGGATGCGCTCGCAACTGCCGATTCTCTTAGGACAAACGACCGATCCGCAACCGGACTTCGCTTTCCTGCGGGGATCGGCGCGCGACACCGGCGAACACCCGACCACAGCGGAGTTGATCGTCGAAATCTCGGATGCCTACTTGAAGTACGACACCACAGAAAAAGCCGATCATTACGCCGACGCCGGCATCCCCGAGTATTGGGTGCTCGACTTGAACAACCGGCAACTTTTGGTTTTTCGCGACCCCAGCGCCGACGGCTACGCCACCCAGTTGACCGTCCCCGCCGACGGGACAGTGTCGCCGCTGGCCGCGCCCGACGCGACGATTCGGATCGCGGACCTCCTCCCCTGAGCCTCCGCCATGCCCGACTACACCGCCACCGAATTGATGATCGCCGCGGCGGCGCACGAGCTGCGCGACGGCACCACGCTGGCAGTCGGCACTGGTCTGCCCTGCGCCGCGGCGATGCTCGCCCAGCGCACGCACGCCCCGAATCTCATCATCGTCTTCGAAGCCGGCGGCGTCGCCCCGCTGTTGCCGACGATGCCCATCAGCGTCGGCGATAGCACGACCTTCCACAAAGCCCTGATGGCGACCTCGATGGCCGACGTGATGCAGTTCTGCCAGCGCGGGATGATCGACGCGACCTTTCTCAGCGGCGCGCAGATCGATGCGTTTGGCAATTTGAACTCGACGATGATCGGCGCCGACTACCGCGAGCCGAAGGTGCGGCTCCCCGGCAGCGGCGGGGCCAACGACCTCGCTAGCTTCTGCTGGAAGACGTTGATCGTCATGAAGCACGACGCGAAGAAGTTCGTGGCGAAGCTCGACTTCCTGACGACGCCGGGTTACCTCACCGGGCCAGGGGCGCGCGAAGCGGCGGGCCTCCCCGCCGACACCGGGCCGGACCGCGTCATCACCGATCGGTGCGTCCTCAATTTCCACCCGGACACGAAGCGGATGCGGGTCATGTCGCTCCATCCGGGCAATACCCTCGACGACGTCCGCCAAGCCACCGGCTTCGAGTTGGCCGTGGCCGACGAACTCGGCGTAACCCCGGCCCCGACGGCGCACGAATTGCATTTGCTGCGGACGCAGGTCGACCCGGGCCGGTTTCTCTTGGGCCGCGACGGGTGAGGAGCTTCGCGTGTTTCTCGTCCCAATCCTCGCTTCGCTCATCGTCTCGCACTCGGCGTTCCCGAGTGTCGTCTATCTCCGCGCCGATCCGGACGGCGTCGGCACGGGCTGGGTCGTCGATGCCGAGAAACGGTTGATCCTCACCTGCCGGCACATCGTCGGAGAACAGGCGAAGTTGGAAGTCTTCTTTCCGACCTTCCGCGACGGTCGGCTGCTCGCCGATTCTTCGGACTACCTCGGCCGGCGCGCGAAGCTCCGCGCATCGGGCCACCTCGTGACGGGGAACGTCCTCCGGACTTCGGATGCACTCGACCTCGCGCTGATCGAAGTCCCGAGTTTACCAGCGGGGACGCGGGCGTTGAGCTTCGCGGACCGCCCGGTGTCACTCGGGCAATCCGTGCGCAGTATCGGCCACCGCGGCGATGTCGATACCCTCTGGAACACGACCATCGGCACGGTCCGGCAGCACGGCCGGCTCGCGGAGGGGTACTTCTGGCGGGCCGAGAAACTTGCGGTGGATCTGCCGAGTTTGATCGTGCAATTGCCCATCGAAGAGGGCGATAGCGGCGGGCCGGTGCTGGACGACCGCGGCGGAGTGGTGGGGATAATTTCGGCACTGCGCCGGCGTGTGCCCCTCGCGGCCGTCGGGCCGGATGCATCCGCGATCCGCCGCTTTTTGAAGCGGGTCGAACCGCCCCGGAATCGCGAATCGGGCATCGCCGAAGAGATCGCCCGGAGCACCGTTTGGATCCGTCCGACCGCGACCGACGTCCGCTGCGCCGGCGTCGTCATCGACCGCGAACGGCGCTGGGTCCTCACCTCGGCCGCCGGGGTCGGGCCGTTCGACCGCGTCGGCGTCGCCTTTCCCGTCTCCGGGAAGGATGGGGAAATCGTCGGCGAGGTCGCGACCTACAAAGACGGCGTCGAATTGCATTTGGCGAGGCGCTGGCACTCCGGCACCGTCCTCCACTGCGATTTTCGCCGCGATCTGGCGCTCGTGCAACTCGACTCGCTCCCGGACGGTGTCAAGGGGGTGTCACTGGCCCCGCGTGATCCGGCGGTCGCGGATCGTGCCGTCGCGTTGTCCCATCCGGCCGGATTGGAATTCGCCTTCGTCGCCTCGTCCGGCAGCCTCCGCCAACGCGGCTCGGTCGCACTCGCCCGCGCGGAATTCTCCGCCAAACCGCAGGCGAATCTATTCCAGCTACCCGCGACCGGTACCGCCCCCGGCGGGCCGATTTGCAATGAACGCGGCGAACTCCTCGGCGTGCAAGCCGCGAAGGATGCACCCCTCCACCAAGCCTACGCCGCGAGCCTCGCGGAGGTCCGGTCCTTCCTCGCCGAAGCGCCCGGCGCGATCTTGCTACGGACTGCGACGGAGTTCTGGCACGAGGTGAACTCGTTCCAAAAGATCGCCGGTTGGCACGCTGCGGCCGGTTCTGATTTCGACGCGGCACTCCGGCTTCTCCCGGATTGCCCCCCGGCCTTGCTGGCCCGCGCGCAACTCCGCGCGGCCCGATCGGACTGGCCCGCCACCGTCGTCGATTGCGATGCGATCTTGTCGAAGCGACCCCAGCACCGGGCGGCATTGTTGTTGCGGGCCAACGCTCGATTGGAGTTAAAAAAGCCCAAACCCGCCCTCGGCGATTTGCAGCGCTGGCTCGATATCGTGCCGGGCGACATCGCCTTCCGGGAAACGCTCGCCCGATGCTTCGACGCCGCGGACGAACCGGCGAAAGCGACCGACGAGCGGAAAAGAATTGCCCGATTGAACGCGGTTTTAAAGAGCACCCGATGATACAAGCCCACGAACTCCCCGCAGTTGTCACGCGAGTCTTGGCGGCGCAGCCGATCGTGGATATGCACACGCACCTCTATCCGCCGAGCTTCGGCAGTTCCGGCCCCGACGGACTGATGCTCTGGGGCCTCGATGAACTGGTGACGTACCACTACCTCGTCGCGGAAGTCTTCCGCGCGGTTCCCGCGCCGAAATTCCCCTACGCGCAGTTCTGGGCGATGACCAAGAGCGAGCAGGCGGACCACATTTGGAAGCAATTGTTCGTCGACCGGACGCCGCTATCGGAAGCCTGTCGGGGGGTCGTCACGACGCTGTCGAAGCTCGGTCTCGACCCCGGGGTGAAGTCGCTGACAAGTCATCGTCAGTGGTTCCGCGAACGGGATCCGAACGAGTACGTCGACCGCGTAATGGAACTCGCCAACGTCGAATCGATCACGATGACGAACGCGGTCTTCGACGACAACGAGCGTGCCCGCTGGCTGGCCGGCATCGCCCCCGATCCGCGCTTCCGGGGCGTGCTGCGCTTCGATCCCTTGATTTTGGATTGGCCGACGGCCGGGAAGAAACTCGCCGCGTGGGGTTACGACGTCGAGTCCGAGTTGACGGACAAGACCATCGCCGAGGTCAAGCGATTTTTGAACGAATGGTGCGACCGCGTGCAGGCGATCTACTGCGCCATCAGTCTGCCGCCGGAGTTCCGCGCTTCGGAGATTTTGGAGAAGGTCGTGCTGCCCGTCTGCGAGGAGCGGAACATCCCGTTCGCCATGATGATCGGCAGCCGGCGCGGCGTGAATCCGGAGCTGCGAGACGCCGCGGACACCGGCGGGCTCGCCTCGGTCGAAGCGGTGACATCCCTATGTCAGCGATTCCCGAACAACCGTTTCTTCGTCACGATGTTGGCCCGCGAGAACCAGCACGAACTCGCCGTCGCGGCCCGCAAGTTCGGCAACCTCATGCCCTTCGGCTGCTGGTGGTTCCTCAACAATCCGTCGCTCATCGACGAGATCACCCGGATGCGGATCGAACTCCTCGGCACATCCATGATTCCGCAGCACTCGGACGCCCGCGTGCTCGATCAACTGATTTACAAATGGGACCACTCGCGGACGGCCATCGGCCGCGTGTTGACGGAAAAGTATGCGGACTTGCTCGCGGCGGGTTGGCGCTTGACCGAAGCCGAGATCGAACGCGACGCCGCGCAGTTTTTAAAGGGCAACTTCCTCGAATTCTTGCGAGGTTAAAGCGGATTTCAAGTTTTCGTATCGGATGTTTTGGACAGAGCAGTGCCCTGCTCTCCGGGCTTGACGCGAGTCTTGAGTCCAGCGAGAAGTCGCACACCCTCACGTAGACTCAACGCCAAAAGGCTGGACTCAACGCCGTAAGGCTGGACTCAACGCCCCAACGCTATGCAAACTTGAAATTCGCTCTAGCCGGCTCCTCGGTTGGCAATCGCGCCATACGCGGGTGAAAAAGTCTCCGTGCCTTTGCACCATGGGCATGTCATCGTCGTCGCCCGATCGATCGGCGGCGCGCAAAACATGCCACCGCACTGGCAGATTGCAGACGGGCCTGCAGCGCTGCAGTACGGACACGGTGAATGCGAGTTCAGAAGATCGAGGGAGATCATGTCCCGGCTCCCGCCGATGGACTCCTGATCGAAGAGGGGTGCCTGGTAAGCCCCCACCGCTTCGTAGGGCTTCTTGCGCTCCGCCCGGCGGTAGCGCATGAGGTAGAACTGCTTGCTCTTTCCGCAGCGGGCGTGCAGAATCACTGTCCGATCC